>CAMARA010000038.1 GCA_945860585.1 Francisella tularensis subsp. holarctica | reverse complement strand
TATCTAAGTCATGACCATTTTATTGGCGGGATTCGTCCGCGCATGGGCAAAAAACATATTCGGGTGATTAACGTCTCCGAATATCCTGCTGAAGTTTATCCGACCGTGATGGAGCTTTTGAACAGCCTGCCGATTGTGTATCGCTGGTCTCTACGCTTTATTCCGCTGGGATATAGCGCAGCGGAAGCCAAGCTGAAAGAAATGAGTCGCGGCTGGTATCAAAAGGCCTTGGGTTTTAAAGGGATGGCACGTCAGGCTTTTGGCGGTGCGCCGAGTCTGGAGAATGGCGATGCCGCCACGATGGTGCATGAAATTGAACAGGCCAAAAACATCAATGCGAGCAATCAAGTACGTTATGGCTATATCACCAATGTGATTGTGCTTATGAATGAGGATGCACAAAAACTGGAAGATGAAGTGCGATTGGTCACCCGCGCTCTGCAACAGCTGGGCTTTTTGACCAAGGATGAGGACTACAATGCCATTGATGCGTATGTGGGCTCCTTGCCCAGTCATGGCGATCGGAATCTACGTAAGATCCTACTGGGCTCTTATGAGTTCGGTTGTATGGCTCCGATCAGCTCCATCTATCAGGGTGAAGAATTCTGCCCCTGTCCGTACTACCCCGCTGCCTCTGCCCCGCTGTTTTATTCAGCGACGCAGGGCGCAACGCCGTTTCGATTCAATCTACATGTAGGCGATATTGGCCATACCATGATTATTGGGCCGACTGGCGCTGGTAAATCCACGCTGTTGGGACTGTTGATGGCACAACACCGCAAATATCCTGAATCGCGGGTCTATGTCTTTGATAAAGACAATTCCAACAAAGTGATCACTTTATCGTTAAATGGCGATTATTATGATGTCGGCAAAAATCAGTCCATCAGCTTAGCGCCGCTGTCTCACATTGATGACGATGAGGAATTTGACTGGACACTGGGGTTTATCGAAAACTTGATGGAACTGCAAGGTCTGACTCCAACGCCAGAGCAAAAAGGCGAAATCCGCGATGCGCTATTTAATCTGCGGCATTCCGGGCGGAACACTTGGAATTTAAGCGGCTTCATCGACATGCTGCAAGACAAACAAATGCGCAGTGCCTTGAGTGTCTACACCGAGTCTGACGCCATGTCGTCTTTACTGAATGCCAGTGAAGATCAAATCGGCATCAGCTCGATGATGGCTTTTGAGATGGGCTGGTTACTGGAACAGAAGAATGCCTTTTATCTGCCCGTGATTGATTACCTGTTTCGGGTACTGTATCGCGAATTTAAAAAGCGTCACCCTGCCCTACTGATTCTGGATGAAGGCTGGCTGTACCTCGATAATCCCTATTTCGCCAAAAAATTGAAAGATTGGTTCAAGACTTTACGCAAATTTAATGTTGCGATTGTCATTGCTTCCCAATCTTTAAAAGATGCGGCGGAATCGGAAATTAGCGCGGTTTTACTGGAATCCTGCAAAACCAAAATCTATCTGCCCAACGATACCATCACCGATGAGGCGAAAGCCATTTATCGATCCTGCGGCTTGAATGAGCGGCAGATTGAGATCATCGCTTCAGCCAAACCCAAGCGGGATTATTACGTCACTTATCCTCGTGATAATCGGCTGATCAATCTTGGCTTGGGGCCGGTGACGCTGGCATTTATTGGGATTTCCAGCAAAGAGGATGTGCAAGTCTTCATGTCCCTCTATAAGCGTCAGGATCAGAGCTGGATCAAAGAGTGGCTGCAATATAAGGGCCTGAAGGTGGCGTCATGATTAACATAAAAATGACTGTTACGGTGTGCTGCTTGGGGCTTGTGATTAATCAAGCCTCAGCCATGATTGTGTTTGATCCAGCCAACTTTGGTCGCAATGCAGTTACCGCCATGCAGACCACGCAGATGGTCATTCAAGAGATGCAGTCCTATCAGACGCAATTGCAACAATTCCAGATGGAAGCGCAAAACATTAAAAACTTTGCCAGCTTCCACTGGACGGATATCTCGCAGACGCTTGCGAATCTGGGCAATGCAATTCAGACGGGTCAGTCTTTGGCGTACACCATGCAAAACATGGATCAAAGCTTTAGGCAGATTTATCCCGGATATCAATCCCCACAAAACTATCAGCAATCTTATCAAAACTGGTCAAACACCACTTTGGATACGGTGCGTGGGGCATTGGACTCAATCTCGCTGCAGGCCTCGGACTTTGCCTCGGAAGAGCAGACGATTCAGGCTTTACGCGCGATTGCCTCCAGCCCGACGGGACAGATGCAGGCCTTACAGTCCGGCAATATGCTGTCGGGTGAAATGCTCAATCAGATGGAGGAATTGCGCCAGCTGGAAATGACACAGGTCAATTCTCAAAACACCTATATGGCGTATCAAGTCCAGCGTGATCAGGCAGATCAATCGGTGCAGCAGGATCTGGTGAATGGCATGGATAGCAATTATCCCGATTATCAAAACCAGAATGGCTTTTCCAATATGCCGAATTTTAATGGGGGAAATTAATCATGCAGATCCAGATTTTTGATACGATCACGCAGGAATATCTCCAGGCGACGCAACACTGGTTTACGCAGGTTGAAAGCGCGGGCATGCACCTGATGGTGATTTTGGTGCTGATCCAGTTCACCCTCAAAATTGGTAAAAACATTTTGAGTGGTGAGGGCAATCTCACAGGCATGATGATCAATACGGTCAAGCAGCTGGTGATTCTTTCGATTCTGTATTATCTGATGACTAATGCGGGCACATTGCTGCCAGAGTTGTTTAACTCGTTCACCCAATTAGGGATTGCGGGCTCGACCATTACGGCGATTGATCCATCAAGTGTAGTGAGTGAAGGTCTATCAATTGCCAGCGGCATCATCCAAAGCTTCAATGCCTGGGGTGTTTTAAGCAATATTGCCTTTGCGATCTTCGGCACTTTTTGCTGCATTCTGATTGTCTTGTGTTACGGCCTAATTGCAGCTGACCTGATGATCACCCTGATTGAGAGCTACTTTTTAGTCGCAGTCAGTGCGTTGTTCATCGCCTTTGGATCAACCAGCTACACCCTCCCCATGGCGCGTGAATACTTAGGGATGACGATCGGCGTCGGCATCAAACTCATGATGCTCTACGTTATGATTGCCGTGGGCGTGGCAATTGGCCAGGATTGGGCAGCGATGATCAATCAGGCTACACAGCACGATGACTGGACAACCTGTCTCGGCGTTGCTGTGGGTGCATTAGTGTATTACATGATCGTCAAACATGTGCCTGGACGCATTGCCTCCGCAGCATCACAAGCCTTTGCCATCAGTCATATGAATGATGCCAAAGAAACCACGATGGCTGCGATTGCCGGGACGGCTGCTGCGGCAACTCATGCCATGTCAGCAGGCAATTTTGCATTTGGGGTAGGTGCAGGCACAAGCAGCGGTGTCGGAGATATTTTAAATAAAACCTTTGGCACTGCTGATTCAAACGGTGGGATGGACATGTCCATGATGGGCATCACCGCCCCACCGTCAGACAACAATCAAAATGGACCCCTCAGCAATGCCATGCTGAACCATTTTGGCAAAAACAATGATAACAACAATAACGGAGAAAAATAAAATGAAGATCAACATGATCAACTTAATGAAAAAACACCAGGACGCACCTGATATTTTGGCAACCGATGCCGAAATTGAAAATCGGGATAGCCCCTATGTAAAAGGCCGTGCCGCCTGGAATGAACTCTACGGCAGCACAGTCACCCAACTGGAAAACAGCTACCGCATTATTGCGATGCTGGCCTTGGTCATCATCCTCTTGGGATGTGTGATCGGCCATATTGCAAGCCAGTCTCGCCTAAAACCTTATGTCGTCGAGGTTGCCAGCAATGGTAGCGTCGTAACGGGGATGGAGGCGAGCAGTTTTAGCGGCAGCGACGTTCCAGAAAACGCCATCAAGGGCAGTCTCTACAAATTCATCCTCTACTCACGCGGTGTGACCGGAGATCCATCTGTAGATCAAGACAATGTCTATGCGGCACAAGCCCTGACAACAGGCAATGCGTTCACCACATTGAGCAATTACTATCAGCAAAATAATCCGCTGATTGTGGGCAAGACTGAAAAAGTCTCGATCAATGTGCTGTATGAAATCAAACGCACCAATAACAGCTACGAGGTGGCATGGCAGGAAACGGCAACCACTTTGGACAATGAACCGATTTCGCAAAACAATTTTATTGCCGAAATCACCTATCAGCTGGGCGATGTCAAAGATATCCGCTACAACCCTTTGGGGCTGTACATCACTGACCTCACCTGGACACAACAAATCAATACCAATAACAACAATGGAGTACAACAATAATGAAAACGAAACTCAAATTAAAGATCCTGGTTTTAAGCACCTGCGCTATTGGCGTGATCTTAAATTTAGCGGGTTGCAGCAGCAATCCAGCCAGGCAAACTTTTGCACCGGCGACGGAAGTCGTCACTAAAACGGTGACGGTACCGATGCAGACGATGCCGAATATTGAAGCCAGTTTTGGCTACGGCTCAAACCCTGCTCTTATCATGGCTTATCAGAGCTATCAGAAGACAGGCAAAGCGCCGCACGTCACAACCGATGGCTTTGAGGGCTTCCCTTATGATCCGACGCAACAAATTTATATTGCCTGTGAGCCCATGCATATCTGCACCATCCTGTTTCAACAGGGTGAACTGATCAAAGATATCTCTCTGGGTGACACCGCAAACTGGGACTTAAAACCAATGTTTGTCGGAGGAACCTGGCCAAATGGCGCTGAATTGCTGGTGGTTAAACCCAAAGCACCGAACCTCGCTACAAATCTGGTTTTAACGACAGACAAGCGAATTTATAACATCGCTTTGCTGACTTCAGACACAGACTATGTGCGTCAGGCGGTTTTTTACTATCCCGATGATACTAATCAGGAGATTCAAAACACCATGAATAGCGCGTTGAGTCAGCAAAACCAACAGAGCCAGAGTGTGATTGCTTCTGCAAATGGGACGAACATTGACCTGAATAACGTCAATTTTAATTACAAACTCAGCGGCGCATCACCCAGCTGGAAGCCGCTCCGGGTCTTTGATGACGGTATTCATACCATCATTCAATTTCCCAATTCAGTGAATAGCACGCAGTTGCCTGTTTTGTTTGTTTTAGACAACGGCCAGGATCAACTCGTCAATTTCCGCAAAAAAACGGAAGCAGACGGTACGGTTGATTTTGTGATTGATCGCGTGTTCACCCAGGCGGTTTTAGTATCGGGCGTGGGCGGCGATCAAGTGAAGGTCGTCATTACCAATCAAAACCTCGATCACTCTTGGTTTTAAGGAGATACATCATGACTGATATTAAACAAACAGAAACGACAGAAGCGCCGGTTGCAGTAAAAGCTGAAAGTGCTGTTCCCAAAGCACCGACTGGCACCAAAATGAGTACCAAAGGCAAAGTACTGATCGCCAGCGTATTTGTCGTCTTGGGAGGATACCTGGTCTGGGCAGTCTTTGGCTTAACACCCAAAGAGACTGCCGCAAACACGCCGCAGGAATCCATCAGCATCACCAGCAGTCAGCTCGGCAATCAGGATCAGCAAGGCAAAGGCCTGCTGACTCAGATTGATACGCAGGCTTATGGCAGCAATGGTTCAGCAGGGACTGGGGGAAATTCTCCTACAAATGTGTCAGGCTTAGCCACGGCAAATCCAAATAATGCGACTTCCAGCCCAACAGGCGGAAGTCCATTTCAGGGAGACAGTGCCAATAGCCAAGCAAATAGCACTACTCAAGACCCAGCGCAGCAAGCCCTTCAAAGCGGCATGCAAAGTGGCCTGACCCCTGCAGGGTTTCAATCCGGCAACAGCATGAGCAGCAATAATCCTGCCTCTGCCGCCCCATCGGCTGCACCGAGCATCACGCCTTTAACAGGCACAGCTCAAGCTGCGGCACCCAGCCAGGACGATCAAAACATGCAGGGCGAAAAAAACAGCTTTTTGCAAAACCAAACAGGTGGCGATGATCAGCTCACAGCAGGGGTGCAGAACACCGCATCACCTTATATGGTGATGGCAGGCGCAATCATTCCTGCGACACTGATCACCGGAATTGATTCTGATCTGCCTGGTCAAATCCAGGCGTTGGTTTCGCAAAATGTGTACGACTCCAAAACAGGCAATAATATTTTGATCCCCCAAGGCTCGAAATTATTGGGAACTTATGACTCCCAGGTAGCCTATGGACAAAGCCGTGTTTTGATTGTCTGGACACGGGTGATTTTCCCCAATGATCAGTATATCGATCTCGAAGGAATGCCGGGCGCAGACTTAAGTGGTTTTGCAGGACTACATGATCAAGTCGATAATCACTACTTCCGCATCTACGGCTCCGCTTTATTGATGAGCTTGTTTAGCGCGGGAATGCAATTATCGCAACCCAGCAATGACACCTCCAACGGAGCCCCTACCAATCAGCAAATTATTGCGAGTGCGATGGGTCAACAATTGGCAGATACCTCAACGGCGCTGATCCAGAAGAATATCAATGTTCAGCCCACTATTAACATTCGGTCAGGGGATAATTTTAACGTACTGGTTACGCGCGATATCCCATTTACTGGCCCTTATAACGAAGGAAATAACTAACATGAAAAACCTAACAATAATAGCAATCAGCACTCTTGCGGGCGGCCTTTTGGTCACCGCAGGTGCGGGAATTGCCAAAGCTTATACCGAAGAATCAAACACAGACTTGTTTTATGCAGGATTACTGGGTACGGGCGCAGGGCTGATTTTATCAGCTTGCGGCATCTTAGTCAGACGCGTTTATCAAGCCTGTGCAAAAGAAGAAATGTCACTGGCCATCTCCAGCTCAGACGCTGAGTCCAGTGACGGCGATGGGGACGCACGCTATCACCTGAAAAACCTTTTGGACGCCTGGAAAAGTCAGGATGAAGAAGCATTTTTAGCAGATGATCGCTCAACAACAATGTTTTATCAGACGTTTCGGCGCCCCACTCAAACCCAAGCCACATTTACACAGGAGTCCATTTAAAATGTCTCACAACAATAAAAATAAAAAAGGAAATTTATTCCAAAACTGGATCGGCGCTGCACAACACGCGCCCTCCAGCCAATCAAAACTTGAAGCAATCGTTCTGTTTGCGGGAATGGTGATTTTATCCATTCTGCTGACTTGTGGCGCGCGCATTCACAACTACAACCAATTTGCTGCAGGAGAAAGCAATTATATGCCGAACTCCTACGGTGATCAGTGCATAATGTTTGCGCTCTATGCCTTGATTAATATCGGGGCAATGGGTTATGCTTGGCTCAATGCCACCAAAAACAAGAACAACAAAGAAAACACCATGCTGCTGGGTGCCAGCGTAGCAGCCGTGGGTGTGGCAGGCCTCGCTGCACTGATCTTGTTTTTTGCTTATGACATGCTGACCCTCAGTCTGACGGCTGAAGTCTATCATCTGGGTATGATGGCGCACCTGACTTTGCTGAAAAATTACTTCAGCCAATATGGATGGCTCTATTTTATTCCGGGTGCTTTTGCGGCTTTCAGCTTTGCAATTTTTGGCATTAACAAAAACCGCGAGCCCAAAACCTCTGGCATCTTTGGTACTGCTGCCTTTGCTGACAAAACAGCTTTGGCTGAAATGAATGCCTACGATGAAACAGGCTCGCTTTTTGGCAAAGATGAAAAGGGCAATTACCTGTATTATCCGCTCTGCAATCGCACCATCATCGCGCAACCTGGCGGTGGCAAATCAACAGGAATAGTGACCCCTGCGCTTTTGACAGAAGACCGACCTGTCTTTGTCAATGATCCAAAAGGTGAACTTTGGGCAGTGGCTGGACGTCATCGTCATCTCAACTTTCATCGAGAAAGCGTTGTTCTGGATCCGTATGGCGTAACGCGCACAGCTAAGTTTATGGAAGACAAACCCACCTCTTTGATCAGCAAGGTCTACACCTTCAATCCCTTGGATTTATTGGCTGCAGATCCAAAAATGTATGATCGGACTTTGGAGTCTCTGGTTGAAAGCCTGATTTCACCAAGCAAGGATAGCAATTCAACAACAGAGCATTTTAATGAAGCCTCCAAAACCATTTTGAAAGGCCTTATTGAATGGGTGTCTAAAAATAAAGATGAAGAGCCATCCAATCGTAATTTAGCTCGAGTTAATGAGATTCTTAATCTTGAAACCAGTGAACTAAATATCACCGTGGACTTGATGGCTGAATCGACATACTACCATGCTAAAAAAGCAGCTGCAGCACTCAAAAATCAAAGTAAAGGAGAGCATCGCGATAGCTTGATGACCAATACATCTCGCCATCTCAATTGGCTGGATGATCTCAATATGCGTGAATTTGTAGCGCAAAGCAATTTTGACTTGAAGGATTTCCTGAAAGGCAATATGGACGTCTATGTTGTCCTACCGAGCGATCAATCCAGCGGTAAAAAGTTTGTCCGCGCGGTTTTAGCTTCACTGTACAATATTTTTATCCAAGCGAATCCAGAAGATCGTCCTGATAAACAGACCCTGTTTATATTCGACGAACAAGGCCAATTAGGCTATTTCCCAGATATCGAAAAAATGATTGCAGAGCTACGTAATTGCGGCATCGTCATCTGGTCAGTATTCCAGGATATAGGCCAAATTAACCAGTACAGCAAACCTGGTTTATTTACCGGTGCGCCACTCAAGCAATTCTTCAACATCGACGATATCGAGACGATGGAGTGGATTCAAAAACTGGGAGGAAGCAGAACGATTTTCACAGGCAGCACTTCAAAAAGTCGCTCCTCGGGAAAACAGTCCTCAACCAACCAATCAGAAAGCGAACAGGAAACGCGCACAGAGCTCATTCATAGTAACGAAATTCGTGAAATGAATAGCGACAGACAGCTCGTATTTATTCGATCTGCCAAAGCAATACTGTGTGAAAAAACCCCCTATTTTAACCAACCACGCTTCAACGGCCAATATGATAAAAATCCCGTTGACATCAAGAAATACTAAGGAACCTAAAATGAAAAACAATAAGAAAATCGAAACATTGAAAAGCCACTACACCCTGTGGCTCAAAAACAGCAAACCCGTGGATCAATACAATTTCAAGGGCAACCTCCGAGATCTAGCGATCCGCAAAAAACTGAAAGGCATCGAAAAAATCGCCATTCAGGAATACCTAAAAAACATGCGCAACAAACGCTACTACAAATGGATCGTCCAGGCCGAAAGCTTAATGAGCCTCCAGCCTGACTTCAACCCATTAAACCACCCATTCATGCGCCTGATTGTGAGCGGCGACTTGCAAAGACTGAGCCAACTGCTCAGCTTTGAATTCACCCACTATCTGCAGCGCGCCTGCTTCTTAAAGTTAGCAGAGCCCTTCCGGATCAATCTCAATCAGGACATGTACAACGCTGAGCGTCAAACCCTCAGCACAAAACTGAAAGCGCTACTCGATGAAAACAGAGGCATTGAAAAAGAAGAGGCGTTTTACGAACTCTTCTGCAATGCCTATCGCAGCGCTCTCTTGGACATTCAGCTGTACTTTAATGTCCGCCTAAATGCCCTCGAGCACCCAACTTTTGGGCCCGAGGACTTAATCAAAAACAAAAATAACAAAACTGGAGAATTTAAAAATGTCTAACCGTTTATTTGTAGGGTCACTCCCCTATTCCATCGATGACAACGGTCTCAAAGCAATTTTCGAGACCATCGGAAAAGTAGTTTACGCCCGCGTCATCCGCCACCCCGACACCAAACTCAGCCGAGGCTTCGGCTTTGTCGAAATGTCGACTCAAGCCGAAGCTGAAGCAGCGCTGCAAGGCATGCTTCACAAGGAGTATGATGGTCGCAAGCTTGTCGTGACTGAAGCTTGGGGTGATCAAAAGCCAAGAGGTGAATTATGATGACCAAAATTATAAGGCTACCTGAAGTGCAAGAATTAACGGGCCTCAAACGCACCACTATTTACGAGAAAATGAAGACGGGTGAGTTTCCGGTGAGGATTGCACTAACAACTAGAACTGTTGGTTGGATTCAGAGCGAAGTTGAAGGCTGGATTGAAAGTAAAATCAGTCAAGCTAGAATGCCAGCTCTACGCTAAAGCCAAACACTAGATCGCTTTTATGCCGCCTTGATCACTTTGATCTTGGCGGCATTTTTATGTACAACAACTTGATTTTTTTGGCTCACTCCCAAATAATAAGCACAGACAACTCTTATAAGCATAAATGAAGCGATTTTTATATAAATATAGATCAACAAAACAACTACTAGATCAATTTCATGAATTGGAAAACCAAGAACTATACTTTGCCAGCCCAGAAGAACTAAATGATCCCATGGAAGGGTATAAAGACATCTTTTGGAGTGGAGATGCTATAGTATGGAGGAATCTTTTAAAACACTTTATCCTTTCTCTAGAGCATGTATTTTGCATATTTAGCCTATCTAACCTCTCGGGCAATACTATTGACCTCAAAACTGTTGACCTGCCCATTTTTAAAACTGAAAATGATCTACCAGATCCGCACAAGGGGTATTTCAACGAGATTTGCTCCTTATTTTTTTCTGACAAACAGACAGCACAATACCCTGATCAATTAGCAAAAATAAACTACCCCATACGCGCTGATGAACTTACCTCACACCTGCAAGCCTTAGTACTCCACGCACTACTCTGTATAATCAAAGTGCATTCACTCAAAGGATTAATGCAAAAATTATCAGATGAAACGCTAAATGCCTTGCAAAAAGAATCACAAAAAAGAATTAAAAGTGACATGAACGCCATAAAAATTCTTAGAAAAATGAAGAAGGAAGCACGCGTAGATTTGCTTGCAGAAAGTGTACATCTGGTCTCCAAACATGATGATAATCAATGCAGCAAAATACATAATAAAGTGATTCAATGTGCTTTCGCAAATAAATTAAACCAAAAATTCTTGCTTCTATACTTTGCGGAAAAATATGTGGCAAATTTGAAAAAAATAATTCACCCAAACTGCTATATTACCTGCTTTTCTGCAGATTACAAAAATGCTTCTATGTGGGGACATTATGCTGATAGCCACAAAGGAATATGCTTAAAATTTAAAACCCATCTCTCGCATAACAAGATCGCAGTCAAATTACAAACAATACAAGCAATTTTTGATCGGAAAGGTCAAAAGGAATACGTTTACAATAATGCACCTTTTACAGCCCGAAAAGTAATCTATCATCAAGGCTACCCCCAAATAGATTTTTTCCGCTATATGGGACGCCTTTCAAGGCCTCAATTAATAAGCTGGTATCAAAATAATGAAGGTGCAATAAGCACATGTAGCGAAGATGTATTTAAAAATAATGAAACATGGATGGAAAAATACTGGGCATCGCATTATGAAAATATTTCAATAAAACTAAAGGATTGGAACTATGAGAAGGAATACAGGCTGGTCTTGAATGGCATGTCTTTCGACTATAGTGAAAAAATTCACCGCAAATTGAAATATGACTTTTCCGATTTAGATGGTATTATTTTTGGAATTCAAACAACAGAAGAAGATAAGCAAGCCATTATAAAAATTATTGAAGAAAAGTGTAAAGGCGCAGGACGAAAAAACTTTGACTTTTATCAAGCCTATTACTGTCGACACTCTCGCAAGATCAAATCAATCAAAATGAATATGCTTGATATCAACAACTAAAACTCAGAATAATACTCTGAAGATTTTCAAGCAAATTTCTACATAGCTACATAGGTGGCTTCGCGAATAGCGATGGTATTTTTTTCATCCTCATGTTATAATTTGCAAAGATAAAGAAATGACTACTCTTTATGCTTATCAGAACGGATATCTAGGAGCTACAAAAGTGTATACGATTATGTATAGGCTTTAATGTAAAACATGTGGAAGCCTTATAAATTAAGGAATGTCTATTCTGCCCCGGGCCACCATCCTTCACGCCGCATTGGCTCATGTCAATTTGCAGCACGACGCGATGAACCATCCCAATAAATACTACGCATACCATTTAAAGCGCGAAGGATGCCGCGCCGGAGTGCAACGTAGGCGGGCTAAGGCCTTGGGTTTTACAATCTTAAATTTGTAATCCAGATGTGTTTCAATCACATTTAACGCCTGGCACATACATCACACACAGCGTATAATGAGGGCTCGGTTTCTGATGAGAAAAGCATGAAAGCAAATACCCCCTCGCGCTGGCTGATGCGTCAAAAAAGCATTGCTCAAGGCTGGATTCGCTTGTCTATTGCCCTAGGAGTCGTTAGCGCCTTGCTGTTAATTTTGCAATTACGGGATGTGGCGCGGATCATTGATGCGGTTTTTTTGCATGGCGCTAGCCTGGCAATGATTTTACCTACTTTATGGGCCATCATGGCTTTATTAATGGGGCGTGCCCTGCTGGCCTGGTTGAAAGAAATCAGCGGGTTTCAAGCAGCGGCAAAAATCCGGCAGCATTTACGCATGCAGATCATGGCGCAACTCAAAGCACTGGGACCCATTTTAAGCCAACAAAAACGCGGGGGGGAATGGGTCAGCAGTGCCTTGGAGCAGGTGGAAGCGGTGCAAGGTTTTTTCGCCCAATATTTACCTCAGATGACACTGTGCGTAATCGTGCCACTGCTGATCATGAGTGTGGTTTTTTCTTTAAACTGGCTGGCGGGACTGGTCCTGCTGATTACCGCACCCCTCATTCCTTTGTTTATGGCGCTGGTGGGGATGGGAGCGGCGTCGATTAATCAAAAAAACTTTCAAGCGCTATCTCGTATGAGTGCCCATTTTCTGGATGTATTACAGGGACTTAATACCCTGAAATTATTTGATCGGAGCCGCGCAGAAACCGCGAAAATCTATCAGGTCTCGGAAGATTATCGGAAAACCACGATGCAGACTTTGCGCGTGGCGTTTTTATCCTCGGGCGTCTTAGAGTTTTTCTCGGCTTGCGCGGTGGCTTTGCTGGCGACCTATCTTGGCCTCAGCTTACTGCATGGCATTCATATTGGTCAGCCGCTTGATCTGTACAGCGCTTTATTTATTTTGCTGCTGGCGCCGGAGTTTTTCCTGCCGCTGCGCGAACTCTCCACCCATTATCATGCGCGTGCTGCAGCGGTGGGCGCGGCGGAGGAAATCATGGGCATTTTAGCTTTGGCGCCTCCTCAGCCTTTTTCTCCCGCAATAGAAAAAGCCCTCCCGACTGATTGGCCCTGCCCCATTGAATTGAATCATATCAGCTTTGCCTATTCCAAAACCAGCGCACCCATCTGGGTAGATTATTCGCTCAAGATCAATGCGGGAGAACATCTCGCCATCATCGGCCCCAGCGGCCGCGGCAAATCGACTTTACTGCATTTATTGCTAGGCTTTATCACGCCCACGGCAGGATCGATTTTAATTGGTGGAACGCCATTGTCCGCCCAAAATCTCAAAGAATGGCAAAGCAAAATAGGTTGGCTTTCCCAACAGCCGACTTTATTTCCGGGCACGATTCGCGAGAATTTATTGATGGCCCAACCGCAAGCCGATGAAGCGGCGTTATGGCGGGTCTTAGCTCAAGCCGCGATGGAAGACTGCGTCAAAACGTTTCCTCTCGGCCTGGACACGCTCATCGCGGAGCAAAATCTAGGACTCTCGGGTGGACAGGCACAGCGCATTGCCCTGGCACGCCTCTATCTCAAAGATCCACCGATTTTACTGCTGGATGAGCCCACTGCCAATTTGGATCCACTAAATCAGGAGCTGGTCATGACCAGTCTGCGCGAACAAAGTCAAGGCAAAACCCTCATTCTCCTCACGCATCGCTTGGAAACCTTACTCCCCACAGATCGAGTGATTGAATTATGAAAATCAAAATGGCTCTCCTCGGTTGCATGCTCGCAACCCTGACCCTGCTTGCCGGCATTGCTCTTTTATCACTGTCCGGCTGGTTTATTTCAGCGGCCGCCTTTGCAGGATTGGGACTCAGCAGCACCCTGGCTTTTAATTATTTTCTACCCAGCGCGGGCGTGCGTTTTTTCTCAAGCCTGCGCATTTTAGCACGCTATGGCGAACGGATTGTAACCCATGAAGTCACGTTTAAAACCCTCTCCTATCTAAGAGTCACGCTCTATGCGGCACTGGAACCGCTCGCTCCAGCTCATCTCCTCCGCTATCACAGCGGAGAATTGCTCAACCGCATGGTGACCGATGTCGATACGCTGGATCAATTGTATATTCGCATCATTACACCCCTGTTTGCGGCCATTGCCATGATCATCTTATTGGGAATTTACGTGAATTTTTTCAGCTGGACCTGCACTTTCTTGATCTGCGGTATGCTCCTCCTCAGCTTGATTACTCTGCCCCTGATCCTGGCTGGATTCGGCAAAAAAACAGGCGCAGCACAATTGCACTTCAATGCCCACTTGCGTCAACAACTGGTCACGGGCGTGCAAGGGCTCGGGGAATTGATTTTACTAGGGCAGGGAGAGGCTTATTTTCAAAAGATTGAAAAGAATAGCCAGGCTCTCATACACACGCAATTTAAAATGGCATGCATTCAAGGCTTGGCGACCGCTTTATTGATGATCTTGTCAGGCGGGACCTTGGTTTTACTGATCGCAGTGGCCACACCGCTGGTGCGCGATCACAGTCTCAATGGGGCTAATCTGGCTTTACTTGGACTGGCCGCAATTGCAGGGTTTGAGGCAATTGCGCCCATCAGTATCGGCGCGCAGTATTGGAGTAAAATCAAACTGGCATCGGTGCGATTAAATGCATTAAAACAGGCCACCCCGTCTGTGCATTTTCCAGCCCAGTCCGCCGCCTTTCCCACAAAATATGATATTGTCTTGCAAGACATCCATTTTGCCTATCAGCCGCAGCAGCCGGTTTTACAGCATTTTAATCTCAGCCTCCATGCAGGAGAACATCGCACTTTAACGGGCCCGAGCGGCTCCGGCAAATCAACCGTGGTGCATCTGCTGGCACGCTTTTTTGATCCTGATGCGGGCGAGATTCGCATTGGGGGCGTGCCCATTCAAAGTTTGGCAGAGTCCGATTTACGACGCTTGATGAGCGTCATTACGCAAAGGCCCCATCTTTTTAGCGGCAGTCTGCGCGACAATTTATTGATTGCCAAGCCCGCCGCCGAAGATGCTGAATTATTGCAAGCTCTCCAACAGGTACAATTGCAGGAATGGGCAGCAGGCCTTGCACAAGGCTTAGATACCTGGCTGGGAGAAGGGGGTGCACAACTCTCCGGCGGCCAATTGCATCGTCTTGCCGTGGCAAGGGCCCTGTTACACAATGCCCCCATTTGGCTACTTGATGAGCCCACCGAAGGCTTAGATCAAGAAACAGAAAGCGCATTCTGGGCCGCACTGACCCCGATCATGCAAGGTCGCACCGTCTTAATCATTCGCCATCAAACCAGGAGTGTCCCATGAAAATCGCTTTCCAAGGCCGTCCAGGCGCATACTCTGAACAAGCCATTTACACATTTTACCCCAGCGCCGAAGCACTTCCCAAAAACAGTTTTGAAGAAATTCTGGAAGCCGTCACATCAGGGGAAGCAGATCACGCCATGTTGCCGGTCGAAAATACTTTAGGTGGCACGGTCGTCCCTGCCTGTCAGGCGCTGTTTGCCAGCGGTCTGATGCCGATCCAAGAATGCGTGCTGCCGATTCATCATGTGTTAATGGCCCCGCCTGATGTGGGGCCGATTCACATTGCCCTGTCTCATCCGCAGGCCTTGGCGCAATGCCAGGATTATCTCAAACAGCGCCACATTCAAGCAGAGGCGTTTTATGATACCGCCGGCGCTGCCGAGGCCTTGGCCAAAACCCCCAGACCCCACACCGCCGCGATTGCCAGCGAAACCGCTGCCGCGCATTATCAGCTCACTATTTTAGATAAGCACATTGAAGACGAGTCCTTTAATCAAACCCGCTTCCTGCTCATTGCCGCCGCACCCAGCCCGTTTCAAAAAGATGCAAGCTATAAAACCTCGCTCCGCTTTACCCTGCCCAACACGCCCAATGCCCTCGCAACCGTCTTGCGCCTCTTCGGTGAAGCCGGACTCAATCTCTCCAAAATCGAATCCCACCCCACCCGCAAAGCCGCCTGGGAATATTCGTTTTTTCTGGATGTCTTGGCCCATACGCAGGAGCTAGAGCCAGTCTTAGCCAAGCTGCGCCCGCTCACGCAGGAGTTGCAGTGCTTAAGTTCTTATCAAACCCTCTGATACACCATGACGCGCCACCTTTCAAATCAGAAACCCTCATGAAACAATGATATTATTGTAAAAAATATTGACTTTAATATATTATGCATATATAATTTCCGCCTATAAAAAATAAAGGAGATACCCAATGCGTAACTACTCAGGCCCCCTATCTAAAAATAAGTGCAGCAGCATAGCCCGAGCTGGGCCAGCCATTTAGTTGGGTGATTTTATTGTTTAAGCGCTGACGGGATTAAAAGGGTTGCCGTTGCAGGCATCTCTGAGTGCATCAAAGATATTC
>CAMARA010000037.1 GCA_945860585.1 Francisella tularensis subsp. holarctica | reverse complement strand
ATCATATTAAAATGCAAAAAGGTCACAAACTTAATTAAAGCCTGGCGCCTCTTCGCTTCGCAAAGAGTGCCAGGACGACGATCGGGGTGTAATTCGCTCAGAGATGTGTGCATGCCGTAGCCCTTGCGGAGGAGGGCTAGGGTGGAGGGATTAAACAGGCTTCATCTCCGCTTCCAAGGCCAACATCGCATCGAGCAAACTGGCTTCTAAACGCTGCACCTCAGTGCGATAACGCGCCTGCTCATTCAATAAAGCTTGCAGCACTTCTTTTTGATCCGGCTCGTACAACGCAGCGTCACTGAGACGCGCTTCCAGATTCGCTAGCAAACCATGCTGCCGAGATAAATCTGCCTCTAAGCTTTGACATATTTTGGCATAATCGCTTTGCGGCGAGGCAGCACCTTTTACTTTGGGCGACTTGGCGGCTTTAGGGGGTTTCAAACGCTGCGCTTTTGCATCCTGCTCTGCTTTCCACCAAGCAGGATAATCATCGATACTGCCGACAAACGGCTTGACCACGCCCTCATACACCAGATATAAATCATCCACACAGGTCCGCAATAAATGCCGATCATGCGAAATCAAAACGACCGCGCCTTCATAATCCTGCAATGCAATAATCAAAGCCTCACGCATTTCCATATCCAGATGATTGGTGGGCTCATCCATCAGCAATAAATTGGGGCGTTGCCACACCATCAGGGCCAATGCCAGGCGCGCTTTTTCACCGCCTGAAAAATAGGTAATCTTCTCAAAAACACGATCACCTTGAAAATGAAACTGCCCCAAAAATTGCCGCAAAGTCGGCTCGGCAATCGTCGGCGCTAACTCCCGCAAATGCCAGGCGGGGGATTGATCATCGTTCAGGATATCCATCTGATGCTGCGAAAAATAGCCAAGCTTGAGATGCGGGCTCGCCTGCCGCACGCCTGAAATAGGTAGATCCGCTCCGGAGAGGGCTTTAATCAAAGTAGACTTCCCGGCGCCATTGGGGCCAAGCAAACCAATGCGCTCACCGGCAGCAATCGCCAATTGCACCTGCTGCAAAATAATGTGCTCGCCGTAACCGCAATCCGCATCAATCAACTGCAGTAAATTCGCCCGACCCGGCACATCCAATGACCGAAATTGAAACTGAAAAGCGGCCCGATCATGAAACGGGGAGATTTCTGCCATTTTTTCTAATGCTTTAATCCGACTTTGGGCTTGCCGCGCCTTGGTTGCCTGCGCTTTAAAGCGATCAACAAAACTTTGAATATGCGCACGTTCACGCTGCTGCTTCTCGAAAGAGGCCTGCTGCTCTGCGCGCTGCATGGCCAGAATCGTCTCAAAACGCGAGTAATTCCCGGTATAACGACGCACCATTTTTTCTTCTAAATGCAAAATCACTTTGACGGTTTGATCCAGAAATTCGCGATCATGCGAAATCACAATATAAATACCGGGATAGCTTTTGAGCCAGGATTCCAGCCATAAAACCGCTTCCAAATCTAAATGGTTCGTTGGTTCATCCAGCAACAAAATATCAGAATCTGCAATCAAGGCCTGTGCCAGATTTAAACGCATGCGCCAGCCGCCGGAAAATTCCGCTACCGACTTTTGCTGTTCTGCATCACTAAACCCCAGACCCGTCAATAATTTCGCGGCTTTCGAAGGCTTCGAATAAAAATCAGTTTGAATCATCCACTCATGCACCCGCCCCAGCGCATCCATGTCTTCGGTCTGCTCGATCTGGATCAGCTCCTGTTCCTGCTGCCGATAAATCGCATCACCATCGAGCACATAATCCAGTGCAGAACAAGCCAAAGCCGGTGTTTCCTGCCGCACCCAAGAGAGGCTCAGATTTTTAGGAATATGAATCTCACCGCTATCCGCCTCTATCTCACGACGAATCAAATTAAACAGAGTAGACTTCCCCGCCCCATTCTGCCCAATCAGGCCGACTTTTTCCTGCGCATGCAAGACAAAAGACAGATCACGAAATAAATCGGTCTGTCCCAACTTCAGTGATATTTCATTAAATTGAATCATGGTGACCTATCTTTTTAATAGGCTTTTAATGCCCACGCCCAACGGGAGTATGACGCTCTTTATTTTCACCGAAGCGTTTTTTGAATTTAAAGCCACTGGGTTTTTTACCGGCACCGGCTGAAGCACCGCGTCCATCGCCGCCGCCATAGCTGCGACGCGGCTCTACGGCAAAAGGCGACGCGCCATCACCCATTTTTCCTTGCAACATCCGCGTAATTTCTTTCCACATATTGCCTTCGGAGGGGGACACGAAACTCATAGCAGAACCACTCATGC
Source organism: Francisella tularensis subsp. holarctica (assembly GCA_945860585.1). Lineage (GTDB taxonomy): Bacteria > Pseudomonadota > Gammaproteobacteria > Francisellales > CACEW01 > JAJZUD01. The sequence goes on along the minus strand of CAMARA010000037.1, from coordinate 14,326 downwards.
CTGCCCGCGCTGTCCGTCCGATACGATGGATATAATCTTCTGGGGTCTGCGGCAAATCAAAATTGATCACATGCTCAATATGAGGAATATCCAAGCCCCGTGCAGCCACATCGGTGGCCACCATGATACGATAACGCTTATTGCGGAAGGCATGGATTACGCGATCACGCTCACGTTGACGCAGATCACCATGGATCGCATCTACACTGTGCTCATCACTCGCCAGCTGATCCGCCAATTCATCGGCACCCCGCTTAGTCTTCACAAAAATAATTACCGACCCTTCACGTGCATCTAATTCTTTCAGCAATTGCGGATATTTGCCCGAATACTTCATATGCAGAACCTGCTGATCAATATTCAATGCGGCCGCATGCACTTCGCCCACGGCAATCCGCTCTGGATTATTCAAATAGCGTGCAGATAATTTGACAATGCCGGGTGCCAGGGTCGCTGAAAACATCATGGTCTGACGGTCTGCCGGCATATATTTCATAATTTCGTCTAATTGAATGCCAAAGCCCATGTCCAACATGCGATCAGTTTCATCCAGTACTAAAAAATTAGCCGTCTTGAGGTTCAAAGTACGACGTTCCAAATGATCATTCACGCGACCGGGCGTACCCACAATAATACGCGGATCATTTTTCAAATCACGGAATTGCTTGCCGATCGGCTCACCACCAATCAATAAAGCTGTGTCAATCCCGGAGCGGCGCGGCAACAAATCATGCACCACTTTCAAAATCTGCGTCGCCAATTCACGCGTAGGCGTTAAAATCAAGGCCCGCCCACCTGAATTATTCAGCATATTCGCCAAAATCGGAATCACAAAGGCACCGGTTTTACCCGTTCCTGTGGGCGCCGAGCCTAAAATATCCCGCCCTGCTAAAGTTAAAGGTAAAGTTTTATACTGAATCTCCGTCGGATTCGTAAAACCTAAACGCACAAAGGATTCCTGCAACGCCGCAGGCAAGTCAAATTGGGTAAACAGCATGATATCAATCTCCAGTTAAATGAGGCGGGTTTGCCCCGGGGCTGTCCGCAGATAACGCAAGATTGAATGGTGAAAAACAAACTATTCAGAAGCTAATAAAAATCATCAGCAAATATATTATCATTTAGACAAATTTAAAAATCAGGCGGATTATACATAAACCCAGCACTCTTGTCAAATTATATTTTTCAGCTTTAGATCACATCACACTTTTTCAACCATTGTGTGCGATAGTATTTCAGCTCTTCGATCGACTCTTGAATATCCAGGAGGGCCTGATGCTTGCTTTGTTTTTTGAAGCCTTTGTACAATGCAGGTTCCCAGCGCTTGGCACACTCTTTGATCGTACTGACATCGAGCAAACGATAATGAAAATACGCTTCCAGCTCCGGCATGTAACAAGAGAGAAAGCGGCGATCCTGCCACACAGTATTGCCGCACATCGGCGAGGCGCCTTTCTTAACCCATAGGTTCAAGAACTCGATCAGGGCCGCTTCCGCCATCACCTCAGTGACGACACTCTCTTTAACACGTTGCACGAGACCGGAGGCATTGTGATGCTTGACATTCCAAGCATCCATTTTGGCCAGCTGCGCATCGGATTGATGGATCGCAAAAACCGGACCCTCGGCTAAAATATTCAGATCAGAATCAGTGACCACGACTGCAATTTCGATGATACGATCTTCTGCAGGATTCAGGCCGGTCATCTCGAGATCAATCCAAATCAGGTTCTTACTTTTTTTCATGATGGATGATCCGCCCGTGAAATCAACTTGTGGTGGGTGCTGAGGGGTTCGAACCCGCGACCCTCGCCTTGTAAGGGCGATGCTCTACCAACTGAGCTAAGCACCCAAGTGATGACGCATTATGCCCGACTATTTTGCCCCTGTCAACAGCAAAATTTTACCTTTGAAACTTTACCTTACCCCGCCGTCCTGCCCCCCCATAAAGAATAGGTATTTTAAACCCAAACAACCTCAAAGTAATAATTGACTAAAATCTATAACCTGCGAGAAATAATGACTCTCCAGAAGCTCGTTGCTCACGCCATTTACATGAATCAACACCGGACGTCGAGAGGTATAGCGCGGAAGCCTGAGGCGCTGGAGCTTCTCTTCCATTTCATCAATAATTTTCACACCAATCGGATGTTTAGAAAATTTGACCTCGCAAACATAAACGCTGTCCATACGAGTTTGAATCAGATAGTCTATTTGACAGGCCTCTTGCCGTACTGTTTTATTTTGGAAAAAAGGATTGTCGTAAATAATGTCATCAGGGCGAAGATTTAATAGGGGGAAAATAGCCGCGCGATTGCTTAAAACCAGATTTTCAAATTGCAAGCCCATGATGGCCTCCCAACCAGGCAAGCTTAATAAACTCTGCTGATCAAAATGCCCACGCTCAATTTTTTCTTTGAGAGGGGCAATGTATTTGAGGTAAAAGTTGACGTAATTGTCTGAAACGCGGTAATGGCTCAATTTAGAAGTTTTCTGACTGGCAGGGCTCCAAGTAAAATCACGCTTCAAAAATCCTGATTGAATCAGATCATCCAAGTATCCGCTGAACGTACCACTTTTTTCGGCCTTAAGTGCATCACAGATACTATTGATTTCATGATGCCCTTTGATAATGGCCTCCAAAATTCGCGTGTACATTTCACTACGCCTGGCAAAAATGTCTGTAAAAATATGATCAAACTCGTTGAATAGGAAGCCCCCAGGGCTAAAACACAGATTTTTGATATTCTCTTCTGCTGATAAGGACGGCTGAACTTCCTCCAAATATTTTGGAATACCCCCTGTGACTGCCAGTATTTTGAACTTCTCATAGGCCGAAATTTTTTGACTTTGCCGCCCCCAAAACGAATTACAATCAACCAGGGGCAACTCACTCAATTTTAAAGTCAGTGAAACGCGCCCTACAAATCCTGTGCTACTCAGAATATTTTTTTCAATCCAACTTGAGACAGAACCGCATAAAACCAAAACAAGCTGCGCGTTTTTTTTAAACTCCAAATCCCAGGCGTTTTTTAATTTGCCCAAAAACTGCGAGTCCTTTGAGCCCATCCAAGAGATTTCATCTAAAAAGATGATCACACGCCCTGTCCGCGTACGATTGGCCAAACGCAAAAAGAGATCATTCCAGTCTTCATCCTTAAAAGCAGGCTCGCCCAACGCCTTCCCCAATTGCCAACCAAACTCACGAAGCTGCTCTTTTGTCGTTGCTTGGGGTGTCGGAGGCAGTCCTGAAAAAGTATAAACTTGATGTGATCTTCCAAACTCTTGAACCAAACGACTCTTGCCGATACGACGCCTACCAGTCACAACCACCAGGCTGGCTGTTCGCTTCTGCAGCAGTAAACTTAACTGTTCCAGCTCTCTTTTTCGACCCACAAAATTATTTGCCATGCTTACTTTGTCTGTTTGGTGCAATGAATGATAGTCTATACTTTTATCACCAGAAATGCAAATGTCGATTTGGTGATAAATAATTTACAATAGATCACAGCACCAAACCTTCCGGCAAAATAATTTCGGCAAACATAGGCAAATGGTCAGAATACGGCACATTCACGATCCCGGCTTTCTGCACTTTCAAGGAATGACTCAGCAAAATATAGTCCAGCTGCTTCTTGGGTTTCCAGCTTGGATACGTGGGGGCATCGGTCACAGCGAGATGCATCGCACTTTTAAAGACATCTAACTCCTGGAGTTGTTGCGGCGACATATTAAAGTCGCCCATCACGATGACATGCTCATATTGATCGATCAGCTGACTGATAAAAGATAATTGCTCCGACTGCGCCCGGGCCCCCAAGGATAAATGCACATTGACAATAAACAGGGGGTTTTTTTCTGAACCAATGCAAAAAGTCGTGGTGCCGCGCCCGGGCACGCCGGAGGGCAAGATATAATGATTCGCATTGTGAATTGGAAAGCGACTGAGCAGGCCTTTAGAATGTCGGGCAAAGGGGCCGAAATTACGCGTGGTCTGTTGTTCTGCAAAAGGGAAGACGCCGAGTTCAGCCAGAAAATCCACCTGATTGATATAGCGACTGCGAATGCTGCCGGCATCCAATTCCTGCAGAGCAACGATATCAAAAGGCTTGATCACGGCTGCAATCGCCTTGAGATTATTGTTCCGGCGCGGATGGGGGAAAAGATGATGCCAACTATGCATAATGTAATGACGGATCCCATCGCTCGGCATCGCCACTTGAATATTGTAGGTCATCACTTTCAAAATTTGTGACATTGGCTTTCCTTTTTCCCCCAGCTTGTTTATAGTGAGATAAGTTTACCCTATTATGAACACAATGGAATTGCAATTCAATCAAGCAGCGTTTTTAAAAAGCGCCTTTAAAAATGCGGACCTCCCGCCTGACACCCAGATTGAAGTGGCTTTTGCGGGGCGCTCCAATGTAGGAAAGTCTAGCGTAATCAACCTCCTGACCCAGCAGAAAAAATTGGCCAAAGTCAGCAAAACGCCGGGCAGAACCCAATCAATTAATTTTTTTTCTGTAACAGAAAAGATTTTTCTCGTCGATCTACCGGGTTATGGCTATGCCAAGGTCTCCAAAGAAACCAAAAACCATTGGCAACATTTTTTGAAAGACTATATTTTAGGACGAAAAAGCCTAAAAGGCGTGATGCTGATCATGGATTGCCGCCATCCTTTTACACCACTCGATCAGCAATTTTTCCGCTTAACCAATGAAATAAATTGCCCCTGCCATATTTTACTTAACAAAGCGGATAAATTAAGTAACAATGAAAAAAGCAAAGTGAAGCAGATGCTCAAGACGCAAATTTTACCGGAATATGCGCATATCACCTGGCAATTTTTTTCTGCCTTACGGGGAGAAGGACTCGATGAAATGAAAGGAAAATTTAGAGAATGGGCCCGTGCCAATCAGCCAATGTAACAGCTGTTACATTAATTGATTTTACAGCCGCCTTAAAAATGATTATTCTTGACGAAAAGGATTCGTACAAACTAAAGTAGGAAACAGCTTAGAATGAAATGCTTACAGCTTCATAAAATCGGTTTAATATCCTTATGTCTGAGCGCGCCGCTTTTGAGCCATGCAGACAGCTTCCTCGACCAAACCACCCCCGCGGCACAAACTCCTTCCAGCAGCACTGCGACCCTCCCTCCCGCTTCCGCGACTAATACTGCAGCTTTCCAACAATTATTGGATTCCTACTTTCCCCTCACACCGGATCAAATTCACCAATTTAAAAATGCCACCGCCGTGCAACAAGAGGCCAATGCGGCCCCTCCCGGCAATAGCCCACCAGAAGGGACATCATCCATCATTCCGGTCACGCTTAAACCAGGCGGAATCATGCCGGTCATTCGCGTCGGCCGCGGCATGATTACCTCGCTCGTGATTACCGATGCCTCAGGCCAAGTGTGGCCGATTACGTCCTATAGCATCGGCGACCCTAGCTCTTTCGCGGTACAGTGGGATAAATCCAGCGGCGTCCTCATGATTCAAGGGCAAAAACTCTATGCGCAGACCAATATCGGCATTATGTTACAAGGCATGCAAATTCCCGTGATGCTGACTTTATTGATTGGCCAAAATAATAACTGGGATTATCTGGATTATGTGCAGATGGATCAAAACCAGCCAGGTGATACGAATACACCGCAACCGGTGTCGCAGGCTCCGGCTTATCTCGTAGACTTATTAAATGGCATCCCCCCACAAGGCGCGACGCAGCTCACGGTGTCGGACAGTAATGCAGGAGAAGTCTGGTCCTATGGCGGCCAATATATTATGCTGACTAAAGCTACACTCTTATCTCCCGCCTGGACTTCGCGCGCCAATGGCCCCGGACCCACGCCGTTTCATGCCTATGCACTGGCACCGGCACCCGAACTGCTCATCTCCAACATGGGGAATCTCGAAAAATTATTAGTTAATCCAGGGAGTCAAAATGATCAAAGCGATCAATAAATACTTCAGCAAACTCTCTCATTATCCTCGATTGCGTGTTTTGTTGATTGTTGTCGGAGCAGTGATTGCCTTTATTATTATCATGAATTTGCTCAGACCCAGAGATAATGGCCCGACCCTCACCTCAAATGTGCAAGCTGCCGCACCGGTTCCGGGCGCAAACACGCAATCCGCCTCTCCGGGTGCAGCGGCTACGTATAATCAGCTAGACAAACAGGCCACGCAACAGGCAACGCAGCAAGCAGTGGCAACAGGCGGGACGATTTTTCAAAATGCGTTTGCGCCTAATGCCGCCAGCAATCCAGCTCCCAGCACTGCAGGCAACACCCCTAGCACTACTACAACTGGCAACAGCGCTGCCAATACAGATGGAGGCTTTGCTGCGGCCAATGCAAGCATGCAGGCAGGCGCTACCAATCCACAAGATGCCGCATTAGCGCAGCAGGTTGAAACGTTGCAGCAACAACTGTCCGCCGCACAGCAGCAAAGCCAAAACCAGGACCAGAATCAAGCACAGAACCAACAAGTGCAACAGCAGCAAGTTTCCAATACCGTGAATGCCATGCGCTCTGGACTCCAAAACATTTCTGCTGGCTGGAGCACCCCTACCCTTTCAACTGTTCAATCCGATCAAAGCGCCAACAATACGACCCCGCCTGCATTCCAGGGCCCGGTTTCGATAAAAGCCGGGACGATTTTGTACGGGGTGATTGATACCGCATTGGATAGCGATGAACCCAACACCCCGGTTTTAGCCCATATTGTAGAAGGCAAATATCAAGGTGCCCGTTTGATGGGTGGCTTTACCACTAGCGCACCTTCTGCCGGAGCGGATGGCGCACTGGTGATCCAATTCAATCTGATGAGCATGCCAACCGTGGGCAACAGCTTCCCCATCAATGCCTATGCTGTGGATGCCAAAACCGGCAATAACTCGGTGGTCACCAGCGTCAACAATCACTATCTCCTACGCTATGGCATGCTGTTTGCCTCGTCATTCTTGCAAGGCTTCGGGAATGCCTACCAGAACTATCAGTACAATTGCCCTCCCGGCACCCAAAACTGTAGTGTGGTCAATACCTCTAGCAGCGGCGTAACCAATTCGGCCGTGACGCCTACTACCCAAACCGCGATGTATCAAGGTTTAGGGCAAATGGGTCAAAATGCTGCACAGGCCGCCGCACAGGAATTCAATACCCCTCCCACCATTAAAGTGGCGCAGGGAACCGGAATCGGCGTACTGTTTATGTCCGATCTGACCATTCCATACAACACCACCACTAATTAATCAATCTAACGAGGGCGATCATGAAAGACCAAAACGACGATAACTTTAACGAAGAGTCCAATGACCCACTACCCAATGAGATGGACACCCCAGATCACATGGATGATTTTGATCAGGAAGACCTCTCGCAGTTTGATGATATTCATGAAGAATATGAAGATGAAGACGCAGATGCAGACCTCGCCGCTCCGGATGAAAATACAGTGGAAGAAGAGGATAATTATGAGGGTCTGGATGATGGCAGCCAGACTAAAGCCAGCAATACCAGCGGCGGCCTTGTTTCCATGTTGAAAGAAAACTGGCTTTACATCAGCCTCGGCCTAGTGGTCATTATTATTGCGGGCTATCTGATCTCCAGCACCTTCTCATCCAGCACGCCGGCAGCGCGCCCCGTTGCAGCTCCTGTCGCCAGCCAAAGTGGATTTAACAGTCTGCCCGCCGGCCAGCAAAGCACTGGGAGTGATGGCAGCACCGCGACCAATACCGCCGCTGCCTCCAGCGAAGCCAATGCAGCCGCGCCTGGAACGACCATGGCACCCACTACTATTTCCATGTCTTCCACCCAAATGCAGCAATTATTGGCAGGCTTCTCTAGCACGGTGCAGGATTCGATGAAAGATATCCAGACCTCCATTCAAACCAGCGGTGCCCCTGCAACCAATGAAAAATTAACCGCCTTGCAGGATCAGCTCTCTACTTTGAATGGCAATATCTCGACCCTGAACAACAATCTCAATGTCGCGGATACACGCCTGACGACCACGCAACAACAACTGAGCCAAGTCTTAGCGCAGGAAAGTGCGAATCAACAAAAACTGACCCTCCGCGCTGTAGTACCCGGTCGCGCCTGGTTAGTCGATGGCAATGGCAATACCATTACCGTCACGGTCGGTACGTCTTTGGGCTATATCGGCACCGTCACTGAAATTGATAGCGATCAAGACAATAGTCAAGTGGTCACCAGCAGCGGCTATATTTTCAAATAAAGACCAATCGGAGTGAGAAAGTATGTCAGTCATTGAAGGGTTTTACAATGGAGTCGAAGGCCTTTTGGCATGGGTGAGCACCGCCCTCAAACAAAACGCCTTATCCTATTGTGAGCTGGAAACCGCTGACAGCAAAAATGCCCTCGCCTCTAAAGACGGTTCGCTCATCTCCGTCATTCGCCTCCATGGCTATAAACGCTTTATTGGGACGAATGAATTTGTTTATTTGTGCCAAATTTTAAGCGAGACCTTTCAGCCTGCTTTTTCCGGCTCGGGACACTTTATTCAATTTTTCTTTGCGCAGGATAATGCCCATATCGCAACGCGCATCGCCGAAGCCATGCAACCTGCGGTAGAAACGGCGCACCGTCTGGGCCTGCAATTGGATGATATTTTTGAATCAAGAATCAAAACGCTCTCCAAATTCTGCGCGGATGAAGATTGCTTTATTGCGCTGTGGACCAACAATACCGCGATTGAAAAATCCCAATTCAAGCGCCTCACCAAGCAACGCTCTGTAAAAATGAAGAGCTATAAATTGCCGAGGATGAGCGGTGCGCAGGATGTGTTTGGCGTCTTCTCAGATTTACGCAATATTCATCAGTCTTTCCTGTCCTCCGTCATTGAAGATTTACAGCATGCCGGTTTCTATCTGCAATTATTGAATGTTCACAAAGCCTCCCATGAAATCCGCAAAACGATTGACCCCCACTACACTAGTCAGGACTGGCAGCCTTTTTTACCAGGGGATCGCCTGCCGCTGCAATTAAAAGGTGACATCACCAGTGATATTTCCTCCCTCATGTGGCCGCCGCTGGATTGGCAGCTCATGCCGCGCGGTGGCGCCAATATCGGCCTGAAGTATGCACGCATTGGCGATCAAATTTATGCGCCGCTGTTTATCGAGCTTTTTCCAAAAGATATTAAACCTTTTTACGAACTGTTTAGGCGTCTGCTCTCCGCTAATTTGCCCTGGAGAATTTCTTACTTCTTAGGTGGGGATGGCATCAAAATTACCCAAAGTAAAAATATGCTGGCCCAGGTTTTGGCTTTTAGCTCCCATCACAATAAACTCATTGCAGAAGCGCATCGCCTCTTAAAAACACTACATGAGCGCAGTGATGATCCGATCATCAAATTGCAGGTCTGCCTTACCACCTGGGCGCCCCACAATAAGCCGGATTTACTCAAAGAACGGGCCGCTAAACTATACAAAATCACCCAAAGTTGGGGGAATTGTCAGGTCGGCGATATTTCAGGGGATGCGTTTGCCACAACCTTAGGCAGTGCTTTAGCCTTTACGGATAAAATTGCAGCCACCGCTTCAGCAGCGCCCCTTTCTGATGTCATTCGCATGCTGCCTTTTGTCAGACCTGCTTCTCCCTGGCCCAATGGCGGCCTACTGTTCAGGACCCCTGATGGAAAACTCTGGCCCTATCAGCCGGGCTCCAGTTATCAGGTCAGCTGGATTGATATTATCTATGCCCGCTCTGGCTCGGGTAAATCTGTTTTAGCCAATACCCTCAATCTCGGTTTATGCTTATTGTCGGGCTTGTCCAGCCTGCCGCGCATTTCGATCATTGATATCGGCCCTTCCAGCAAAGGTTTTATTTCGCTGATCAAAGAAGGTTTGCCGGAAGAGCGCAAACACGAAGCCATTTATTATCGCCTCAGCAATGATGAAAAAGATGCCATCAATCCCTTTGATACCCAACTTGGCGCACGCGAGCCCAACCGCGCGCATCGCTCTTTTCTCTTAAACTTTTTGAATCTCTTACTCGTTGAAAATATCGAAGACAGTCTGCCCGAAGGCATGTCCAGTATGATCAGCATGATTATTGACGAAACCTACAAACGTTTCAGTGATCTGGAACAGCCCAAGCTCTATGTCCGTTACAGCGATGAGGAAATTGAAGCGGCGTTGCCGACGATTGTCTTGCCGGATGATGCCCATCAAATCAGCTGGTGGAATATCGCCGATGCCTTCTTCAAAGCCGGCAATCAAAGACTTGCACTTAAAGCCCAACGCTATGCCATGCCTACGATTGCGGATACCGTATCCATCGCTTATACCAATAGCATCAAAGATTTGTTTGGCGAAATTCTCACGGTTTCGAATGAAAACTATGTCGATGCGTACAGCCGTATTATTTCCGGCGTGATTCGCGGCTTCCCGACCCTGACCTGCGTCACCAATTTAAATTTTGAAGGGGCAAAACTGATTTCGCTGGATCTCAATGATGTTGCCAAATCCGGCAGTCCGGCTGCGGAAAAACAAACCGCAATTATGTACATGCTGGCCCGTCATATTCTTGGCCGTGATTTCTTCCTTAATATTGAAGAAATTCACAAAATGCCGGAGCAATATCACGAGCATCATATCAAACGCGCCAAAGAAGTCCTCGAAGAGCCGAAACGCATTGTCTTTGATGAATTCCATCGCACTGCCAAAAGTCCAGCGATCCGCGATCAAGTCCTCCAGGATATGCGCGAAGGCCGCAAATGGAAAATTCATATTGCGCTCGCCTCCCAATCGCTCAAAGATTTTGATGATTTAATGATTGAATTTGCCACCTCGGTCTTTATTTTGGACTCGGGCTCCTCGCTATCGATCGATGCAACCTGCAAGGCATTTGGCTTGACCGATACGGAAAGACTCGCCTTGTCGAGTCGCGTGCATGGCCCGACTTCCGAAGGCGCTACCTTCATTGCCCAATTTGTGACAAAGCGCGGCATGAATACGCAGTTGCTCACCAGCACCATCAGTCCCGTCGAACTGTGGGCCTTTAACACGACGGTTGAAGATGTGCTGATCCGTGACACCCTCTACAAAATGATTGGCCCCACTTCCACCCGTAAATTATTGGCAGACCGCTTCCCCAAAGGCGGCGCCACTGATGAAATTGAAATGGAACTCAAAACCAATCCCGCCGCCACTGCGCAATCGATTTGCGATCGTTTTATCAATGAAATTCATACACTGCATAAAAAAGAGCAGCAACGGCGCAAAGCAACGCTCAATGACCACGGTTTATTGTAAGGAGATCGCATGCAAGGGGGCGGACAAAAAGACTCAAATGAGTTTGAAATTATCTGGATTGCAGCCGCGGCGCTGGGCTTTCTGTTCTTTATTTTTCTGCTGTTTCATACGCAAATTCTCACCATGGTGCTTTGGATTAAATATGCGGAATTAAAATTATTGAGCTTTTTCATTGTAGGCCATCAATATCAAGGCATTGAGACCTTCATCAATCCCAACAATCATAATCGGATCAGCTATGCCGAACTCTCGCTCCTGTCACAGGAAATCGGCAATACGCTCAAAGGCCCCTGCGCCCTTCTATGCATTCTGTTTATGATCATCACCTATTTTAAGCACCCGATGAGTGGCTTTCGCGATATCGAAAACATGAACACCTTGTCCGACAAAGTGCGCCAGACTTTCCCCGCCATTAATGTCGTCTCCGGCCTAAATTTAGTGAAGGAATCTATTGATGAAGGCCCATGGGCGATGGCGCTCACGCCCATTGAATTCGGCAAAAAACATGGCCTTATCAGTCGCCATGCACAAACTCAAAAAATCATCGTCGACGAATACAAAGCTAAATTAATTTTCAGTCAGCAATTGGGCGAAATCTGGCAGGGAGTGGACAAGCTCAAACCCCATCAGAAAGCGCTGTTTGCCATTTTTTCTGCGTTTATTAATTACAAGCGGGAAGAGGCCGAAAAAGCCTCCGAAGAAATTGTGGAGCAAATTACGCAAGCCCAAATCAAGAAAAAAGCCATTCCTTTCCACACCGGCGCCCTCCTCAAAAAATATGGTCAAAGCCCTGCCGTCCTCGAGATTATCAAAAAACATGCCTATACCAATACCATCTTCATGGAAATGCTGATTCAGGCGCGCGGTTCAGGCATTGTCTTAAACTCTTTATATCTCTGGGTAAAACCAATTGATCGCCCCCTCTGGTATATTTTAAATAATGTCGGTCGCAAAGCCGTCTTCATCGAAGCAGCGGGCGTGCATGCGCATTGCCTCGCGGAAAAGCGTTTAGGTTTTGAAATTCGCCAACCCATGATTGATGAAGCCATTTTTGCTTTGAAGGAAGCCATTTCCTCCAGAATTATTAAAGACTTATAGAGGACGCTCAAGATGTCATTAAAACTAGCACTCAGTGGGGAACTCAATAACTGGGAAAAATTTAAAGCCCGCAAAAAGAATCAAGCCTTTTTAACCGCTCGCAATAAAATTCTGCAACGCGATCACGAAACCTGCACATTCTGTGCCTATCAAGGCCGCACCCTGGAAGTCATCAATTATGACAATAACTACAGCAATAACAAACCCGGAAACCTCCTCACTGCCTGTGTCTTCTGCGCGCGCTGCACCCTCCTCGATTCCTACAAACTAGAATACGCCGGCGGGGATCGCATCATCTATCTCCCAGAAATGACGCAGACGCACCTCAACACCTTGTGCAGAGTCCTCTTTGTCGAAGCCGCTGGCGAAATGAGCAACGAAGGCGCCTACAATGCCAAAGCCATTTTAGCCCAACTTCTCGACCGTGCGACCCTCCTCAATGAAAAAGCAGGTGCTGAACTCGCCCATCCCGGCCTCTTTTTATTTTATTTAAACAGCGAAAAGAAAAACCCTGCCTTCGTCAATAAACTACGCTGGCTCCCTGACCCCCGCGAATACACGGAAACCATTCAAATCTGGCAAGCAGAAACGGAGATCAAACATGTCTGATTGCCTCTTCTGTAAAATCATTGCAGGCGACATCCCCTGCAAAAAAATCTTCGAAGACGCAGACTTTCTAGCCTTTCACGACATCCACCCCAAAGCTCCGATCCACGCCCTGATCATTCCCAAAAAGCATATCGAAAGCCTCGCCCATCTCGAAGCAGAAGACGCCCCCTTAGTCGGCCAGATGACGCTTCTCCTCAAAAAGCTTGCTGAGGATCTCGGCCTGGCGCAAGGCTTTAAAGTTCAAGTGAATACAGGCATCAACGGCGGCCAGGAAGTCTTTCATCTGCACTATCATCTGTTAGGCAGCCCAACAAAAGAAAATTGATGCAATTCCGGAGCACTACTCCTATCGTGATGTAAAAGGCAGGCGCTATGTACCAACGGCTGATTGATCCTAGAAAAAGCAGTTGGCACTCCATGGTGTCATCCTCGCGAACGCGGGAATCCAGTCTAATCATGCTACGGCATGTTTTCCTGGGCGGTGAGATCCATAAAACACCTTTCATCAAAAAGGTGACTGCATCCCCGCGTTCGCGAGGATGACACGAGACGGAGCAACTGCCGTTTCTAGGTTTATCAGCCTCACGCCTCCCCGTCTTTGACAAACGAGCCAAACGACGTTTGAGTCAACATCCCAAATTTTATTATTTCGATACCGGCATCTTCCAAACCCTTCGCCCCAAAGGCCCCCTGGATATCAACACTGAAATCGGCGGCGCCGCCTTAGAAGGCCTAGTTTTACAAGAAATGAAAGCCATCAATGCCTACCTGCGACGTGATTATCAATTCTATTTTTGGCGCACCAGCAATCAAGTAGAAGTCGATTTTATTGCCTACGGCGAACACGGCCTCATCGCCATCGAAATCAAAGCTAAGGCACAAGTCCATCAGCAAGATTACGCCGGACTCAAAGCCTTCCGCACCGACTACCCCATGGCCGAATGCTATCTGCTGTATTTAGGTGAACAAGAAAAACAAATCGACGGCATCACCCTGTTACCCGTAAGAAAAGCCTTAATGAACTGTGATAAAATACTGCATGGAGCCTGTTAATATCCTGGACTTTTCCACCCAAAGCACATCACAAATACAATAATTAATAAAAAATATATTGACATTTTATTTTAAACATGTATAATTGACGGCAGTATTTTAACCAACAAGGAAATAACCATGTATACAGTACAGATTAATGCTGCTAAGTTAAGCCACCTCATGCGAGATTTTCACGGTACAAATGCCGGGATTTTTGAAGGCGAGGGAAGGCTTTGGCGCGCCGCTTGATCATTCGCGGTTCAGAAGGTCTTTTTTGACGGCCTATTGTTTTGGATATGAT
>CAMARA010000036.1 GCA_945860585.1 Francisella tularensis subsp. holarctica | reverse complement strand
CATCAGAAGACGTCATTGATACGGTATCTCAAGTCATGGACATGCAAATCAAATATGCGCTGCAGCTGACTGGAATGATTTTGGATCATGCCGAAGATTCTATGAAGCCAAAGGAAATTTTTGAAGTTTTTGATCGCGCTTGCCAAGCTATTTCTCGCAATCTCTGCATGGATCAAGATAAAGACTAATCAGCTTGTTAATCCAGTCCTGCTTAGCCCTGCTGTCCTGTAGTGCGCCAGATGCCAAAGCCCGCAAAAAAATAGTATACTCTTTTCCATAGATTATTTCTGGGGATGCACATGCGCCATTTAAAAACCTTAATCAGCTTTATTTTCCTCAGCTTCTGGATGCTGCACGCAGGCGCCGCCACCGTGCTTCCAGCGAGCCCCCCCTCTAACTTCAGCAACTATCCACCCGATATCGCAGCGATTAAAAAAAGCGGCGTATTGCGCGTGGCCATGTATGAAAAAGGGTCCCCCTCTTTTTTTATGCAGGATGCATCTGGAAACTGGTCTGGAATTGATATTGACCTAGAGAACATGATTGCCGCAGGCTTAGGCGTCAAACTCGTGATTATCCCCATGAGCAGTTATGATGGCATGGTGAATGCCGTCATTACGGGAAAAGCAGATCTGGCCATGGGCTTACTCAGCATTACGCCTGAACGGGCACTGCAAGTCAAATTTGCACATCCCATTTATGCCTACCATCCCGCCATACTGGTGAATCGCCTGAAGCTGGAGCAGCTGGGCTGGACGATGCCTGATTTAATGAATGAACTAGCCGCTTCAACTCAGCCCATCAAAATAGGAGCCATTCCATCTTCCGCGAATACCGACCTCCTCCACAGAATTGCACCGACGGCACAAATCGTCGCTTTTCCATCTGAAGATCAAGCACTGCAAGCGGTATCAGATGGCACTATTTTTGCAGCTATCGGGGACACGCCCGAGTACATGACCCTGTGGCTAAACAAAAATCCACATACCGCTTTGACGACCATCCAAGGCTTGGTCAGCACCCGCTCTGTCTTATTTGGTATCGCGATGTCCTGGAAAGCAGAAAATCTGCGACAATGGCTGGATATTTTTCTCGAGAATATCCAAAGTCAAAATATCCTGACCGATTTGTTTACGAAATATGGCGTCCCTCCACCCCAGGAATAATAAGGCTTTTATACCCTCCACCCTATCCCTTAGCACAATCACCCTGTTTTCCCCCTTTATTTTAAAGAGGATCTGAACTAGAATAAAACACATGTCTTTATTTTGAAGAGAAACAAGATGCGTCCCCACACTATCAAAAACATTGCTTTTTTAAGTTTAGCACTCAGCCTGCCACTCCCAGCACTGGCCTGGCAAAACGGCTTAGCCTTATCTTATGGCACCGATCCCGGCACCCTGGCACAACCCACCGGTTTGAATGGTGGAGGCTTGACGTATATCCTGCAGCCGGATTCCTGGAAATGGGGCCAACTCAATCTGAGCATGAATCTCAGTTATGGATTTTGGAAAACCACCGATTTTTCTGAACATCAATCGATTAGCATCTATGCGCTGGCACCGACTCTGCGCTGGAGTTTTCTACAAAATGCAACGGCCACGCCTTTTCTGGAAGGCAGCATTGGCGGCGCGATTTTATCGAGCGAATATATTGCCGATCGCAATTTAGGCTCCTCGGTCTTATTTCAAGATATGGGCGGCTTTGGCGTTGCATTCGGCCCCCAACAAAAATTATTTGCCAGCCTGGAAGTCGCCCACTACTCTAATGCAGGACTCTGCGAAAACAATAGCGGCATGACCATCCCACTCTTATTTAGCATTGGCGGCGTGTTTTAATCCTTTACACACGCCCATCGAAGCCATTACAATACCCTTCCCTCCAGTTAAAAAATGAGAGAAAAGTGATGAGCGTCCTCAGCATGCGCGATCTAGATTTACACGGCAAACAAGTGGTGATTCGAGTGGACTTTAATGTACCCATTCAAAACGGCGTCATCAGCAGTGATGCGCGCATCAAGGCTGAGCTTCCCACGATTGAACTCGCTTTGCAAAAAGGCGCAGCGGTGATTCTGCTCTCGCACTTGGGGCGTCCAAAGGAAGGGCAATTTGACTTGGAGGCATCGCTCGCACCGGTGGCCGCCCATTTAAGCACTTTGATGAACCGCCCGGTTCCTTTGATTCGAGATTGGATTGAAGGCGTGACGGTTAAACCAGGCGAAGTGATTTTATGCGAAAACGTGCGTTTTCTTAAAGGTGAAAATGACAACGACCCCCAACTTGCCAAAAAAATGGCCCGCCTGGCCGATGTCTTTGTGATGGATGCATTTGCCACGGCACATCGTGCACAGGCCTCGACCTACGGTATCGCCGCCTTTGCACCGATCGCCTGTGCCGGCCCCCTGCTGCAAGCCGAGCTCAATGCACTCGGCAAAGCCATTGCCCTACCGGCACATCCAGTGGTGGCTTTGGTGGGCGGCTCAAAAGTGTCCAGCAAGCTTTCCATTTTAGAATCCCTCAGCGCTACGGTCGATCAACTCATCGTCGGCGGCGGCATTGCCAATACCTTTTTAGCCGCCGCAGGGTTTAATGTCGGCGCGTCTTTGCATGAACCGGACCTCATTCCGGTTGCCCGCACTCTGTTAGCCACTTTGAAAAAACAAGGCAAATCTTGCCCCCTGCCGATTGATGTCGTTGTTGCCAGCCAATTTTCTGCAGATGCGACCGCCACCATCAAAAACGTCAGCGATGTCGGCGATCAGGATATGATTTTAGATATCGGCCCCCAATCTGCTGCCCAATTAGCGGACATTCTCAACCAGGCGCAAACCATTATCTGGAATGGCCCGGTCGGCGTATTTGAATTCCCCGCCTTCAGCCAGGGCACGGCCACCATCGCCCGCGCCATCGCTAGCAGCTCAGCTTTTTCACTGGCCGGCGGCGGTGATACGATTGCCGCAATCGAAGCCTTTGGCATCGAAAAACAAATTTCCTATATTTCGACTGCAGGGGGTGCTTTTCTTGAATTTTTAGAAGGAAAGCCCCTCCCTGCCGTCACCATCTTAGAACAACGAGGAGCCTCCCATGCGTAGAACCAAAATTTTAGCCACCATCGGCCCCAGCTCAGAAAACGCAGATGTGCTGCGTCAAATGATTCAGGCGGGTTTAAGTGCGGTGCGCTGCAATTTTTCCCATGGCAGTCATGAAGATCATGCCAAACGGATTGCCCTGGTGCGCCAGGTCGCCGCTGAAGAAGGCAAAATCATCGGCATTCTCGCAGATTTGCAAGGCCCCAAAATTCGGGTCGCCCGCTTTCAAAACAAAAGTGTCCAGCTGGCAGAAGGCGCTATTTTTTACCTGGATGCCGATTTAGACAAAGAAGCCGGCGATGCGCATCAAGTGGGCATTGATTATAAAGAACTCCCCCGCGATGTCGTGCCTGGCAATATTTTACTCCTCGATGATGGCAAGATCGTCCTGAAGGTGCTGGAAACCAATGGCGTTCGAGTTAAAACTGAAGTCATCGAAGGCGGCACACTGTCCAACAATAAAGGCATTAACAAAAAAGGCGGCGGCTTAACGGCTCCCGCTTTAACCGACAAAGACAAAAAAGACATTCTGTTTCTCGGCAATTTAAACGTCGATTATGTGGCAGTTTCGTTCCCACGGGATGCCGCGGATATCCAGGAAGCGCGTCAGCTGTTAGATGCAGCAGGCAGCAAAGCAGGCATCATCGCTAAAATCGAACGCACCGAAGCCGTCAAAAACATCATCGAAATTATCAAAGAAGCAGATGGCGTCATGGTAGCGCGCGGCGATCTGGCGGTGGAAATCGGCGAAGAATATGTTCCCGGCGTCCAGAAAAGTATGATCCAACAAGCGCGCACGCTGGATAAAATTGTCATTACTGCCACGCAGATGATGGAATCTATGATCGAAAATTCCTCGCCGACGCGTGCGGAAGTCTCCGATGTGGCCAATGCAGTCCTCGATGGTACGGATGCTGTCATGCTTTCCGCTGAAACCGCCTCCGGCAAATTCCCAGTTAAAGTCATCAAAGAAATGGATAAAATCTGTCGCGCTGCCGAAATGGATCCTTCCACCCGCATCTCCAAACATCGGGTCGAGTGCCAATTTCAACGGGTCGATGAAGCCATCGCCATGGCTGCCATGTATGCCGCCAATCACTTGAATGTCACAGCCATCGCCGCTATGACAGAATCCGGCTCCTCGGTGTTATGGATGTCACGCATCAGCTCGCATCTGCCCATCTACGCCCTCACCCCCAACACCGCCACTACGGGACGCGTCACTTTATTCCGCGGTGTCGAACCGGTTCTCTTCCATCCCAAAAAATACGCGCACACGGAAGTCAACAGCGCCGCCATCAATGAACTCCGCCAGCGTCATGCCGTCCAAGCAGGTGATCTCGTCTTGATGACCTTTGGGGATCATATCGGCCTCCACGGTGGCACCAATCAAATTAAAATTGTGACCGTAGAGAAATAACGCTTGCTTTCAAGGGCCAGGGCCTTCGGGCCCTGAAGCCACCACAACCCATTCCGAAAAAGCAACAGGCCTGCGCAGGATTCCTGCATCGACTAAGGCCGCTCTATGATCTTCGACCAAAACTGTGATAAAAGGCTCTAGAACTCCGTGTGTTCTCTCCCGCTTTAGAGCAAACTTTACAGCGTCATAACAGTCACGATAATGGTTTGTACACCCCCAAAAACGTGAGCGCTCAATATCGGACTTAGGCAACTCTCTTCCACTTCCCTCTAATATATGAGTCAATGCCTTTGTCCAATCCTTAAGTCGATCTCGGTAAGGTTGATCTACTCCTTTTGGTTTACGCAAAACGAAATAATCCAGCATCTTAGTCAGCGCCTCTCTCAATGAAACTTGTTCGTAACCTGCACTCATCTCTCTACCTGACCTCAAACCAGCGTGGTATTTTTTATTTTTTCAGATCTAAACAATATACCACATCATTTTACTTAGCAAGCACGCAGCTACTTTTCTTGCTTTAGATTACTACGCAGATAGGCCGCCAGCCAGTCATACACGCGAGACCACATGCCCTGAAAGCCCAAAGATAAGGCCAACATCAAGACCAGCCAGACCAACAAATTAACAAAATGCCCAAAATAATTCAGATTGAGCACCAACAACTCAAGCAGGGCCACGAGACTGCCCACGATTTTCAGCAGGATCGATTTTGCGCGCTTGGCGGCAATAAACAGCATAGCGATAAAAGGTGCCGCCAGCAGATAGAATCCGGCAAATATAAGATTATCGATGACAATTTCCGAAAGCGCCGCCTGGCTAAATGGGCGTGACAACACGCACCGCATAATGCTAAAAATAATCGCCACAACGATCATATTAATCACATATGTCACCGTATTCTCTGACAGCATTTTTTTGCTGGATGTCACCACATGAGCAGGACTATCATGTCTTTTTAAACGGCCCGCCAGGGGCACCGACAGACGAATCAAATAAGGCGTTGTAAAAGTCGTCAGCACCGACACCGCCACAATAATCGGGTAAAAACTTTCACTCAATAAATTTAAACTCACACCTAAGCCTGTGATAATAAAAGAAAACTCTCCAATCTGCGCCATGCCCAATCCCACCTGCGCTGAGGTAGAAACGCGGTGCGTACCCAAATAGGCACCATAAAACGACACACTCACTTTACTGAGAATAGTGACCACCGTAATCAGCAAGACCAGCCCCAGATGGCGCCAGATTTGCACGGGATCGATCAACATGCCGATGGCGACAAAAAACACCGCCGCATAGACATCCCGCAATGGCTGCACGAGCTTCTCGATACGGTGAGACACTTGCGTTTCCGCCAAAATCGAGCCCATCACAAACGCACCCAGGGCTACAGAATAATCATAAAAAGCCGCCAGGCACACCATGCCAAAACACAAGGAGACAGAGACCACAATCAGCACCTCATCCGGCGCTTCTTTGATCCATTTTCTAAAAACCGTCGGCACAATAAAATAGCCCATGATAAACCAGGCACTCACAACGAGAACGAGCTTAATCAATTCATACAAAATGCGCCCATCAAAAGCAGTCCCCGAGGACAACGCCAGCAGCGGCAAACTCACCAGCAATAAAATCGCCAGCAGATCCTCGACCACCAACACGCCGATAATGAGTTCCGCAAAGCTGCTCTGCCTAAGTTGCAGTTCGTTTAAAGCTTTGACAATAATCGTCGTCGATGAAATAGACAAGGCCGCCCCCAGAAAAAGGCTTTCTGTCGCATTCCAACCAATCAGGCGCCCCAATCCATAACCAATAAGCAGCATGGCGATCACTTCAAAAAAGCCAGTGGTCAGCGCCGGCTTGCCAATTCTTTTCAGGCGATGAAAGCTAAAATCTAAGCCAATCGAAAACATCAAAAAAATCACCCCGATCTCTGCCGCTACATTGATCGAAGGAATGTCCGTAATTAAAATATGCGGCGGCGTATACGGCCCAATGATCATCCCCGCAATTAAATATCCCAAGACCAGAGGCTGCTTCAATTGGCGACAACACAGCATCACCACGCTGCCCAGCCCCAGAATAATCGCGAGATCAATAATCAAGGGCGCAAGGTGATTCATAATAAACTAATCCGCAAAAGAGTGATCTTGATCTTAGCAGAGACCTCGCGATATCACAATGCCCTCTAAGCCAGGGCGATTGCGCCATGTATTTTCCCTCCTTCCTTTGCGGAGGAGGGCTAGGGTGGAGGGGTTCAGCAGAGCATTGAAAACCAAGTAAGTTGCACTTTGCATGCAAATAGAATATTATCAGATCTTTTCATATTTAGATCAGAACAAAGTGACCTATCAGTCTCAAAAACATAAAAACTATGCCAGGACATTGCACAGCAATATGACCAAAACAAAAAGGTATCTATGGATGTTTTTGCGAAACAGACAATTCAAGGGCTTTGCTTTTCGACGTCAATTTAACATTGGCTGTTATATTGTTGTATTTAACCCCTCCACCCTAGCCCTCCTCCGCAAAGGGAGGGAAAATACATAGCGCAATCGCCCTGACTTAATAAGCAATACGTTCCCGCACACTTTGCTGAATACGACAGACCAGATCCAGAGGCATCGACTGCCCAGCCTGATGCGAGGCCGATTCCAGACGTTGATGCAGATTGGCGGAAACGTGCAGATTCTGCTGCTTACTGAAGTCATCTGACAGCAACAAGAGTTTTAGTTTTTCTAATTCACGGATATCAATATTCATGATCGGATGCGCGAGCAGACTATCCTCCAAACGCAAGGCCAGCTCCTCTTCTTCTTGACGGTGAGCCGTTTGTGCAAGCAGCGTAATTTCCTCACATAAATAATCAGGCATCTTAAAAGAAACGGATTTCATTTTTTTCCTCGTGATTTAATATTGGGTATTATATTTAATCTCGGAAAAAAGTCAAGCATGATGATGATTATTTTTATGCATGACTTTTTAATTTTTTTAAAACCAAGACATCACCCTATCAACCATATCGAGCTTCTGACTTTCTTCCCTAGGGCTTGACGCTGTCGCTGCCCGCGCTTCCGCTTCTACTCGATCTAAAAAAGGAGCGCTTTCTGCTGATGCCCCACCCCCTTCGAACAATTGCACCGCTATTGTATCTGCATCCAATTCTCCTCGACGTGCTGGACTTACCCCAAACTGTCCACGCCGATCCTGGACTCCAGTTCTAAAATCCGGAGAAACAACTTCCCCCATACCCGCCGCAAAGGGCAACCTAATAACATTTGGAGGGGTAGGCAATACTGGCGAGCCTGGAGGCGTAGCCACTGCCGCAACAGGAACAGCAGCACTTGCAGCGGCTGGACTACTCCGAGCCAAGGCCCCCACTATTCCAGCTGCAGCCATAGAAGGAGATACGGGTGCACCGACACCAGGACAAGCTGGAGGGGCAGCCACGCCTGTACTTGCAGGTGTAAGAGGAACAGAACTTCTACGCCCACGCTCTAACAATGCCCCGGCAATCCCAGGACCCAAAAAAGCAGGAGGCGAAGCAGATGCGGGGGAAGGCACTGCACTGGGACTTTGGCCTTGCCGAATAACATATCCTCCATCTGCAAATGCCCTTGGACCGACAGACAGTGCCCGCTGCCGATTTTTTGGAACTACCGGCTTACCCCCCCGCATTGTTTCACCCCAAGTCCTCAAGGCATTCCAGGCCCTTCCGCCAGCTGACACGGGTTGAGCAGGCGACGAAGGCGCAGATGCCTGAGGTGTAACCAGCAGAGGTGACAGCTCAGGAGATACCGGAGAACGAGCCCCCCGCGCTTTTTTCCCCTTTCCACCCTCAATGACAGACGCAGAACGCCCTCTTCCGTCGACACCGCTAGCACGATGAGGCAGACACACAAGCCTTGCAAATCTCCCCGCTAAAGAGCCAGCACGCTCACGTGAGGTCGGCTCTACTGAAGGAGCAGGAACTTCCGTTGCAACGGCCAACACCACTTCAGGCATAGCCAACGGTGGAGGAGCAGGAACTTCCGCTGCAACGGCCAACACTACTTCAGGCGTAACCAACGGTAAAGGTGCAGGCTCATTACCCATGATCACATGAAAATAATCTTTACTTTTTGCATTCATCATGCTACGCAAAGCAATGACATCATTTTGCTTTAACTTACATGAACCTGCAAATGCATCGTATCGACTTTTCAGGCCTTGGAGAAAATAATGATAACTAGGGCGTGATATGTGAACAGCAAGCGCACCGCGGGGTGGCACATTAATTGCCACTTCCAGAAATACAGCGATCAACTTTTGAAACTCACTGATGGTCAGCGGTATCAACTGAAATGCGTCATCAGCAAGCCGTACCAACCGCCATCTGCCAGCAGCACCATCAGCAGCGCGAAGCCCGCCCAGTCGCGCCTCAAGACGCTGATCAAAAGCCCTATTTTTTTCATCCGCTAACATTATACGCCCCCTTCTAAATCACGGCCCGCTTCTTCTCCCCTTTCCTCTCCACCCCACATAAATGCAAAAGCAGAACGCATACCTTTGACCACCAAGAGGCCTGACCCCACCGCAGCCATTAATAACAATAAACCGATCACTCTATTTTCAGGAGCAATAGAGGCCTCAACAATTCCCATCAGCATCGCCACAACAGTATGAGACGACATTGCTAGACTGGGGGCACACGGAATAGGAAATGACTCTGAGCAGTCAACACTTGGAATAAAATTTAAAGCTGCCATAGCCTCAGTTAAATCAGGCTGAACTGTTAAGAAGGCACTATCAACACCCCCGCCTTTTAACGTTAGCGCAACTCGATCAGGCAAATCCTTGAGCGCCCGCAATAGATTAAACTCTACGATTTCCCATTGGGTTGTATCCACATTTTTAAACATAAAATGCGGATTGGCTGAGACCTCAGTGCCCACCCCAAAACCCACTCCTTTTTCAAGATACTCATTGCTGATATTAATAATCGCCGTACACATCCCAGAAGCAAGATCACACACCCCGGTGACCAAATTCCCACTACACATAGGATAGTAGATCGGCCCGACTGTATGCGTATTTCTATTTCGAATAAGCGCATAAAAAGACAGCCCCGCCAAAATCGCAACCACCGCTAGACGATAAGTCCAAACCGCACACCGCGCTTTTTTTGCCAACTCAATGTAAGGTTCTTTACGTTTTTCTTCGGGACTTATCAATACTACACCCGTATCTAACTCATTGTCATGCACCATAGATGAAGAATACGCAATAATATCAGCAGGCGTCATTTTACTTAATAATAAAGTGAAAATTGCCTTTCTTTGCTGCTCATAATTTGATGCCAAATCACCTTCTGGGACTTTCGCACCTAATTGACGCGCCCAATTTTTTAGCCGCTCTTTAACCTCTTCCTCGCTTAAACCAGGGCTGACTGCTGAACCATGAATGAGCGCTTCGACTGCATGCGATAACGTCATCGCTGCCGCATCAGACAAACAGTGTGAATCAGGCAAAGCACCCTGCAACTCAGGATGTCTTGCAAAAAATGCCGCTCTCGTTTGATCAACCAAGAGCTGATCAACCAAGCCCTGGTCACGAAGTGTCAATACAAGATTATCCAACTGCTGATTACGCATCATCAATAGCAACAGAGGAACATCCAACATCACATTGATAATATTTTGATTGAACATAGATGATTTTTCCAAAAACAACGAGGCAAGCAACTGCGCAAAAAGCAAGCCCAATGTCTTACTATATGCCGCCTTTGATACCAGCTGAAAAGCCTCTCTGGACGCTTCACTTTCTTCAAGTCGCATCTGCTGTTCAAGATACGGGATATACCCAAAGAATTGCCAAGCACGATTCATCACATACACCGCATCTGGTGTGGCCCAATATTTTAATATATTGATTTTTTCTTTTGCCAAAGCATGATTACCTGTAATGCGATAAAAATAATCCAAATAGCGGCGATCTTTACTCTCTAAAAAGCTTGCCGCATAAATCACTGCAGCCCTGTTCCGCACAGCCAATAACTCTGCGGTCACACCACCCGCAAAAAGCGCGTGCCATTGATTTGCTTTCCCTTTTAATTCTTGATCTAAACGGGCACTTGAATGACTCTCCATGATCAGATAAGCCAAGCACAATATATCCGACAGTTGTCGGGGAGTATACAAAGGTCTTGAAGCACCACTGGGTAGCTGCACAGATCGTGATGCAACACCAGGGCCTACCACTCCAGAAGATGCACCATGACTCCCCCCCAGGCCGCCACCTGAAGAAGCAGAGCTTCTACGAGCCAGCCCAACTCCAGCGCCAGGTGGGGGAACACGAGCAGTTTCATGAGCATCTAATAAAGGCCTGCCTGAATGCCGACTTTCACCGTCATCACTCCCCGATGTATCCCCATCATCTCCTGACATGCCTAGGGATAATGCTCTAGGTGTTACAGCAGGTGAAGGAGATGCATCACTCCTACCAGCCGCTGCCACCGCGCCCGCTCTAACATCTACTGCCACATGGATATCAGAGGCAGCACGCATATCATCGGCTGCAGCCTCGCCACCCCCAAAATCTAATTCCGTATCTGGAGTACTAAGCCGCTGTGAAGTGTAGTGCTCAGTATACTTGTTATAATAAACAACAAATTCAGCTTGTTTCAAGGCATCTATGTTTAAACGATCCAAATACTGCCGCACAGGCTCTTTTAAACTTTCTGCAATAAAATCACTAGTGGACAGCGCACTTAACAAACGCAAAAGGCATCCTAAATTTAAATCACAACGCGCGCTTTCAGGGGAGAAATAACCGCCTCTTGAAAACCCTTCTTTTGAGATCCGATTTATAAGCAATTGCAAACTGCGCCGGACATCCTCGGCCAAATTTGCATTTCCATTGCAACTCAATAGGCCTCGCAACAAGACAACAATGTCTCCATTTAATTTCTTCAATTCCTCAAGCACATCACCTGGAACAGTGCCCGCCCCGTCTGAAAAACTACGGCGCCCTCGCGAAGAAAATGCAGTTTGCGCTCGAATCATTTGTTCAAATTTAAGCACACACGCACTGACATCAACAAGAATCAAATTTTCTATAGGCGTCCTTTCCTCAGAATAACTCATGACACAGCTCCTTACAAATAATACTAATCGGCCGCGATCTTAATCCATAAAAATATAAATGTCAATATGATAAGTTATTTTTCAGACTTAAAGTAGTGCGGTGAAAGATTTGCTCTTTTTTGAAATAAGCATTAGAATAAACAGGTTTTCCTAAACCAAGCGAGTCACTCAAGATGATGAAGAAAAGTTTGTTTCTCAGCCTGATCATTCCTCTGCCATTGCTGGCATCTCCTTGCTCCGGCATGGTGAACCATTGCAGCCGGGATACGCTGAATAATTTTTATGTCTGCACCGCAATTGGAACCCATCCTTATACTATTGATATGGCCAATTACTCAGAGGTCATTGACAATGCGATTCAAGGCCGGCCTTTGAATGGGGACACGCCGCTGGCGATTCCTGCCTGTGTTGCCGAAGCCATGGATGCAAATTGGACGCCTATCATTCCGCCCAGCTATTCTAATTTTCGCATCAACGTTACCTTTAATGCCACTACATCGAATGCGACTTATCCTCAAGGTGCTGGATTTTCAGTGATGGAGATTTCTTCAGACAATCATCCTGGTTATTTTCTTGGCGCCAATATGAGTTACTGCCCTTGTGGAGACTATAACGGTAGCAGCTGCACAGCCACACTCCCGATCGATTATGCATTCAATCAAACCAACAACTCCGTGCCCTACAATGACCCTGCCTCCCCTTTTAATTTAGGGTATTGCGACGACAATAGTGAAGGCGCGATTCTCCTGAATATTTACGCACCCGTTGGGCAAATTCCTGCAGCAGGAACTTACAGCGCGGCGATGGGGATTGATGCAACCCCTGTTAAAGTCACCGGAGCCCCCAAAGCGACTGCTGTTTTCAAACCATGACCCAAATCAGCAATCAGGATCTCATCGTCGCCTCGAAGACTATTCTCACGGTGGTGTTGAGTTTTCTGGCGTGCATGGGGTTTTTACATGAGCCAATTTCGATTTATTTTGTTCTGTATACAGGCACCTGCTGCGCGCTGATGCAGTCGGGGAGCAATAAGAAAGATCATCTTAAAAGCATGGCACTCGCGGGCTGCGCGTTTGTGATGCTGCTGGCGCTGGGGCTGTCGGTCCGGGATATTGTGTGGTTGAAAGATCTCAGCTTGATTTTCTTTGCGTTTGTGGCGTTTTATCTGCCGAATTGGGGATTGAATTATAAAATGCCGCCGGTGTTTGGGGTGATTTTTTATGTGTGTGTTTTGGAAATGACGGCGCCGATGGATCCTATGGGCTTGATTTTGCTGGGGAGCGCTTTTGCAGTGGGGATTGCGATTGGAGTGTATTTTCTGTTTTGGCCTTATCGACCGGAGCATGAATTGGGGCTGCTGAGTTGTAACCTGGTGAATCAATATCGGAAGGAGGTTTATTATTTGCGGCAGGCGCTTTTGAGGAAGAAGGAAGGGATTGGACTGGATCCCCGCGTGCGCGAGGATGACACGGAAAAAAGCGCGGCTGATACGAAACAAAGCAAGGATGACACAAAACAAAGCAAAACTGATGTAAAGCTGCGCGAGAACGAGAAAGACCTCAGCACCAGCCTCAACTATTTTGATCAACTGACGGGCCATGCCTCGCTCGACAAAAAAGATGCGCTGTATTTTAGTGATCTGTATGTACATTTTTATGGGACGTTTCAGATGATCAAGATGATGCGCACGACCTTGAATGCGTTTCCTAAAAATCCCAGCGCGGCGCGGCTGCTGAAAGATCTCAGCTTAAGCTTGAGTGATATTGAAACGCAATTTCAGGCGCGTATGCCGCATTCTCTGCTGAGCAAGCTCATTCCCAAGGGGCATCCTCCGCATCACTTGCTGAGTCTTGATGAATTTAATGCGCTGCTGAATCCCGTACTGAGTGAAAAAAACCTGAGCCTGGCCGAAGGACAATTTGCCTATGCTTTATTGCGCTTGAAAGAAGTGCTGACGGAGATGAAGGACCGCCTGGATCATTGGCAAATGCGGCGCAGCCTGGGATTATATTTATGAAGCAATGGCGCGATCCCACTAAAATGGCCATTCGCGGGGCGATGGTCGTGACGCTGTGCATTCTCGTCAGTCACTTTTTTGTGGTCGATCGCAGCTATTGGATGTTTTTGACGGCCCTGATGCTGGTGACCGTGTCGTTTGGCGAAGGAATTTATCGCTCGCTGACCCGCTTTGTTATGACGATCACGGGCTGCATCCTCGGCTGGCTGCTGTATTTGCCCCTGCAACACTCTCCCTTTGCACTGGTGGCGCTGGCACTGGGCGCGCTCTTTTTGATGATTTACTGGTTTACCCGCAGCTTTGTTGGGCGCATGCTGGCGACGGGTGTGCTCGTGGTCACTTCCTTTAGCTTCATGGGCGGCTGGACTTTTCACCTATTGGTTGATCGCATTAAAGATACCTTCATTGGTGCCCTGATCGCTGTTTTGGTCAACGGCCTGGTCTTACCCGAGTTTTCCAAAACCAATGTCAAAAACAGTATCGCCTCGCTGGGCCAAAGCCTGCGTCAGCTGATCCATAATACGATTCAAACCCAGGATAGCGCTGTACTGAAGGCCCTGGCCGCTGAGCTGCATACATTGGAAAACCAGCGCCTCTTCCTCAATCAAAATTATGACACAGCGCAATACGAGCTTTTTTTTAGATGGCAGGCCAAACGGCGCTATAAAGCACAACTCACGCAGATTAACATTCTTTTTTTCTATCTGCATGCCTTAGTCAATATCAAGATTTTAGCAATCGATGAGCCGCTTTCCCTCAAAGCCAAAATCTCTGACAGCGCTGAAACTTACTATATTCAACGTTTGGAGAGCGAATGCCAGAAGGAAGATGAAATTAATTCAAGAGATTAATTGTCATGCATTTTTTGCCCCGGAATATTCAGGTCAATCTTCTCTTCCATTTTTGTATTGAAGTGTATAAGATGAACCTAGAAAACAAAACTAAGGATGCACTCATGAAACAGTACAGAATTAATTTAAGCAAAAATGATCCAGAGATCACCATGAGTTTGCCTGAAGATATTTTGCGCGATCTCGTATTGCGCTCCGAAGAAAACGGCACCACCGTCGAAACCGAATTGGCCCTGCGTCTGGCGAGAAGCCTGGAACGCGATTTGAGAATGATTGAAAAAGACAATCAACTCGCCTTTCAAGCTTTCGAAAAAGTGAGTGCATATTTTAACAAATAAAGGTATGATGAGCGCATGGATACCCTGAATGCGCCCATCACCACCCTTCCCGGCATCGGTGAACTCTATCAAAAAAAGCTCGCCAAGCTGAATATCCACACCCTCTTTGACCTCCTCACCCTGGCACCGCGCTGCTATGAATCCCGCGAGGGCCCGTGCAAAATTGCTGCGCTGATTCCCGGTACGCAAGCGCGCATTATCGGCACGGTCGTCGATGCACGCATCACCTATGGCCGCCGCCAAATTTTAAGCGTGATTCTGGAAGATGATACCGGCGTGATGACGCTCAAGTTTTTTCGCTTTTATCCCAACCAAAGTAAGCTGTTTGCACCCGGGCGCAAAGTGATTTGTTTTGGCGAAGTAAAGCGTTTTAACAGCATGCTGGAAATGACGCATCCAGAATATTCGTTTGATCTGGAAGATGACATCACCTATCCTGACGGCCCGCAGATCGTGCCGCTGTATCCCCTCAGCGAAGGCTTGAGTCAGAAACGGCTGCAATTATATATCCAGAGTGCCCTCCAAAAAATGCGCGCGCTTCCGGGAGAGGATCTTGAGCTCATTCCGCCCACTTTGAGCAATCTCGGATTATGGTCTTTTCATGACGCGATTGCTGGTTTACATGAACCTTCGGAGGGGATCGAACACCTCCATCAAGGGGCGCATCCTTGCCAGATCCGCCTCAGTTTTGAGGAATTACTGGCCCATCGCCTGGCCATTCTCAGCGCACAGCAGATGCCCAGCGCCCCCGCGATGCCGATGCCTCTGCCGACGGAGGCATTGCAGCGTTTTCTGCAGAAACTGCCGTTTGAACTCACCTCCGGCCAGATGCAGGCATTTCAGGAAATTGCCCAGGATATGCAACACACCCAGCCGATGCAACGCTTGCTGCAGGGAGATGTCGGCGCCGGCAAAACCATGGTCGCCTTTCTCGCCGCGCTCATCGCCATGGAGGCCGGTTATCAAGTGGCCCTGATGGCCCCAACGGAAATTCTGGCAGAACAGCTCTTTTTAAAAGCGCAGGAATGTTTTGGCGAGACAGTGCAATGGCTGGGCGGCAAACTCGGCAAAAAAGCGAAACAGCAGGTATATGCGGATCTACACTCGGGAACCTGCCCCTTCGTTATCGGCACCCATGCTTTGATTCAAGAAGGCGTGAAATTTAAACAGCTCGGCTTAGTGATCATCGATGAACAAC
The DNA here is from genome assembly GCA_945860585.1 of Francisella tularensis subsp. holarctica. GTDB lineage: Bacteria > Pseudomonadota > Gammaproteobacteria > Francisellales > CACEW01 > JAJZUD01. The sequence goes on along the minus strand of CAMARA010000036.1, from coordinate 1,231 downwards.
ACCGTTTTGGCGTCGTGCAACGCTTGAGTCTACAGCAAAAAAACCTCGCGGCTTTTACGCCGCATCAACTCATCATGACGGCGACGCCGATCCCACGCACGCTGGCGATGACGCTCTATGCTGAATTAAAAATCTCCTCCATCCGCGAATTGCCCAAAGGCCGCAAGCCGATTAAAACCGCTTTGATTTCTGAACTGAAACGCGATCAAATTATCCAGCGCCTCAATCAGGCCCAGGAGCAAGCTTATTGGATTTGCCCCTTGATTGAGGAATCTGAACTCCTCGATGCAGAAGCTGCCGAGGCGACGTTTTTACGTCTGCAGGCTGAATGCCCAAAACTACGCATCGGCCTTTTGCATGGACGCATGAAAGGCGAGGCCAAATCCCAGATCATGCAGGCCTTCAAAGCAGCAGAGCTCGATGTGCTCGTTGCCACCACCGTCGTCGAAGTCGGCGTGGACGTCCCCAATGCCAGCATTATGGTCATCGAAAACCCCGAACGCATGGGCCTCGCGCAGCTGCATCAATTGCGCGGACGTGTGGGTCGCGGACACAAAGACAGTGCCTGCATTTTGCTTTACCAAGCCCCGCTTTCGGCCACCGCCCAAACCCGCCTCACCGCCCTGCGTGATTCCCAGGATGGCTTTTATCTCGCCGATAAAGATTTAGAATTACGCGGCCCTGGCGCATTTTTAGGCACGCAACAAAAAGGCAGTGTCAATTTTCGCTTTGCCTCCCTCATGCGTGATCAGCATCTTTTGCCGCAAGTCAAAACCCTCGCTGCGAAAATGCTCCAGGATCATCCTCATGAAACTACCCAGCTGGTGCAGCGCTGGTTTGCGACGAATGCAGATTTGCTGAAAGCGTAACCCTTCTCAATCACCTCCACCCCAACCCTCCCCCGTCAAGGGGGAGGGAGTTATCATCACTTCACTATTTCCCTCCTCCCTTGCGGAGGAGGGCTAGGGTGGAGGAAATTATCACCACCTCATTATTTCCCTCCTCCCTTGCGGCTACGGCATGCACACATCTCTGAGTGAATTACACCCCAATCGTCATCCTGATCCCCCATGCGAAGCTTAGGGCGTCAGGACCCAGCTTTAAAGTAACTCATTATTTTTTGAAATATTATATGAATTTTAACGGAGCTATTTATTTTTGATTGATCTGGATTAGCATTAACATCATGCATTCATGCACGCGTAATTTTTGTTCTATTCTTTAGTTTCAT
>CAMARA010000035.1 GCA_945860585.1 Francisella tularensis subsp. holarctica | reverse complement strand
AAGCCAAGGAAAAATTAATCAGACTGGATCCCCGCGTGCGCGAGGATGACACGGAAGAATCAACCCTAATGATATAACGGCACAGAATCCGATACCGCTTGCTGCTCTGGAAACTCATGGCGAATCCGCTCAATATCCTCCAACTCCATCTGCCAGGACAGTGCACCGAGATTTTCCAACAAGTGTTCGTGCTGACTGGTTTTAGACAGCGTGATGACATTTTTTTGGGCAACCAGCCAGTTCAAGGCAATTTGCGCTGGTGTTTTATCATATTTTTGTGCCATTTCCATCAGGAGAGCATGGTTCATCAGCGCGCCTTTCTGGAGAGGACGCCAAGCAATTAACAAGCGATCATGGTCTTGACAGTCCTGTAGAACCCCTGCTCGCTCAGCTTCGCGAACCTGCACATTATAATGCACTTGATTGCAGACAATGGGGTAGGCGCTTTCTGCCGCTAACCACTTCAGAAACCGCGGCGTTAAATTGCAGACGCCGATATGCTTGATGCGTCCGGAATCAATTAGTTCATCGAGTGCGCGCATGACTCCAGGCAGATTTTTGGCCTGTCCTGGGTGATGCAGCAGATACACATCAATATAATCCATGCCTAAGCGTTTTAAACTATGCTCACAGGCAGACATGACGCCGCTGTAATACTGGTTTTCTGCCGATACTTTGGTCACGATTTGTAAACGCTCGCGCGGATAGCCCCTTACAGCTTGCCCCAGCAATTCTTCAGCATGACCGCCGCCATAGGATTCGGCGACATCAATATGCGTTACTCCGGTTTCAATGGCTTTTTGAATCGCCGCTATTTCAGCCTCATTCTGGCTAAAATCAGGTTCATGTCGCCCGCCGATCTGCCATAGCCCTAAACCATACACGGGCAGTTCAAAGCCATTTTTTAATTTTTTGGTTGGAATCACGGCGTCGACTCAGTGTGTTTAACATTAGCTTTGTATTGTAATCTGCAGAGGCGATTTAAACAAGCAGGGTTTGACAAATTTTTGATTTCTGGTATAGTGTTTGCACTTTATTTCAAGGCTTCAAATACTTATGAAACAAGACACTGTACCGCGTGTGGGCTTTGTGAGCCTAGGTTGTCCCAAGGCTTTAGTGGATTCTGAACGGATCTTAACGCAATTGCGGGCCCAAGGCTATGAAGTTGTTCCAGATTATGCGCAAGCCAATTTGGTCATCGTCAACACCTGCGGTTTTATTGAATCCGCCGTCAATGAATCGCTGGATGCGATTGGAGAAGCCCTGGCAGAAAATGGCAAGGTCATTGTGACTGGCTGTCTTGGCGCCAAAAAAGAATTAATTTTAGAAAAGCATCCCAATGTCCTCAGCGTCACCGGCCCGCAGGCCTATGAAGACGTCATGCGCGCGGTGCATCAACATTTGCCGCCTAGCCATGATCCCTTCGTGTCACTGGTTCCGCCTCAAGGTATTAAACTGACACCACGGCATTACGCCTATTTAAAGATTTCAGAAGGCTGTAATCACGGCTGTACTTTTTGCATCATCCCCTCTCTACGTGGCAAATTAAAAAGTCGGACTTTAGAAGACGTTATGCGCGAGGCTGAAAAACTCAAACAAGCCGGCGTACAGGAATTACTGATTATCTCGCAGGATACGAGTGCTTATGGCCTTGACTTGGGCAAAGTGCAGTTTGAAGCCCTCTGCAAAGCGATGAAAGACTTAGGGATCTGGGTGCGGATGCATTATGTTTATCCCTATAAACATGTGGATGAAGTCATTCCATTGATGGCGGAAGGAAGCCTGCTGCCCTATCTGGATATTCCTTTTCAACATGCCAGCACACGCATTTTAAAGCTGATGAAGCGCCCTGCCTCCAGTGAAAATAATCTAGAACGCATCAAAGCCTGGCGCGCCGTCTGTCCTGACCTCACCATTCGCAGCACATTTATTGTCGGCTTTCCCGGCGAAACCGAAGCCGAATTTGAAGAGCTTCTGACCTTTCTTGAAGCCGCTCAACTGGATCGCGTTGGTTGTTTTAAATATTCTCCTGTCGAAGGGGCCAAAGCCAATGCTCTGCCTGATCCTGTACCCGAAGAAATCAAAGAAGCCCGCTATCATCGCTTCATGGAAACGCAAGCACGCATCAGTGCCCAGCGCCTCCAAGCCAAGATCGGCAAAACAGTGCGCGTCTTGATTGATGAAATCCGTGAAGATGCAGTCATTGCCAGAAGTAGTGCCGATGCGCCGGAAATCGATGGCCTGGTGATTCTACCGCCCTCCACCGCACTCAAGCCCGGACAATTTGTGAATGTTGAAATCATTGATGCTGATGAATATGATTTGTATGGACAGTATCAGGCGCATCAATAGGTCTCTGAAAAGCCCGCCTACGCTATCCGCTTTCGCTCTTCGAGATACAGCGCGACAAGGCCACAGCGGGACAGCCTTCGCGCTTTAAACGGAACACGTAGTGACATTGGATGGCTAGCCGAGCCGTAGCCCGCTTTGCAAAGCAAATGCGCGGCGAAGGCTGGCGGAGAAGGAGGGATTCGAACCCCCGGTACCTTGCGGTACAACAGTTTTCAAGACTGCCGCATTAAACCGCTCTGCCACTTCTCCGATGACAATTAAATTGTCAGGAGCGTATTCTACAAGGATTCAGTGGAAAACTCAAGTCCAGATATGCTAAGATGTGCGCACTATGCAAAAATTACATCGTGAACTCTTTACTTTTATCATTGTGGGCAGCCTGAATACTTTGTTCAGCTATGGCCTATTTTGTCTGTTTATCTATTTGGGCTTAAATCACTTTGTGGCGATTACGCTTTCTTTTTGCTGCGGCTTGATGGTAAGTTTTCAGACGATTGGGCGTTTTGTTTTTCGGGCGCATGATCCCAAGCGCATGGCTAAATTTGTCACTCTCTATCTGGGGCTGTATTTTTTTAATTTAATTTTTCTGGATAGCCTGAAATATTTTTCGCATAATTGGTATCTTAACGGTTTGATTACGACGATCATTGCTGCAGGGCTATCATTTATTTTTAATAAATTGTGGGTATTTAAAATCAAGGAGATCTGATGAGTTATCACCCTAAAAATCTTTTGGTAACAGGGGGCGCGGGTTTTATCGGCGCCAATTTTATTCATTACTGGCAAAAAAAATATCCCTTGCAGCGTATTGTCAATGTCGATGCGCTAACCTACGCTGGGAATCTCGCTAACCTGGAGCATCTGCCCTACCCAGGACAATATTTATTTGTGGAAGGAAATATTCAAGATCAGGCCCTCATGGAGCAATTACTGGTCGAGCATGCCATTGATACGATTGTGCATTTTGCGGCGGAATCGCATGTGGATCGATCGATTCAAGATCCTGATATTTTCATCAAAACCAATATTCTCGGCACGCAGGCGCTTCTGGAAGCTGCACGTAAAATCTGGCTGACACAAAAAAAATGGACCGCTGCGGAGTGTCGCTTTCATCACATTTCAACTGATGAAGTGTATGGGACTTTAAGCCTCGAAGACCCTGCTTTTACTGAAGAAACGCAATATCAGCCGAACTCACCCTATTCTGCATCCAAAGCCAGTTCCGATCATCTGGTGCGCGCGTATCATCATACCTTTGGATTGCCGGTGACGACATCGAATTGCTCCAATAATTTTGGACCGCGTCAACATCAGGAAAAATTGATCCCGACTTTGATTCGTGCTTGCATGGAATGGAGTCCGATCCCGATTTATGGGAATGGCAGTAATATTCGGGATTGGCTGTATGTCGAGGATCATTGCACGGCGATTGACTTGATTCTCGCGCAAGGAAAAATCGGCGAAATCTATAATGTCGGCGGGCATAATGAGTGGAATAATCTCGATATTGCGAAGCTGATCTGCAGCTTCTTTGATCAACTTCGCCCTCGCACAGAGCCCCATGCCACGCTGATTCGTTTTGTTACAGATCGCCCCGGTCATGATCAACGCTATGCCATCAATCCGCATAAAATTGTCAGCACCTTAGGCTGGCAGCCCTCCAGTCATTTTAAAGCGCATCTGCAGCATTTAATTGAAACGGCGCTTGCATGAAGGTTCTGCAAATTTATAAAACCTATACGCCGGATACCTTTGGCGGCGTGGAACAAGTCATTAAAAACATTGTGACGGAGACCACGCCGCTCGGTGCATCCCACACTTTACTCACAGCCTCTCCGCAGGCGCGGCGCGATCAAATTGATGGATTGCCTGTGATCCGCTGTCAGCTAAATTTTGAAATCGCCTCCTGCCCATTTAGCTTCGACTTTTTAAGGAAATTTAAAAAAATTGCAGCGGATTTTGATGTATTGCACTTCCATTATCCCTGGCCGTTTGCCGATCTCACGTATTTATTACACCGTATCCACACGCCCTCACTTGTGACCTATCATGCAGATGCTCTGAAAAATCGCGCTTTGAAAATGCTGTATGCACCGGTGCAACATGCTTTTTTACATCAGGTAACGCGCATTGTTACGACCTCTGCCAATCTGCTGCGAACGAGCGTAACGCTGCAAAAATATGCCGCAAAAACAGAGGTTATTCCCATCGGGATTAATCCTGCTGCCTATCCGCCCTCCAATGCTCAGATCTGCGAAAAATGGCAGACGCAATTAGGAAGTAAATTTGCTTTGTTTATGGGCGTATTGCGCCATTATAAAGGTCTGCACACCTTGATTGAAGCGGCAGGTCACACCCAGATGCCGATTGTGATTGCAGGGGGAGGGCCCTTGCATGATGAGTTGGCAGGCTTGATTGCCACGCACAAGCTCGCGCATGTGCATCTTTTGGGACGGGTATCCGATGAAGATAAAATCGCCCTGCTCTCACTCTGCTCCATGTTGCTGCTGCCGGCACATCATCGTGCGGAAGCATTTGGCGTGAGCTTGCTCGAAGGAATGTTGTTTCAAAAGCCACTGATCTCAACAGAATTAGGCACGGGCACCAGTTATGTGAATCAAAATGGGCAAACCGGTTTTGTGGTTCCGCCTGGAAATGCCGCTGCACTTGCTCAAAAAATCAATTTTTTACAAGCCAACCCCGTCATTGCCAAAGAAATGGGCGCGGCAGCGTATGCCTGGTTTTTAAAAGAGTTTCAATCTGTTATAATGGGCGAACGTTATTTTAAACTCTATAATGATCTTTTACGATGATTATTCCCATTATTTTAGCAGGCGGAACGGGCTCCAGACTCTGGCCGCTCTCGCGTGAAAGTTACCCGAAGCAATTGCTCACCTTGGTCGGCGAGAATTCGCTGCTTCAGGAAACCATCAAGCGCATTGCCCAGATTCAGGATATTGAAGAGCCGATTGTCATCTGCAATCATCAGTATCGTTTTTTGGTGGCAGAACAAATGCTGGAAATGGGCATTGCGCATCCAAAGCTGATTTTAGAACCCACTGGTCGCAATACAGCACCCGCCATCGCTATGGCGGCGCTATTGATTCAAAAGTGCTATCCGGATCAAAACCCCCGCCTGCTGATTTTGCCTGCAGACCATTTGATTCAAGAAGAGGATCGCTTTACCGCTGCCATTAATCTCGCTGCACCCTATGCTGCGGAACACCTGCTCACCTTTGGTATTCAGCCGAGTTATGCTGAAACTGGCTATGGCTATATTCAGGCAGAGGCGCAGGCTGGCGCCACCGTACTGCCTATTCTACAATTTATCGAAAAACCCAGCAAAGAAAAAGCCGAGTCCTATTTGCAGCAAAAAAATTACTATTGGAACAGCGGCTTGTTTTTGTTTTCAGCGCAGGTTTATCTTGACGAACTCACTCATTTTGCGCCCGAAATTGCGGCTGCCTGCATTAAAGAAGCCGCTCATTTGCAAGAAGTTGGAGGCTTTTTTACCCTGGGCGCTGAGTTTGAAAGCAGTCCGAGTGAATCCATTGATTATGCAGTCATGGAAAAAACTCGGCGCGCGCTGGTCTGCCCTCTTGATGTGACCTGGAGCGATATTGGCTCCTGGACAGCCCTGCATGATGTGCTGCCGCATGATGCCAATGGAAATATTCTCCACGGAGACATCACCTGTATTGAAACCAAAAACTCCATGATTCGCGCAGAGCATCGGCTGGTTGCCACCGTCGGCGTCCAAGATCTGATCGTGATTGAAACCGCCGATGCCGTCATGGTTGCACACAAAGATTATGCCCAGAAAGTAAAAGATCTCGTGGCACAACTCAAAATTCAACAAAGAAAAGGACTGACATGACCATCGAAGAAACCATCACCCAGCAAATTCAAAATAACCCCGTGCTTGTCTACATGAAAGGCACGCCGGACTTTCCCCAATGCGGCTTTTCCGCCCGCGTGGTTTCGATTTTAGAATCCTATGGGGTGCCTTTTGCGCATGTCAATATTTTAGAAAATCCCGAGATTCGTGCCACTTTACCAAAAATGATGAATTGGCCGACGTTTCCGCAAGTGTATGTGCAGGGTGAATTCATCGGCGGCTGCGATATTGTCTGCGATTTGCATGACAGCGGTGAATTAACGGCTATTTTTGATAATATCAACAAGGGCTAAAATGAGCCATTCAGACACGCCAGACCCTATCAAGCCTGCGGTGATAGGGACCGGACTTCCTGCCGGCCCCATTTCCAGCATTGAACAGTATGTGCAGTTTGTGAATAGCATCCCCATGCTCACCGAGGCCGAAGAACAGGCTTTGGCGAAACGGCTGCGCGAAGAAGGCGATCTTGATGCTGCGCAAAGTTTGATTCTCTCGCATCTGCGTTTTGTGGTGTCGGTGGCGCGTTCGTTTTTGGGCTATGGCCTCTCTTTTTCTGATCTCGTCCAGGAAGGCAATATCGGCTTGATGAAGGCGGTTAAACGCTTTGATCCCGATATGGGCGTACGGCTTGTCTCTTTTGCCGTGCACTGGATCAAAGCAGAGATGCATGATTTTATCATCAAAAATTGGCGCATTGTGAAAGTGGCGACGACGAAGCCGCAGCGTAAACTATTTTTCAATCTGCGCAGTTCGCATAAACGTCTAGGCTGGATGAGCAAAGCGGAAATCAGCCATATCGCGCAGGAACTTAAGGTGAAAGAATCCGATGTGATTGAAATGGAAAAGCGTATGAATTCCATCGATATGCAATTTGATGCACCGATTGAGGAGGAGCATTTGGACGAACATCCCGTCGCGCCTTCCCTGTATTTGACTGCGCCGGAATCCCAAAATCCGGATCAACTCGCAGAAACAGAGCAGCATGATAGCGACCAGACTGAATCTTTAGAAGCAGCCCTGCAAGCTTTGGATCTGCGCAGTCAAGAAATCATCACCGCCCGTTGGCTGCGCGAGCCAAAGGCGACCTTGCACGAACTCGCCGATCATTACAATATCTCCGCAGAACGCGTGCGCCAAATTGAAAGCGCCGCCTTTAAAAAATTAAAAAAGTTTTTTAAAACTTAAAGCGTGTTTTAAACCGCGCCATTAATGTGTAGGCAACCGGAACGATAAACAATGAAAAAATCGTCCCCAGCAGCAAACCAAAGACAATAATCATGCCGATCTGACGCCGGCCGGTCGCATCCGCTCCCATGGTAAAGACCAAGGGCAAGGCCCCGAGAATCATGGTAAGACTGGTCATGAGAATCGGACGCAGGCGAATCAGCGCCGCTTCTTTTACCGCCGTCACCACGTCTTTCCCTTCGCTTTGTAATTGATTAGCAAATTGCGTGATCAAGACACCGTGCTTTGATACTAAGCCGATCAAGGTCACCAGTGCAAGTTTAGTATAGATATTGATGGAGCCGCCGACGCAATACAAAGCCAACAATCCTGCCACAATGCAGAGCGGCACCGTGCATAAAATAATAAGCGGATCAAAAAAGCTTTCAAATATCGCGGCTAAAACCAGATAGATAAACACCAGGCCCAACACAATAAACAAATTGCCGCTGGCTGAGTTTTGCATCAGGTCGCGCATCTGCCCCGCCCAGGTGACTTCCATATTATGCGGCAGTACCTGCGCGGCCGTTGCTTGAACCTGCGCCATTGCCTGTCCCATCGAATAATTAGATGCAATATTTAAATCAATTTCACCACCGCGTAATTGATTGATGTGAACCCGCGATGGCAGATCTAAACTCGGGGTCACCGTCACCAGGCTGCTAATCGGAATCAGTTGATTTTGATTGTTCGCCACATACAGTTTTTGGAGAATACCCATATCCACCAGATCAGTCGCCGGCAGCTGCATGGTAATCCCATAACCATAGCCATTGATCTGATAGGTCGTATCCGGAAAGGTATAGCCCCCTAAAAACGTCGACAGCGTATTATTCAGCACGCCCAAATCAACCCCTAATTGCCGCGCCAGATTGCGATTCACTTCCAAATTATATTGCTGCTGATTAAAGCGCGTAGAATTGATCACTGCCGTAATCCCGGGGATTTTCTGCAATGCGGCCTGCATCGTGGCTGTGGCAGCTGCAATATTTTGATAACTCATTTGCCCGCTGATATAAAAAAACAAGGCTCCCGCATGCGACGAACTAGTGTTTTGATTGGCATCCATCACCGAAACGCCGCCGGTTAAATCAGCAATCTGACTAATCTTGGCGTTATAATCTGTAGCGACTTGATCGCGTTGGCTCGCCTCTTTCACGCCCGCCAAGAAAATCACATTCCCCTGCTCATTCACATAATACATCACGCTATTCAAGCGGGGATCATGCTCCAATGAGGTCCGCAACGGCTGTGATAGCTGATTCATATAATCCGCACTGGCAGAATTAGGGCCGGATAAATAAGCAAACAAATAGTTCAGTTCGCTCTTGGGAAGCAAATCAGTGGGTAACAAATGAAACAGCAGCAGGCCGATAAAAATATTGGACAGCATAAAGCCAAATACCGTTTTACGATGCGCGAGCACCCAATCTAAAGCCCGTTCATAATGGGCATGAATGCGTGCAGTCCATTGTTGCAAACGTGCCTCATGGGGATTCATGCGGTGGGCTTTTAAAAAACGGCTACACATCATGGGCGACAAGGTCAGCGCCAGAAAACCTGAAATCAGAATCGCCCCAGCCAGACTTAAAGAAAACTCCTGAAAATAAGTCGTATCAATATTCGCCTGCATAAAAATAGTCGGCAGATACACGGCGATCAAACACACCGTAATCCCGAGAATCGCAAAGCTGATTTCTTCAATACTGTGTTTTGCCGCTGCTAAAGGTGTTTTGCCCATTTCAATATGGCGATAAGTGTTTTCCATGACAACAATGGCATCATCGACCACCATCCCCACTGCCAACACCAGGGCTAAAAGTGTCATGATATTAATTGTAAAGCCCAAAGCAAAAATCAACGCAAAGCTGGCAATGAGACAAATTGGTATCGTGACAATGGGAATCAGCGTCGCCCGCCAATTGCCAAGAAAGCTGAGCGTTACCGCTACGACCAGCAAGATAGCAAAAAAGATACTCGCATACACTTCATGTACCGCCTGATCTAAAGGCTGCGATAAATCAAAAACCGGACTCACCTGCATGCCATCGGGCAGATTGGGCTGCAATTGTTTGACCAATTGGCGAATATTCTGCCCTACCGCAATCGGATTGGCATCTTCTGTCGCTTGAATTTCAATCATAAACCCGGGCTGGCCGTTCACATATCCATACCAGTTATTATCCCCGGCCCAGCCGATATTTAAATTAGCAATATCGCTTAAATGCACCAGGCGCCCGCCTTTTTTAGCCACCACTAGATTGCTGAAGCTATTTAAATCCGGCACCGTCATCTGCGAATTCACCTGCAGCGTTTGCTGCCCTGTCGTGACCGTTCCCAACGGATACGAGGTATTGCTATTACTGAGGGAATCCTGCACATCATTGACGCTGATATTCAAGGCAGCCATATTTTGCGGAAGCAGATTAACCCGCAGTGTCGGAATATCTGCATCCACCTGCACATTCGCCACCCCCGAAACTTCCTGCAGACGCGGCAGAAAAACCGTATTGACATAATTGACCAACTCCACCATCGGCATATTCGGATCCGAAAAACCCAGCATCATCACGAGATTGCTGTCCCCATGCTGATAAATCTGCGGATGATCGCCATTTTCAGGTAGATTCGCCTCGGAGATTTCCTGCAGCACCTGTGATTGTGCAATGATAAATTTCTGCTGGGTTAAGCTATTAAATTGCAGGAAAATCGTACTCTGCCCCTGCTCCGAGCGCGAGCCCATATAATCTAGCCCCGGCGTAGAGGCGAGCGCTTGCTCCAAGGGCTCAGTTAGATTTTGTTCGACATATTCAGGGCTGGTTCCCGGCATGAAGTCTTCAACCATCAGCATCGGCTTAAAATAGAGGGGCGCAAATCGTACCGGCAATTCCAGATAGGCAATACAGCCAACAATGACCAGAATCAAACTCAATACAGTTGCAAAAACCGGTCGCCGAATACAGATTTGCGAAATTTTCATGATTGACTAACGCTTACTGTAACCGTTTGGCCAGGCTGCACTTTTTCCTGTCCGGCCACAATCACTTGTGCGCCCGGCGTCAACCCTGACAATACTTCCGTTTGATTCTGATACTGGCTGCCGATCGTAATATATTGCTCCACTACTTTGTTGTTTTGCACTTCATACACGCCAAAGCCACTTAATTCTGAAATCAGACTAATGGTCGGAACCGCCAAGACCGGACGCGCCGCCTGTAAAATATGGGTCACATGCATCAACATTCCCGGCGAAAGCCCCTGTGGACTGAGCACTTTTGCGCGCACGGTAAAAGAATGGCTCGTCGCGCTGATCAAAGGCGCCACATAATCGACCGTCGCTGCGAAGGTTTTGCCAGGATAACTATCGACGGTGAGGCTCACCGTCTGCCCCAATTTGACAAGCGCATAATCGGTTTCCGGCACCTGATACACGACATCTAAATCATTTCGATTGACAATCGCAACCACGGGGTCTCCCATATTCAAATAGCTGCCCACACTCAGCGTGGTAGAACCCATGGTCCCACTGAAGGGTGCACGAATCTGCATGTCTTCGAGGTTTTTCTTCATGCCTGCCAGTGTGGCGAGGGCCTCTTGATACGCCGCATCCATACTATCAATCTGCATTTTGGATAGCACATCTGGATCTGCCTTATTCAAGGACATATAACGATCATATTGCGATTTTGCATTAAACAGCGCCGCTTGGGCCTGATCATACGCCGCCTGCTGCGCCTGTGCATTCAGCTGCACCAGCAATTGCCCTACGACAACATTTTGACCATTTTTAAATAAAATATTTTGAATGACGCCTGCCTGCTGCGCCTTCAGCATCGTTGCCTGCGGTGCAATCAAATTCCCCAATGCCGTCACCGTCAGCGGCAAATTTTGCTCCGTCGCCGCCATCACCGTCACACTCACCGGAGGCATAACCGGCAATGCCGCAGGCTGCATCCACAGATAGATCGCGACGCCTACCAGGACGACTCCGATCCCTGCTCCTACGAGCACTCTTTTTTGACGCAGATACTTTTTGATTAACACACTGACTCCATTTCACCCATAATACATACATAATTCTTTTTTATTTCTTCCTGAAAATCATCTGGAATTCGCGCCCAATCCAGCACATCAACATGAATCGGTAAATTGCTTTCACTCAGTGCCTCTCTCAAAGCGCCTAAGTTTTTTTGAAATAATTTGGGGTCGAGAGGATTCATCACAACGAGATCCAAATCACTGCCAGGATGTGATCTTCCGTTCACACGACTGCCATACGCTAAAACCTGCATATCTGGCACATACGCTTCAAGAATACCAAGCAACATTTTTAAATAACGCGGATCCAGTTTTAGCATTGCCTACCCCTTGACTGCATTGATTGCGATAATCAAGTTTTGTAAATCATCAAGATAGGCTTCGATAAAATCAGGAATCTCCTCAACAATCAACAAGCCATAATCATGCGCCAGGGTATTGCGATAATCACGATATTCAAACCAACGCTCAACTGCATCCACGTCAATTAATCGATACTTGGCGGCCTCTCGCAGGACTTCTTTATAGGTTAGTTCGCGGGTTGCCTGCGCGTTGCTATGATAGGTGCTGAGTGCTTTGCGCAGAAGTTTTCCAGCGAGCTCCAGGCTCAATTCATAATTTTTGGCAAGGGTGCAGGCGGCGAGAAGATGCACATCACCCCCGACGGGCTCCTGATGATAAAACTTGAGGGACATTTTCATGGTATTCATGCAGCTTTCAAGATAGTCTGTTTTTATGGCCATGATCTTTTAAACTCTCCGCTTCTTCACGAGGTCTTGAATTTCATGCATGAATGCGTTGAGATCCTGAAACTGATGATAGACCGAGGCAAAGCGCACATAGGCTACATCATCGAGCTTGCGCAATTCAGTCATAACGAATTCACCGACCTGACTGCTGGGGATTTCTTTTTCGCCGCAGCTGCGCATACTCCGCAAAATACCGCTGATGGCTTCGTCTACCTGATCTGCGGTGACGGGGCGTTTTTCAATGGCGCGCAAAATGCCGGAACGCACGCGCTGCTCATCAAAGGCCACACGCGTTCCATCGCGTTTGATGATCCGCGGCATATTGAGTTCGGCGGTTTCATAGGTGGTAAAGCGCTCCTGACAGGACAGACACTCGCGCCGTCGCCGAATCTGATTCATCTCAGGCACAAAGCGAGAATCCGTGACTTTGGTATCATGGGTTTGACAAAACGGGCAGTCCATTTTTTTAGTCCTTCTGTTGAGTATAAACCGGATAGTGCAGGCATAAATGCTGCACGCTGTCACGCACTTTGGCAATGGTGTGCGGATTATCATGATGCTGAATCACCTCTGCAATCCAGCCAGCGATCTGTTGGCACTCTTGCTCGCGCATGCCGCGTGTGGTTAAGGCCGGTGTACCTAAACGCATGCCACTGGTAATAAAAGGTGAGGCCGGATCATTGGGAATGGCATTTTTATTGACGGTGATAAAAGCCTCTCCCAATGCAGCCTCTGCCACTTTGCCTGTTAACGATTGCTTGAGCAGCGACACCAGCATTAAGTGATTGTCCGTGCCGCCCGAAATAATCTCAAAGCCCTGATCCTGCAGGCCTTTGGCCAAAGCGCGGGCATTTTGAATCACCTGGGCCTGATAGCTTTTAAATTCAGGCTGCAAGGCTTCGAGAAAACACAATGCTTTTGCGGCAATCACATGCATCAACGGCCCGCCCTGTGTACCCGGAAACACCAGACTATTGAATTTTTTCTGCAATTCAAGATTTTCTTTACAAAGGATCAAGCCACCCCGCGGGCCACGTAGGGTTTTGTGCGTTGTGCTGGTCACCACATCCGCAAATGGCACAGGATTAGGATACACACCGGCAGCCACCAAACCTGCAATATGCGCCATGTCCACCATCAGCAATGCACCGACTTCATCGGCAATCTCACGAAAAATCTGCCAATCCATCACGCGCGAATACGCTGAAAATCCCCCGACAATGAGTTTGGGCTGATGTTTTTTAGCAAGATCTCGCAGCTGATCATAATCCAATAACCCTGTATCCGCATGAATCCCATAAGGAATCGCGTTAAAAAGTTTCCCCGAAAAATTAGCCTTACAGCCATGCGTCAAGTGTCCGCCCTGATCCAATGATAAGCCTAAAAAGGTATCACCTGGATTGAGCAAGGCCATCATCACCGCCGCATTGGCTTGTGATCCAGAATGAGGTTGCACATTAGCATAATCAGCGCCAAATAAAGTCTTGGCCCGCTCGATGGCCAGGTTTTCTGCGATATCGACATACTCGCAACCGCCATAATAACGCTTGCCGGGATAGCCTTCGGCATACTTATTCGTGAGCACGGAGCCTTGAATATCCATAATGCCCTGCGACGCATAGTTCTCGGAGGCAATTAATTCCAGATGATTTTCCTGCCGCTGTTTTTCCTGCTCGATCGCGCGATAGAGATCTGGGTCAAACTGGCGCCAATCCACTTTCTGCATGCACACTCCTTCCAAACAATAGTGTGTCTATTTTAAACCATTTTTGCGATTTAAACAAACAGGGGCTTATGAATTTAAAGGGGTGATCGTTTGCTCTAGAAAGGTTTTCAATTCTGGAGAAATTTGCTTAAGTGCATTTGAGCCGCGGGTGATTTTCGCAATACTGATATTGAGTTCTTTTGCCATTTCTCGTTGCGTGAGCTGGGGACTTAAAAGCGCTTCGGTCAAAGTCAGACGCGCAAAAATAGCTTCTAATTCAGCAGGCGTGAACAAAAAAGCAAACCATTCAGAAAGTAAGCCTGCTTGTTCAGCCGCCGCACAAAGATGCGCAAAATGGGCATACGGTTTGGACATCAAGATTCATTGAAACAGGAGTGGAACCTGTCATCTTAAAGCATTACAACCTAATCTGCAAGCAGGGTACTAAGGCGATACGAAATCCCGGCATTCAGTACGGTTGAGCCAAAGCCTCCCTGCAGCGACATTAAACGCCCGACCGAGGTTTGCGCGCCCCAGCTGGAAGTGAATTGATAATTGAGCCCAACCAAAGGCTCCACCAGCGCACCATCACCGATATCTAATCCAGCACCGCCCGCAGCACCGCCTAATGCTTCGGCAAAGACCGCTACCGGACTATCATGATACACAGGCACTTGCACGCCCAGGCCCATCAAACCTGAAAAATACCCTCCAACATTTCCACCGGAATAAGCAAAAGCAGTTTGTCCGGTCACATAAAAATACGAATTCAAATTATAGTCAATATTCACATTGGCAAGCTGCATCGGCTCGGTGCTATTTGAACTGCTACGCTCTGGATCAAAATAGGTTTCATTCATCACGCGCAAACGCCAGCCTTGATACGTCCACTGCGAGGGGGCGTCAGCACTGCTATTATCTGCCAGATACGCATTATCAAAATGATATTTAAACAACAGCGTCAGCGTCGTTGCTTTCAGCGTGCCATCCGGCGCATCCAGATAACCCCCATCCACTTCCGCAGAAAACGCCGGCGTCATAAAGAAATCCAGGCCCAGAGTCGGTTCGACAATCCAACCGCCGCCGGTATTAATCCCTGCGCCACCGGCTGAACCGAGCCCCAGCTTACCGACCAGATTGACAGAATACATAATCGGCACTTGATAGCCCGGCCCCACCAGAATCGCCGCATAGCCATTAGAGTGCCCATGCGCTGCGCCCGTACCCTGCATAAAGGCAAAGAAATTCTGCGTAAAATAATGCCCAAATTCCGCACCCACTAATTGAAAGTTATCGGTATCAGGCGCCCCGCTGTTATTGGTCACACTTGATGCCGGAAAGTAACCCTGCCCGACCAGTGCTAAATAATTCTGGCTGAAATCAAGATTGGCATTGGTTCCATCAAAACTGCTGCCAGCCAAATCTGCGTTTGCATCATCAAAATTAAACGGCACGGTCAACACCAATTCTGCCTGTGAGCTATGAATCGATCCCGAAGGAAAATTGATATAACTATAATCCAGGCCCAGATTAAAGGCTTGAAAATGATAGCTCAACCCTGCATAAGGCTGATAAAACAAGCCGGTTCCAACCGGAGTTTGACTGCCGCCGCCCGAACCCACTTTGCTGCCCAGATCCAGCCAGATCGGGCCCGCCACCGGATGCTGATACCCGCCTTCAAAATTCAAGGCAAAATAGCCGCCATGATCTCCGCTCACGCCATTATCTAAGCCAATCCCGCCATACCAATACGGCGTGAAATTAACCAGCCCTTCCAAACTCACCACCCCTAAAGGTGCCAGACCATTCGGCATATTATATTGCTGATAACTGGCCTGAAAAGACATGGGCTGCGTCTCCAGCGGCGCTGCCCACGCTGCGGATGATCCAATCGATAAAAGAGAGAGAAATAAAACCGAATACTTGTGCATAAAAATACCTTTTGGTTTAAAACAGGTGTAGCCTACACAGACCGCCTGTTTTTTGCAAGCTTGAGGCGTAGTTTTTTAATGCTTCGCAAGACCAGGATGGCTCACTTGCTTTGACTCATCTAAGTTGCCCAAAAAAGTTGTGGACGGGATAAGCGGCTGCTGCTCCTGCTCAAGAGTTTTGGAAATCGCCGTATACACATCTCGTGCTTGCAAACCGCCTGCTAAAGCAATACCAACATAAAGGGAAATGGTCATGACCACAGGCCCCAAGCCCAAAAAATGACTTAGCAAAGCCAATCCAAACCCGAATCCAAGCCCGAACGCATTAATCATGAAGCTTCTAGAGTCTAGATTAAAGGGGCGGATGGCCCCTGCACTTGGAATGCGCACCCCTCCATCCAGGACGCCTCCAACACCAATGACTAGCAGCAAGTGATTAAAAAATTCTGTCTCTTTTTTTGCTTCCTCTGTTGTTTCGACAAAAGGCTGAATCATATAGCGCGATTGACTCAAAGTCGCAATGAGCGCAGCAATCAGCACAAAAAGCCCTAATGATACACTTAAGCTTAGTCCAGCGTGGTAGATGTTTTTTAAAACCAGTACGCTAGCAGCTTTATAGCGCGTCATTAAAGTTCCCAATGGGCTTGCAACCGCAGCAAATGAGCCTAGAATCACAATCCTAGCATATTGGTTCGCCACGCTAAACGCCTCTAGTGCAACTTTGCTCTCCCTTCCCATTAACCCTGAAAAAATAATAAAGAGCAGGCACTCTATCAAAGGACTGGCCGCCATTAAAAATCCTTTTTTCAAGATGTGGCAACAGTCGCTATTTGGCCCAACATTTTTAGCAAATAACTGATATGATCCGAAATCAGCTTTGTTTAAAGCCAAATACACAAACATGGCAAGACAGGTCAGCCAGGCGCTGACAGAACTCGCAAACCCAAATCCACGCGGGCTTGGATCATAGATTGAAGCAAGAAAAGAAAGCCCTATAGACAATAAAGCATAGGTCACCGTCATGCCCAGCGATACTCTGGTTTTTTGCAGCCCCACAAACAATCGTCGCAAGACGGATTGTGTAAACATCGGGACCAGCCCAGCTGTCCATATAATTCCATGACAATAATCATTAATCGCCTTGCCCACTCCAGCATCATTGCCCATTGCATCATAAATTGTGCCCGAAAATGCAAAAAAGGGCGAAAAAGCCATTGCAAAAAGCACGCTCATCAATAAAGCTGACCTAAAATGACACCCGACTTTTTCATCTTGCTGTGCAGTGCGTGCATTTGCAATAAAAATATTTAAAGGCATAGCTGCAAAATTAAGAATACTCAACAGGCTTGAAATCATCATGCTCGGGCCGTATGCTGCAAGGCTATACTCCCCTTTAGCCCGCGCAAACCAATGGCCAAATAACGTATTATACCACGCGCGGTCACAAATTGAGGGTTTTACTTAATACTTAGGTGTGATAACATTGCGCCTATGCCATGGGTATATGATCCGCACAGCGGTGGGACGAAGATTCCCCCTTCAGTTCAAGAGGATCTCTGCAAGCAAGCGGAGGCGTATGCTTGTGGGCGTTCATGGCATGGGAAGATCAAACTGCACCTGCGTTTTAAAAATCAATTTTGCTATGTTGCCACCAGCGCAGAAGGAGAT
>CAMARA010000034.1 GCA_945860585.1 Francisella tularensis subsp. holarctica | reverse complement strand
GGGATCCCCGCGTCCGCGAGGATGACACGAGGAGGGGCTGGCCGCACTTTTATTCATACCTTAAGCCCCCAAAGGATTCGGCTTATTCACATTCACTTTGTAGAGGGTGCGTGCTTTTTTCACATCCTCTAGACTCAGGACGCCTTCATCAAATAAGGCTTTCACGGCATAATAGGCGATATGATTGGCATCGACCTCAAAATGCTCACGCAATTTGGGACGAGTATCACTGCGACCATAGCCATCGGTACCGAGGCAGACATAACGCCGCGGCATGAACTCACGTAATTGTTCCGTATAGAGTTTGACATAATCGGTAGCGGCAATGATCGGGCCATGGCCTTTGGCAAAGGATTCTGTGACAAAAGCCGTCTTGGCTGTTTTGTCTGGATTCAAATCATTGTAACGCTTGATATCCATGGCCTCACGATATAATTCATTACAGCTCGTTGCACTCCAGACATCACTTGTTACTTTAAAATCCTTTAAGAGCATGTCTGCTGCGGCTTCAGCTTCGCGTAAAATCGTGCCGGAGCCCATCAGGCTGACATGTTTTTTCGCATCGGCTTTTGCTGCCTGCTTCAAACAATACAAGCCTTTGATGATGTCCAGCTCCACACCTTTGGGCATGGGATGATGCGGATAGTTCTCGTTCATCATGGTGATATAATAATATTCATCGTGCCCCTCTCTGTACATGCGGGTCAAACCGTGCCAGATAATCACGGCTAATTCATAGGCGTAGGTCGGATCATAGCTTCTGCAATTGGGCACCAAGCCTGCTTGAATATGCGAGTGACCATCTTCATGCTGCAAGCCCTCGCCATTTAAAGTCGTCCGCCCTGCTGTGGCACCGAGCAAAAATCCTTTTGCCCGCATATCGCCCGCCAGCCACATAAAATCGCCTACACGCTGAAAACCAAACATCGAGTAATAAATGTAAAAAGGAATCATCGGCCGATCATGCACGCTATAGCTTGTCGCTGCTGCAATCCAGGAGGAAATCGCCCCGCCTTCGTTTAGGCCTTCCTGCAGAATTTGCCCATCGGTGGCCTCTTTATAATACATGACCTGATCCCGATCTTCCGGCTCATAGCGTTGACCGGCAGGATTATAAATCCCCAACTGCCGAAATAAACCTTCCATCCCGAAGGTTCTGGACTCATCTGGGGTAATCGGTACAATAAATTTGCCGATCTCTGGGTCTTTACACAAAGCTGTTAAAATTTGCACATAAGCCGTTGTCGTTGACATCTCGCGCCCTTCAGCAGTCCCCTGTAATAAGCGTGAGGCAAAATCTACATAACTCGGAATTTTAAACGGTGTTTTATTCTCATGACGTAAAGGCAGATAACCGCCCAAAGCCTGACGACGTGCTTGCAAATATTGCATTTCCGGGGACTGATCATCAGGGCGATAGAGTTCATAGGCCTCTACTTGCTGATCCGACACAGGGATGGCGAAGCGATCGCGAATATATTTCAGCTCATCCACATTTAATTTCTTTTGATTATGCGCGACATTTTTGGATTCACCCGCTGCGCCCATGCCGTAGCCTTTGATGGTTTTGGTCAAAATCACCGTAGGCTGTCCCACATGTGCTACCGCTGCTTGATAGGCTGCATACACTTTTAGGGGATCATGGCCGCCGCGCTGTAATTGATGGAGTTGGTCATCACTCAGATCCGCCACCAGGGCTTTCAATTCTGGCGTATTGAATAAATACTCCCTCATATACGCCCCACCGCGAGCATGACAAGTTTGGAAGTCGCCATCACAGCCTTCTGTCAAACGTTGCAGCAAAATGCCATCGGTATCTTTGGCAAATAACGACTCCCAATTACTGCCCCAAATGACTTTAATTACATTCCAGCCCGCACCTTTGAAGGTTGATTCCAGCTCCTGAATAATTTTGCCATTGCCATTTACCAGACCATCTAAACGCTGCAGATTACAATTGACCACAAAAATCAAATTATCTAATTGCTCACGACCGGCTCGGGTTAACCCCCCCGTGGATTCTGGCTCGTCCATTTCGCCATCTCCGCAGAAAGCCCATACTTTCCGCCCTGTCGTATCGGCCAAACCACGTGCCTGTAGATATTTCATGAAGCGCGCTTCATAGATCGCCAGCATAGGGCCCAAGCCCATGGATACGGTCGGGAACTGCCAATAATCTGGCATCAGCCAAGGATGCGGATAAGAAGAAATTCCCTTGCCATCCACTTCACGACGAAAGTTTTTTAAGCGCTCAACCGAAAGTCGCCCTTCGAGAAAAGATCGGGCATACATACCGGGTGAGGCATGTCCCTGCACTAAAATTAAGTCGCCGCCATGCTGGGCTGTTTTCGCATGAAAGAAATGATCAAAACCAATCTGATACAAAGTGTAACTCGACGCAAAAGTACCGATATGTCCGCCGAGGCTACCATCTTCATGATTGGCCCCTGCCACAATAATCGTCGCATTCCAACGAATCAAGGCCTCCAGCTTTGCCTCCAGTTCCAGATTACCTGGATAGGGCTGCTGCGCCGTGCTAGGAATCGTATTTTGATAAGGCGTATGTAAAGTTTGATACGCCGAGCCAATGCCCAAGCTCCCTGCTTTTTGCCCCAACTGCGACAATAAAAATAAAGCGCGCTCAGGGCCCTCTTCAGCCAACACAGATTCCAGCGAGTCCAACCACTCTTGCGTTTCAACGGGATCAATATCCTGATGCATGATGTATCCTTTTGCTAAATTGCTATCATGCCGGAATTATAAAGGATTCCATCCCTGAACGCAAAGCAACATCAATAAACACTGCGGCAATGATCTAAAGGATTGCGCAACATCCAGGCTGCGACTCCCTTTGTTCTCTTGTTGGATATCGAGTCTGCTCTGCTTTAAGATGCAGTTGATGAGCATGAAACGGTGTGCCAGCATGGCGCCAGACAGGATCACACAATTTAGTTTTAGCCTCAATCTCTTTTATAAAATTTACTCCAAAACGCAACTCTGCATCATGTGACTCTTCACCCTTGCGTATCAATCGAAGTCTATACGCAGAAAGCGTACCGGATAGCCTACCGAACTCTTCCGTGTCTTTGGCTGTTAATTCAACCACCCAGGACCCGTCACGCTGAATAGGTGCACCAATCGTAAAGGTATCTTGCCGCAACCCTTTTTCAGCGATTGTACAGAGCACTTGGTTTGCAATTTTTGCTTCCAGGGTAAGAGCAGGAGTATCCGTAGCTAAAGCCATCATTTTCCCTTTTATACTGTTAAAAACATCTGCCATTCTACACGTATAAAAATAATTTGTCAAAATATTAAAGATATAAAAAAAACAATTAAACTGAGGATTGACACGCCGAAAATAGCGTGATATCATGACACCACGTTAACACAAAACAACAGATTGATGAAAAATACAGGTCTCTCAGCGCAAGATTTATTTGCGGCTTTTGCCAAACTGGAAACCGCAGCGGAGGCGCAGGCTTTTTTTGAGGATCTCTGCACGCCGGCGGAAATTGAGGCGATGAATGATCGCTGGCGTGTGATTCCCTTGATCAAACAGAATATTCCCTACCGTCAAATTCATGAGGAGACAGGCGTCAGCGTCACGACTATTGGTCGGGTCGCACGCTGCTTACATCTAGGTCAGGGCGGCTATGACCTTCTTTATTCACGCACTCATCCTCAAACATAGGAATTTTTATTATGCAAATTACCTCAAATCAACAGCGCAAACTGGGGCTGTTTAAACTGATTATGATTACAGTCATTTCAGTGGATAGCATCCGCAATATCCCGATCGCGGCGCAATATGGACTCTCTCTCGTCACTTTTTATGTGATTGCAGGGGCGACTTTTTTCCTGCCCTTGATTCTCATCACCTCTCGTTTTGCGAGTGAGTATCCCAATACCGGCGGCTCTTATTTATGGATTGAAGCCGCGTTTGGCAAAAAAATCGGCTTTGCATCCATCTGGCTGCAGTGGGTATATCAATTAATTTGGTATCCGACGATTTTTGCCTTTATTGCCAGCACCCTCGCCAGCCTGATTAATCCGGCCTGGCAGACCAATGTCTGGTTTATTTTAGCACTGTCTCTAACCGGCTTCTGGACCATGACGTTCATCAGCACCCGCGGCATTCATGCGACTAGCTGGATGAGTAGTGCCGGCGCAATTATCGGGACCATCCTGCCCATGGCACTTGTGATTTTACTCGCTGCGTTATGGCTGAAGTCCGGCCACACTTCCACGGTCCAATATACGGCCTCCGGCCTGATCCCCACCCGTCAGGATATGCAGAACTTTGGTTTTTTTGCCAATATTTTGTTTAGTCTGCTGGGGCTGGAAGTCGCCGCCATGCACGCTGGCAATGTCAAGATGCCGGAAAAAATTTATCGCAAGGCTATGTGTATCGCGGGAGCCATTATTTTAGCCTCCTTGATTTTCAGCTCCCTGGCTTTATGTACCGTGCTTCCTCCTGCACAAATTGGCCTGATTAATGGCTTGATGAGTGCGTTTCAGGCATTTTTGGATCAGGATAAAATGGGTTATCTCCTGCCATGGGTCGGGGGCACGATTATTTTGGGCAGCCTCGGGATCGCTTGTTCCTGGATCATTGGCCTGGCCCGTGGCCTGCAGGTGGCTTGTCAAGCATCGAATCTCTTCCCCGCGATGCAAAAACTAAATCGCCAAGAAATGCCCTATCGCATCTTAATTTTGCAAGGCGTGATTTATTCGATTCTGATCAGCCTGTTTCTGGTCTTCCCCAATATCAATAACTCATACTGGCTGCTGTCGGCACTGACCTCGCAATTTGCACTGATGTATTATGTGCTCTTGTTTTGCGCTGCGATCAAACTCTCAGCCGGCCGTTACAAATGGGGCACAGGAGGTTTAATGTCACTCCTCGCCATCTTGACCAGCGCCGTCGGATTTGCCGTGGGCTTTATCCCGCCTAGCAATATCGAAGCCGGTGGGATTTTAAAATATGAGTTGCTGATCTGCGGCGGCTTGGTTTTGTTTTGCCTGCCGCTAATTTACTTCTTTAGGCGGAAGTAACCTCCCTCCCTAAACGCATACGGCATGCACGCATCTCTGAGCGAATTGCCAACTCACCCAGAGCCCAATCATGTGCGCAGCTTCTTAAAATGAAGCTTTTAACACAGAATAGAAATTCGCTCACGCCACCTTTATAAATTAAATAAAAAAACAGTTGCAAAACTCATAATTTATTAATACAATAAAGAATCATCAATACAATGTAGGAAAAAAAATTATGCAAGCCTCAGATAGAGCAAGGATCCTAGAGAAGCCACCTATAATACGGACCCCCCGGAAACAAGCAGAAAGGATTTTTAACATATTTGATTTGCCATATCCTCCTCCCCCTGATGACTTCTTTCATGAAGAGGCATACCGTCCCGTGCGTGAATTGACTCAGGCTCAAATAGACAACTTGCAGGATACAAAGATTATCGATGTTTTCAAACTGGAGGATAAATCTTTCAAAGAACGCTATCCAGAAGCCTATGCAGCTAACCTTGCGCGAGCGATGAACTTGAGCAAAAGAGATAACATGCAGCTAGAGCATTTGCCATTTCTCTTTGTACTTGTACGTCTCTTCAGGCTCAATGTGCCCCTTGATGCTGAAGGCAGCACCTTAGAAGCCTACCAAGCTAATCTTGAACAGATCCTAAACCTGACGCACACGCAAGTTCACAACTTAAGCTCCCCCTGCTTTCGGGTTCTTTTTGGCCTACAAGATCTTAAAATAAAACCTCCAGAGATTTTTGGGGAATTAGATTTAGCAACTTACCAAGCCACCCTTGCTGAGGCTATGAGTTGCACAATTCCAATGGAGAATGAAGGGGTCGTGAGATCCATATTATTCAAAGAGGCTGACGTAAAAGAGAAAGACCATTTTTTTCAACTGTATGATGAGGCGTTTAAAACCGCTCAGCCAGAAGCCTATAAAGCGAACCGCCTCCAGGTCCTGACTCTGACCGAAAACAACTTCGACAATCTTTATAGCAGTGCCATTCAGGAAATTTTTAAACTAGCAGACATGACCTTCAAAGCAGCCTATCCACTCACCTACAAAGAAAACTTTGATCGGGCTATCAAGCTGGAAAGAAGTCAGCGCATCCGCCTGGAAAATACTGATATTTTCAATATTTTTCATCTGGCTAACAGTCCTGGTGACATGGAACTCAACCCTGACTATAACTTACGACTCCAACTCGTGCTTGACATGAACTATGCCCAATTCAAGAATCTGACAATGCGCAACAAGATCATATGCCTTGACAAACCCGTAAAGCCGACAAAAAGAAAACGCATGGGGATCGTCTGCCAAGTTTTCCATCTAAATCACGAGCGGGCTTTGAAGGCTTTTGATGCCGCCTATTTAGCCCGACTCAAGGAGGCTCTGGCATTGAAAGAGTGGGACTATGTCACTCTTTCCGAAAAAGGTGTTCGCTCCACTTTCCATCTGGACGAGGCATTGGATATGCGTGGCCCTGACTATTCAAGACGACTTACCAAAGCTCTGGCTCTCAAAGAATACCAATTTTGGAGGTTAAGGTATGCGGGTTTTCGCAATATTTTCAATCTGGATGAGCCTTTTGATAAGCGTGGCTCCGACTATTCAATACGACTTGACCAAGCGCTGGAGCTTCCTCTGAATGTAGCTTCCGCCCTCTGTAGAGAAATCGTGCAAAGACTATTTCTTCTGGATGTTGGCCCAACCGAAAGGGATGCGGCCTATCAAGAACGGCTCCAGCAGGCCATCGAACTCGACTCGCACGTGAACTACTCGAATTTGATCTCTACTCACAATGGATGGGACAACCTCGACGATCTAGACATTAGATTTATTTACGATCTAAATAGGGATTTTGACGAGCGCGATACAGGGTATACCGAACGACTCCATAAGGCTGTCCAGTTAAGCATTAATGAATATCGGCTACTAAAGACGCGCATCATTCGTGTTGTTTTCGCACTGGACCTGCCTGTTACAGAACGTGACGACTCATATTCAGATCGACTTCAGCAGGCTCTCTCATGGGCGCATAACGCCGATTCAATATTTTTTTCGACTCCTGAAGACCATGACAAATCTGCAGCAATTTCTAGACTGCAATGGCCTGTAATTGTGAATATTTTCTATCTGGATCAGCCTTTTCGTGACCGTGATATAGCTGCTTATCAAGCCCGACTTGAGACGGCTATGTCTTTGCCTATAGATAAAGTTCGGTTTCTTAAAGAAAGCGAGGGCTGGCTTAGCAACAGATTGTTGAATCTGACCATGCCCATTGCTGAGCGGGATGCGGATCATGAACAGCGACTCAGGTGGTTTTTGACGCTGACTATAGAACAACTCAAAGTCATTTTTCACCCCGATCTTCAGGTAATTTTCAATTTGAATCAGCCCATTGCTGAGCGAGATCCGGCATATGAAGAGAGACTCAGTTTTTTCTTGACGCTGGATAAAGAAAAGTTGGAACGCTTTTCCGACCCCAATCTTCAGGTAATTTTCAATTTGAATCAGCCCATTGCTGAGCGGGATGCTCAAGATTATAATGAGCGCCTTTCCATGGTATTGAGTTTGACAGATGAAGAAGTGAAGAACTTGAAAAGACCTCTTTCTGGACTCGTTTTTGGAGCCGGAATTGGAGCGGGGGCTGATGCAACTGGCGCTGCAACTGGCGCTGCAACTGGCGCTGCAACTGGCGCTGCAAGTGGAGTTGTGCAAGGCACTCCTGGAAGCTTTTTTTAGTCTTTAGGCCTGAAGGGAAAGGAATGGCCAGTAGAATAATCTGCTGGCCATTCAGTCACCATTCATTGAAAAAGACAATTACCTGGAAACTTCTGGGGCACTCCCTATTTGCACAAAGTGCAGTGCTATACTATAATCCACACTACCCAAAAGACAGGCTTAAAAAATGATTAAAAAACCCATGACTCCACAAGGTCACGCGCAGGTGACGGCAGAAGTTTCTCATCTGAAATCAGTGGTTCGCCCGCAGATCATCGCAGCCATTAGCGAGGCACGTGCGCATGGAGACCTCAAAGAAAATGCAGAGTATCACGCCGCAAAAGAGCAACAGGGGCTGGTTGAATTTCGGATTAAAGAACTGGAAGGCAAACTCTCTGTCGCGCATATCATTGATGTGAAGACTATTTCCCCCAGCGGCAAAGTAGTCTTTGGCACGACGATTGAACTTTTGGATCTTGAAACAGAGGAAACCGTGACCTATCAAATCGTTTGTGAAGACGAGGCCAATTTTAAACAGGCAAAAATATCGATTGCGTCTCCCCTGGCGCGCGCCCTGATCGGCAAAGAAATCGGCGAAGTTATTTTAGTTAAAACTCCTGGAGGAGATGTTGAATATGAAATTTTGGATGTCCTGCACCTTTAGTCTCAGCTGTACATTACTGCTGGCAGGCTGCTCTTCCACACCCACTTTATTTACGGCTTATCCGAATAAAATGGCGACCAATTTGCAAGATGTCAAACAAGGGGACTACAAACCCGCCTTAGATACCTTAAGCCATGAACAGGACAATCATGATTATGAACTCTACGCCGCTGAACTCGGACGCGTCCAACAATTATCCGGCGACCCCAGCGCCAGTAGCAGTACTTTTCTCCCTCTCATGGGCAAAGTCGAAGCCGATCAAATGCAGGCCAAAATCCGCGCCACGTCTCTTTTAGCCGACTCAGCCTCTCTGGGTACGAATGACAATGCCATTCCCTATCAGCTCGATGGCTTTGAAATTATTTTACTCTATCAATTTCAAGCCTTGAATTTTATTGCCCAAAATGACCTCAATGATGCCCTCGTTACCTTGCGCAAAGCCAATCTTGCTCAAGCGACTTTAGCCGCACAATATCAAAGTGAGATCACCGCAGCCAATGCGAAAATTCAGCAGGATAAACTAAATCCCGATTTTACCACGGGCTTGCAAAAACAGATGACCGATACTTTGACTGCCAGTGCGGCGGTGAAAAGTTCTTTCCTGAATGCCATGACCTACTATCTGTTTGCCCTTGCCTCTGAGGCCAATGGCAATCAGAATGATGCTGTCGTGGCGCTAAAGCAGGCGATTAGCATTGCCCCTGAAAACATCTATCTTCAAACTGCCTTGCTCCAGGCTTTGCAGGCGCAGGGGGCCGACAGCAGCATTATTCAAAATTATTTAAAAGCCTTTGATCTCAAAGCCGTGCCTCAAGCACCGGCTCAAAGCGGCACGCTGGTCATTTGGTATGATCAGCATTTTGTGCCACCATTACGGGATTTCGATACCCCACTGTATCTCCCTGCGCTCAATCAGAAAGTACATTTTTCCTTTCCTATTTATACGCGGATCAGTACCCCGCCGCTGGCGCTGCAGGTAAGTGTCAGCACGTCCGATCAAAGCGCAGCCACACCGCTTCCCGCAACGCAAGTGATCACGGATGTCTATGGTCTGGCAGCACGTCAATTGCAAGAAGAATACCCCTTGATTTTCCTCCGCCAGGCCATGCGCATTACATTACAGGCGGGCATTGCCGCTCCGCAAAAAAACGAAAGCCAGGGCACCCAACTCTTTGCTGACATCACCGCCGCGGCGATGGGCTACCTCTCTTCCTTTGCGGATTTGCGCTCCTGGCTCAGCCTGCCTGATAACACGCAAATCGGCAGCTATGCCCTCACACCTCAAACCTACACTTTAAACTTGCAGGAAAACGACAAAACCATTCAGACACAAGTTCCCATCCACAGTGGTCAAACCACTTTAGTCTGGGTCACGCAGTATGGAAAAGTTTTTAATGCACGGGTCTTGTCTTTTAGTCAGTCTTAAAATTGGGCCCTGCGCACGCTTGACAGATGGTCAAAAAAAGATTAATATTCGATCCATGTTAAATCGAATCACGTGTAATAAAAATGTCTAAATATCTGGACCCTAAAACAGACATAGTCTTTAAAAAAGTGTTTGGCGATCATCCTGATTTGCTGATCAGTTTTTTAAATGCTTTACTGCCGTTGCCGCCAGGTCATGACATTGTCGAGCTGGAATATCTCTCGCAGGAGCAAGTCCCCGCCATACCAACGATGAAGCGGACAATTGCCGATGTACGCTGCAAAGATCAGCAAGGCCGTATTTTTATTGTGGAAATGCAGATCAACTGGAATGATAGTTTTAAACAGCGTCTGCTGTTTGAATCTGGTCAAGCCGTAGTGAAGCAACTTGAAAAAGGTGAGGAGTATCATCTACTCAAGCCCGTATATGGTTTAGGCTTAATTGCAAGTAACTTTGATCCTGACCCGGAACATTGGTATCACCACTATCAACTTATCAATGTGATGAAGCCGAAGCGCGAAATTATTGAGCATTTGCAATTGGTGTTTATTGAATTGCAAAAATTCCCGGTACAATCGCGCGAGACTAAACGTCTACAGGTGCTGTGGCTGCGCTTTATGCGCGAGATCGATCGCAAAACGCAAACGATTGATCCAGAATTATTGACCGTACCTGAAATTAAGCGTGCAGTCGGATTGACTGAAGAGGCGGCGTATAATCCAAGAGAGCTTGATGCCTACGAGATGTACTGGGATCAAATTCGGCGTGAGAACACACTGCTCAGTGGCAGGGAAATGAAGGGGCGTGCCGAAGGGCGTGCCGAAGGGCGTGCTGAAGGCCTTGCTGAAGGCCTTGCGCAAGGCTTGGCAAAAGGTTTAACGGAAGGCCAGGCAAAAGAGCGTATCAATATTGCCAAGACATTATTGCTTCAAAATATACCCATTGATGTGATTGTCGTGGCGACGGGGCTTTCTGCGAATGAAATTTTGCAATTGCAGCCCTAATGGCACGATGATATTTGATATACTTTCTCAGGCTTTTCAGGCAAAATAGGGCTGCATAGAATCAACCTCTGTTTAAATATACATGCAATTTTCTGAAATTCGTGAACTCATTTTGGCTGATATTGAGGCCAGCGATGCATTGATCCGCAAAAACTTACATTCTGATGTGGAGATTATCCAACAGATTGGCGAGTATGTTTTTCAAAGTGGGGGCAAGCGCTTGCGGCTAATCTTAACGATTTTGGCGGGAAAAATTTGTGCCCTCCCCGCTTTCAAACCGCAACTTCTGGGTGCAATTATTGAGATGATTCACACCGCGACGCTGCTGCATGACGATGTGATTGATGAGTCCAAAATGCGCCGGGGTCAGGCCAGTGCTAATACGCTGTATGGCAATGCGGCCAGCGTCTTGAGTGGGGACTTTCTCTATTCCCGCACCTTTGAAATGATGGTGCAATTGGAGGACCTGAATGTCCTGCAGGAATTGGCACAGACCTCCAATAAAATTGCAGAAGGCGAGATGCTGCAGCTTCAAAATTGCCATCGCCCGGATCTAGAAGAGGCTGAGTATCTACAGGTGATTGGCTCTAAAACGGCAGCCCTGTTTGAAGCGGCGACTAAAATTCCCGCCGTGATGGCTCAGAGCCCTGCCGCCATGCAGCAGGCGCTTAAGCAATTTGGCCACGATATGGGTGTCGCCTTTCAGGTTTTGGATGATCTTATTGATTATACAAGTGATGCTGCAGGGATGGGCAAAAATCCAGGCGATGATCTCAGCGAGGGGAAAATGACTCTCCCTCTGATCTACGCCCGCAAAGCCGCCACAGCAGCAGATCGAGCGATCATTGACGCGGCTATCTTGAATGCAGATGCTAGTGCCCTACCGGAAATCATCCGCATTATTCAAGCAACCAATAGCATCGAAGAAGTGCAACGCTGTGCACTTCATTTCGTCAATCGCGCCAAGGCTGCGCTTGCAATTTTACCCCAAAGCCAGTATCGTGAAGCTTTGGAAAGCCTCGCTGATTTGGCGATTAAACGGAGCGCTTAAAACATGCTGATGACCCACTGCCGTCGAGAACTAAGCTTGGGCAATGTGATTGCCCTGATCATTATTCTGATCACCGCTTTGATTTTATGGCCTCTCGCGCCTAAACCCAATCCGAATCCCTCGGGCATTTTTTTACCCAGCAGCCCCTTATCCGGTAAAATGATTTCAGCCAATCAGGTTCAAGTGCTGCAGATGATGCCCAGTCATGCCAAAATCGTGGGCTTGATCAATACCAAAGCGCATTATTATCTGACTGATTCAGCAGCAGATGATGCGCACATTGCCAAAAATACTGCTTTTGCTCAGCAACTGGCTGGAGAATCCGGCGCCAACGCTATCGTCATCACCCAGATCGGTCGCACCTATGAGGACGGCCCGCTCGATGGCTTTGTGCTTTATGCGACGGCTATTTCGGAGTCCTAAACATGGATACCAATGATAACCGCTCCATCGTCATGGCTGAAATGATGACTCCGGACAAAGCCAATTTTTCTGGGCATGTGCATGGGGGGCATTTGATGCAATTACTCGACAAAGTTGCCTACGCCTGTGCTGCACGGTATGCAGGCAAATATGTCGTCACGTTATCTGTCGATGGCATCCTCTTCAAACAACCGATCTTTGTCGGTGAACTCGTGATTTTTTATGCGAGTGTGAATTATGTAGGCACCAGTTCCATGGAAGTCGGGATCCGTGTTATTGCAGAAAACCTCATGACGCGTGAACAACGTCATACCAATACCTGCTATTTTACGATGGTCGCACTGGATGAAACCGGCAAAACCACGGCTCTGCCCCCGCTTGAACCGCGCAATCAATTAGAAAAATATCGTTTTGAAGAGGCAAAAATCCGCAAGCAAATTCGCATTGATTATCAAAAATTACATGCTGAGCATAAGCTCAAAACGCGCCAGCCCAGTTAAACACTCCCTCCACCCTAGCCCTCCACCGCAAGGGAGGAGGGAATTATTAGAGCCTATATTAGCCAGCCAAAAAATAATCCACAGTGGTCACGACGCGCACTTTTTTGGTGATGCTAGAGATCCCATTATTATTGTCATTATCAATCGTGAACTGTCCTTGAGACGCATCCCGAATGCCGCCAATGGAATCATGGGCATTTTTCGCAAAGGCCTGCGCTGCAATCTGTGCATTCGTCGTGGCCTGATCTAACATGCCCGGTTTAACTTGATTCAGCGAGGTAAAGTTATAGGTGATTTGCGAATTACTCAGGACAACATTTTGTTTTACCAGCACGTTCAACTGTTGCGATGCCGCTTTCACCAAGTCCACATTGGGGGTGATCAACAATAAATTCGCCGAGGCCGTATAATGGGGTTCCAAGCACTAAAGTAAAGTGGATGCAAATGGCATGATCAACTTACTGTAATTCCTAACTTATAATCTAAAAATCGTTTTTTGACCATGCCCATCAAAGCCTTATTCTATCTAGAAAATGACTGCATATCACTCAAAACTCATGCTGCGCGCCTGTATTTCTAGCAAAACAAACTCAGAATAGCTGCTATTTGGGGTTCTAGCCCGGACAATGACATTCGTTTAAGCCAAAAAATATGATAAGCTAGAGCCTCTTGCAATATTCAGCAAGTGAGCGCATTTATTAATTCAGGGAAGATAAAAATAATCAAAAAAAGAGGGCTGAATGCGGCATAATTGCTGACTTTACGGTATAATTGTTTCGCCAAAAATAACTTACCTAAGGAGGTCAGCATGCCGATTCAGCTTAAAGCAAATTTATCACAATTTTGGCACAGCGTACAAGGAAATCTTTTTCCATGGCTGGAAGAAGTGTTTGGGCCACTGAGCGATGAACATCAGAAGATCGTCATGACACTTGAGATGGCACGAGTTGAGGACTTCGTTCAGTTTTATCGCGGAGTCACCCCCGGAAGGCCGGCAGCTTGTCGCGCAGGCATTGCGCGGGCGTACGTGGCTAAAGCCTCATTAAACCTGTCCACGACACGACAATTGCTCGACCGACTGAGGGTGGACAAGGTGTTGCGCCGCATTTGTGGTTTTGAGCGAATCAAAGATATCCCTGAGGAATGGACCTTCTCAAAAGCATTCAAGGCGTTTGCAGCCAAACATATCACCGAATACGTTCATGAGATGATGATTCACAAATATCAAAGCAACCGCCTTGTAGGCCATCTCTCGCGGGACGCTACAGCAATCGAGGCCAGAGAAAAAAGCATCGTCAAGAAAAAAGACCAAAAACCTGCTGCCGTAAAAATGCCACGCGGACGCCCGAAAAAAGGTGAAGTTCGCCCTAAAAAAGAGCAGCCAGATGAAACCAGAATCGAGCGTCAATTAAAAATGAACTCCGTGGCAGAGATGGTGGCAGACCTGCCCAAGGCGTGCGATGTCGGCACCAAGAAAGACAGCAAAGGCTATAAGATTAGCTGGCGCGGCTACAAGCTGCATATTGACACGGCTGATGGCGATATTCCCATCTCGTGTATTCTTACCTCAGCGTCCACGCATGACAGTCAGGTTGCCATTCCCTTGGCTGAGATGAGCAAGACGCGCGTCACCAACTTGTATGATCTGATGGATGCGGGCTATGATTCCGGCTTGATCCGTGTGCATTCTGATTCCCTGGGGCATGTACCGCTTATTGATTTTAATCATCGCAGCCCAAAGGATACGCGTGCCTTTGATCCGCATGAAGCGGCCCGCTACAAAGAGCGTAGCTCAGCAGAGCGTGTCAATTCAAGATTAAAAGACAGCTTTGGTGGGCGCTTTGTGAGAGTGCAAGGCTATGCCAAAGTGATGTGTCATTTGATGTTTGGGATTATTTGCCTCACGGCTGAGCAATTGGTTGCCTGCATTCCTCAAGTCGCATAAGCGCTGTAGCAAAAAAGAATCAATCGCGCCCTGCGAGGCAATGGCCTGCCTGGAAAAGCAAAAAATTGTTTATTTTTACTGCAATGTGCCTAGAAAATTACCCGCGGACGCCTGGCGGCGTCGTTCCATTCAGCTGGCGCTGTTTATTCGGCCATTCCTGAAAATAATATTGCAAGA
Organism: Francisella tularensis subsp. holarctica; assembly: GCA_945860585.1. GTDB lineage: Bacteria > Pseudomonadota > Gammaproteobacteria > Francisellales > CACEW01 > JAJZUD01. Next base: position 3,013 of record CAMARA010000034.1, on the reverse strand, counting down.
GGCTCTATTTATAGTGTAAAATTATTTTTCATAAAAATATCTATCAAAACAAGGTGTAGACATGATGCAAATGGCAATGCCAAAAGAGCCTAGCCCTCCGGTTAAGTTTTTATTAGAACTAAGAAATCGAAGCCCATCCAGAGAACTCTCCGCTTATTTATCCACTCTTAAAATGCCAAAAGAGTTAAGCTTGGCAAACTTTATTCAAGGCGTTCAAGCCTTTCTTGATGTTGCCAATTTAACACCAGAGGAAAGGAAGTCTTTTTATGGTTCTGAATTACTGGGACTGCATTACAATACCACTATTTCAGATTTATTAAGCGTTCAGTTTGGATCTATTGGCGTAAAGGATCTTCCTCTGATAAGCCCTGCGAGCTGGGGTGCACAAATGGCGAAAGAGGGCATACAGTCTTTAATTTACAAGGGCGATAAGCCAAGCCATGCTTTGGATGAATTACTGAAGGGCCCCTCTGCCATAGATTGTGGAATGTTTTGTCAGTTGGCAATATGGTTTGGCATTCGGCATGTTTTAGGTAACCAAGCATTTGATACACTTTTTGGAAAGGGACCTTTTTATATTACTCAATTTAATTATGATCCTACCTCTATTCTTAAACCCTATATTGGAAGCCCACTATTCAGTTTTTTGAGATCAGCTGCTGGCGCCGCCGATGCTGCAGTGGGCATTCGCATTGAGTATGTCCAAAACGTTGATCTCTACGGATTTAAGCATCCTGGCGGTGAAAGCAACGGGGACAATTGTATCGTTCTACAAGACGAAAACTATACATGCTTTTCCAGGAAGCCAAAAGATCAAAAAGCAGGATTAAGTAGAGCTCGCGTTGACGATCTACTTTATGAAGCGTTTAATGCCCCTCAGGATGATCATGATGCAGCGCGCCTTGCCTTGTACCTTGAGCATCCTGAGACTATTCATCCTCGCCATCAAAGGTCCTATGGAGCTCTAAGTAAGCTTGGGGAAGATTTGGCAGCCATAACACTGCCTCGTGAAGAATGGAGAGCTAAAGTTTCAACTGCACCATCTACAATCGCTCATTTTGATTTTACTCGATTTCAGGAGTGGGTTTCCCATATGCAGAGTGCCGCCAAAATCTCTGCAAGCACTTCATTTTCTCCCCTTACGTCAGAAGATCTGTGCGTTCCAGCTGTATTTTTAAGACAAATTCCCATTGAAAATAGAGAGCAAATGTCTTTTGGCTCTTTTGAGCTTAAAACCCAGACTCAACACGAAATTTATTCTGCTGCTTTGCAATTCTGTGAAGGCGTCATGCATGGCGAATCACGCTTTTTAATTTTAACAGGCACGCCCGGTATAGGCAAAACAGCCGCCGCCGTTTCTTGTGCAAAAGAACTCATCAGTCGGGGCAAGAAAACCCTTTGGTTTTCAGAGGTTACCTTGGCTGCATGGACTTCGACTGCCACAGACATGCAAGAATTGCTGAACATGGGCCCTACCATCTGTAATACATTAGCTCTAGAAGACCCAGATGTAATTATTCTAGACGATGATAATCTCGCCGGATCTGCCGGCAGAGTTTTGCTGGAAGAATTAAATCGATGGTATCTCGCCAAACCAGGTAGAGCCTTGCTGATCACCTCAAATGAGCCAGTCAGCTTTGATAAATGTTACGGACATAAATTGGATGGACCATATGACTACCCCCCGTTGGCTCCTTATGGTTCTCCGCAATATGCAAATCAAGTTCTGATTTCAAATTTAGCAGGCACTAGCCTGCGAGCCCGTGCTGATCTGGATGTCTGCTCGATGCCTGATGCTGAAAAAATGGATATTTTGGTGCGATGCAATAATCAGGGCGGTCGCTCAGCTGGCATTATGATTGATCCAAAAACATATGAAGCACAAAAACATCGCCTGGGTTATATTGAGTGGATTCCTGCTTTCAGTGATGATGTACTCTTTATTATGAGACAATCATCTAAAGCAACTGGAGGAGATTTTGGTCCCGAATATCATAGACTGTCAGAAGACCAAAAGCGCTGGTTAAAGACATATCCTGTAACACGAACAGAGCGTCGTCCTAACCGTATGCCTGTACAGACCGGCATATTTGATTATATGAGTATTAGATGTCGCTCTTTCGAAAGTACACAAGCTTCGATTATTGCTTGTGAGCTTCTTTCTTGTACGGTTATGAGCGAGAAGAAAATGGCTTATAACTCTATTTCGCAACTACTCCTTATCCTGAATTATGCTCATGATCAAGGAAGTTTGAGAGTCATTTTGATTAACAAGACAGGCTTTTCCCATGCCGAGTGTATCGAGAAAATTAAGCAACATATCCAAGAACATTTTTTTTTATCCAGAGACGCGCCAAGAAGCTTAGAAAGGCTCGATGTTTTATTGCATTCAACTGCTTTTTTAAGTTTAGAAGAGCGAGATATTCCAGGCCGCGCCCCACCTCAATTAACGACCAGCGCTCCTTTGTCATTAGCTCAGGCCGCACGTCCTAAGCCATCTGTTGAACAATATCAAGATGCCATGGGCCTAAGAGCTTCATTTCGACTTCCTGCATCACTAGTCAAGGATTTAATGTTAGCATTGCCCAGCTTGCATCCTAATTGCGAACGGAAGAAAAACGCAGCGAAACTAGAATCACATCACCCAGGAGTGCAAGTTGTCAGATTATGTTCGGTATTGCTGTTATGCGATCAGGCTCCAATAAGACTCTTATGTGACGCGCCAGCATCAAGCGATTCAAAGCTACAAGATGCCCGGGAAGCTATGCCAACAGTATTCTCTCCACCAGTCAGTATCTTTTTTTCGCTAGACGAGGAGAGGCATCATCATCCAGCTTTGCAGCATGAGTTTGATAAGCGTTATGGATTAATGCTGCTAAGTTAAGCCACCTCATGCGAGATTTTCACGGTACAAATGCCGGGATTTTTGAAGGCGAGGGAAGGCTTTGGCGCGCCGCTTGATCATTCGCGGTTCAGAAGGTCTTTTTTGACGGCCTATTGTTTTGGATATGAT
>CAMARA010000033.1 GCA_945860585.1 Francisella tularensis subsp. holarctica | reverse complement strand
AAGACTATGTTGAGAAAGGCCAAGAATACTATGAAAAAATTTACAGAGATCGCGCCATTAACAATCTAAAGAAACGGGCTGAAGCCCTTGGATTATCTATTGTTGAGAGTCGGGCAACGTCAACTTTGGCTGGGGTAGTTATTTGAAAGTAAGAAAAGCGGACAGCCTCTCCTGCCATTGCGTCAACAATTGTTGACGGTGTACCAGGATTAACGTATTCACTTTGCGTTTCCCGATCATGTATGAGGCAATCACTGTTTTACCAAAACCTGTGGCAGCCGAGAGTACGCCGATTTCATGATTGAGTAATTCAGATGCCGCGCTTTGCTGCGTTTTTGTGAGCTTGCCTTGAAATGCAATCTGCATGCGTTGACCTATTTCACGCTGATCATCAAAATGAGGAACGATTTTGTAATGCTCCAAAAGCTTTAATAAATCAGCCTCACACCCTCTTGGCAGGCCCAAATAATCAGGAAAAAGTTCGCTGCAATTAATGATTCTGGGTTTGTCATAGGTAGACAAGCGCATGGCCTGGGCTTTATAAAATTCCGGATTTTGGAAGGTCGCGATTTTTCTGATCTTATTCACCAATTTATTGGGCAGTCCTGCCAATGTAACATAGAGAAAATTAGCCTTTACAATGGTTATTTCTGGCGGGAGAGCTTCTTCAATCGCAGGATAAACTTCAGCGTTAAACAGCGGGATATTCCAAGGCTTTGGCTGATCCTTTTCCGTAAAAGTAGCTTTCACATCCAGCAACTCTGTCTGCCCCTGAATGCTCTCAAGCAATGCCTCTATTTCATATCGTGTCAGTTTTTGGGCTTTGTATAAAATTAGCCATGGATCATCAAATGCAATGAAGGTTCGCTCCACATCGACAAAAGTACTGTTGCCATTTTTGCGCCGTTGGCCTTGCAAAGGCAATGCGATTAAATTTCCAAACCCACCGCTTGGCAAGGTATCTTGATTTGGGAAAAGACGATCGTATGATTCCAAACTCAAATGAGGATGATCCTGCATCGTCAATGTAATCAAGCCTGTGCCGATGTTTCTGGCCAAAGCAGCGGGGATTGCTTCTTCAAAAAACAGCCAGGCATGCCCGCCATTCCCCGACTGAGAGCGCTCAATTAAGATTGGAACACCATATTTTTTGCAGGTGTTGTGAAAAGCAGCAATATCTTTTTGCCATAGCTCTTTATCAAAATCGATCGCCAAAAAATAACAGTGGTCATTGGGCAGCATGGGATAAATCCCTATCATATGCTTGCCGGTGAGATGGTCATATATGACTTGATCGGTGATCGTTTTCCACTTCTGATTGGGACATTCACTGCATTTGATTTTGGGTTTTTGGCAAAACTTTTTGACCCATTCGTTATGGCAGGCGGGTGAATATCCACTTTTCTCGGATTTGGCGTTTTCCCAGCGGGTTGGATAGACGTCACTGCGACCGCGAAAGAGCGAACGGAACAGTGCGATTTTTTCGGCACGGGTCAAAGAAACCAGCGTTGGTTGCTCAGTATTCTCTGGCGGCTTGGAGGGCGGAAAGCAAAAGGCAATATTGTGTTGTGCAAGCAATTGCTTAAGATAAGCATTCTCCTTTTGCAGATGCTCTATTTCTGAAAGGCTTTTCACCTGATTCCCTATTCCAAAACCCGCTCAGCAAACTCAACCACACTTTGCGTATCCGTCCATACAGCCTGAAGCTGCTCCACGGACGACTCCGCAGGCTCATTTTGGCAATAGCCCCAGAGCAAAAAGAGTTTGGCGGGATGAGCCTGTTGCTGAATCAATACTTCCTGGATAAACTCAGCGCTCAAACGTTCTGATTCTGGACGTTCTCCATGTCCAGCGGTGTGTGCGAGGGCGTGAATGACGGAAGTAATGGCACGCTTGAGTGGCGGTAAGGCCTCTGTGCAGAATTCGCTATCGAGGAGTACTTTGGTAAGACGCAATTGATGCGTGCTTTCTTTCAGCAATCTGATTGCCTGGAGGCGATCCTGCTCAGCGATTTGCTGTTTGGATTCGACCATTCCGGGGGCTGCATGCAGAATCTCTTCCGGCTTATTCATTTGAATCACCCCGGCATTAATCAGGCGTTGCAGGGTGGAATAAGTCTCACGATCCAAGACTTCTAGGCGCGGGGCTTGCTTGGGAGATTCTTCCGCCATCAATTGCTGTAATTGCATTTGGAGATTTTCAGCACCATGCTCGACGACCGCAAAAATGATATCCTCACCACTGATTTGATCTCGATAACGTTGAATCAGATCAATTTGATTATCGATTTGCGCCAGAATACGCTTGGTGACGCTCTCTGTTGCTTTGGGTTTTTCGGTCTCAAATGGTGTTACGGGTTCGGCGCCGCCCATCAATGCTTGCATCCGCTCCATAAAGGCCGCGCGTCCTGAGGGCAACTGCATGCTTTGTAAGTCTTCAAAGCCATCCAATACGCTGTTCGCCAAAGTTTGTTTTTGGCCAAGCAAATAAAGCATGCGGTGTTCGATGCTGTTTTCTGTAATCAGATTGATGACCTGCACCGGACGGGTTTGGTGTTTACGCCAGGCGCGGGCGATGCGTTGTTCAAGTTTGGCGGGATTCCAAGGCAAATCGAGATTGATCACCACATTGGCGGCTTGTAGATTTAAACCGACGCTGCCTGAATCAGTAGACAGAAACAAACGACAATTTAGATCCGTTTTAAAGCGATTGATTTCAACGCGACGGCGCTGTTGTGGCACCGTGCCGGTATGCCAGGCAAAACCGTGTTCTTTTTCAGTAGCCCAATCGGCGACGAGTTCCAGCATACGTTCCCATTCCGAAAAAATAATGACCTTGCTGCTTTCATCCGCTAACAAGTCAGTCAGTATCGAGTCCAATTCATCGATCTTGGGCGCAATTCGACAGGTTTGATCGAGGATATAAGTTGTATCGCACAGCATGCGCATACAGGAAAGTAGTCGCTGCAGTTGCTCCATTTCTTCTTTGAAAAGAGGGCGTTTTTTTGCTTTTGAAAGCAATCTGGCAACGAGATCCTCATATTCAGCGTAACGCTTCTGCTGTTCAGGATCCATCTGAACAAAATAGTTATTGATCGTGCGCGCTGGAAGTTGACCTTCGACATCCTCTTTGCGACGACGCAACATAATGCCTTTGAGACGGCGATGCAGTTCATCCAGATTTTTATAGCCGATGGCTTTGCCTTGCTCATCCAGCTGATAGAAATCGCGATTAAAGCGAAAAAGCGGCCCAAAAAGATGCGGATCCAGAAACTGCACAATCGAATAGACATCATCGATGCGGTTTTCCAACGGCGTGCCGGTTAGTACAAAGGCATAGGGGCTTTTTAATTCCTTGATGGCGTTGGCCGTTTTAGTTTGCCAATTTTTGATGCGCTGCGCTTCATCCAGAATCACGAGATCTGGCAGCAATAGGCGCTGGATTTCAGCCTGATCCATCACCACTTGCTCATAATTGGTCAAATAAAAGAAGGCGGGCTCTTGGTATTGTTTGAGGCGATCTTTGCGTGAACCTTGAATAATGCGCACAGGTAAATCGGTAAATTTGGAGATCTGCTCTTCCCATTCTGCTTTCAGGGAAGCGGTGGCGACCACCAACACGCGCTGAATATTTTTATTGCGCCGCAGTAATTCAGCAGCCGCAATGGCTTGAACGGTTTTGCCCAGACCCATTTCATCTGCCAGCAAAGCGCGTTCACTAAAAGCCAAATGCATCATCCCCTGTTGCTGATACGGAAAGAGCGGGAATTTCATGAGATCAAGCGAACGCTTGCCCACCTCCACATCCTTCAAAAACGTCGCCTCGTGAATCTCGGGCTGCGCCAGGCGTTGCTGCCGTTTAAAAAACGTATCGATATGCTGGGAGACGCGTACTTGAGAGGCCCCGTTTTCTACAGATAAAAGGGCAGTACGCAAGGCGGGATAGGTCACCAGTAGATTGCCCAAAAGACTGCCGTCACTGGAAAAGAAAGGCTCCAATGTTTTTTGAAGCGAGGCCGAAAGCGATTTCCCCCATTGGATGCGAATACGCGGCGTATCACGCGTATCGAGATAAACTTCACTGCGAGGTGAACCTTCTTTTGCCGCAATATTAAAAGCCCTGACGCCTGTTTTGCGCTGACGAAACAAAATATGCTCGATATGTTTGCAAGTGCCTAGGCCGTTTCCAGAGGCATCCGGACAATTGCAGGAGTTGATGTTTTCAGTCAGGGAGCGGATTTCAACTTGATACTGTTTGTCACGTTCTCCCCGAATCAAATAGCTGCCAAAATACGTTCCCTCTGATGACTCTGTGGCGCTGAAATTAAATTGTTCCAGCTGGCCTCGCACACGGCGGCGCTCGATTTCTTCGGCATCGGTAGTATTCCAGCCGATGCTTGAAAAGCTGGGCGCTGTGGATTTTTTTGCTTGTCTTTGCTTGGGTTTGTCTGCCATGATTGGGATCCGCTCTTTCTTAACAGAGTGTATTCTCAAATCTTTCAGTTCCTGCGTCAAGGTGGTGCATCGTTATTGTGCATCGTTATCGAGTGTCCCACGGCTATTTAATTTTTGCACATCAAAAACTGGAAGCCTTGAAAACATTGGTGGGCCCACTTGGACTTGAACCAAGGACCAAAGGATTATGAGTCGAGCCACAACAAGAGTATATAACAAGCAATCATCATTTACAATAGGGGTTTTCAGGCTTGGCGGAGATTGGGTTTTGGTGTCTTTTTGTGCTTGATTGGGCGTTTATGGAAATCGTTGTCCCACCAGTGTCCCAAAAAATAAGTGACAATAATAGTTTAAAACACTCAACAAGCAAAGTCTCAAACTATGATTTGAAAGAGAAAAAGGCACCCTAGAGTTATATCTCCTTCAGTTCCAGAATAACATTGGTTTGAATTGGAGGGTTCCACCAAATGCCACCACCAAATTTGAAATAATCTGTGATGATTTTTAGTTGCTTCTCATGAGATTCGAAGATAGTAAATCTATATTTTTTTGTCACATTGGCTGAGGCGTGATCAGTAATGACATTTACAATCATAGTATATTCACCTGCCTTCCAAATAAAACAATTTTCAAAAATATCATTAAATGGTTTTACTACAGATGGATCAAGCATTATCAATTCGTTATGGTCTTCGCCAAGTTCCTCTCTTTTGCCCTGGTAATCCTTTGCTAATTCCATTTCATATTTTACGTATTCACCTTCCTGCTCTCGCTCCAAAAAATTAAGAAAATTGGTAATGTGTGCCCACTCCTCTCCTGGGTTTAATGAAAATTTTGTAAACAGTACCGCATTTTGATCAGCTTGGTTTTGTAGATAATTTTGAGCAGGCAATTTTACTAATCCCTTGCTGTTTCTTTCTATAATAACGGTCATGTCTTTTACTTTAATTTTCCTCCCACCGGTATTGCTAATAATTAAATGAAGCTGAAGATTTGGGTTCCCAACCTTGTGTGTAATAGCAATCTTTGAATAAAGGTCGAGCTCTATTTTTGATTTTTTGACCAGAACACGAATAGGAGGAATTTGCGAAAGAATGGTCGTAATGGCTGCTACGGCAAGTGTCCAAAATGGCCAATTTAGATACCATGGAATATTAGATGGTTCCAATTTTATCTCCTTAAACCCCAGAAAAAACAAGAGCTTCCGAAGAGGCTCTGCGCCCTATGGGTTATAGCCATAGGGGAAGTAGTGCAGATATTATAACAAACTACAGAGTGAAAAGAATAAATGTTGCAAAATTAATTTTCTTTGCGAGAAAAGCCGTTAAGCTTCTAAGTTAGAGCATTATCATAGTCAAATCAGTGGGGTGTTATGCAATAAATGCAACTATTTTGCAATGGCACGCGCGTATTAGTCGGCTTTCCTATCATTCAGAATTCGCTTTGCTTCTCTAATGTCAATTTTAGCTTTGTGACCATGCTTTTCTAGCAAGTGCAGAAGATTAGAACCATTCAATAGCGTTAAAGGCTTTCCTTTCGCAAATTCATATGAATCTGCACCATAGTCGGATGTTGTAACCAGGATGCCCTTTGTAGCCCCTTCATTCATGACAGTACCATAAAGATCACGAACGGCAGCAACTCCAACCACATTTGTATAACGTTTTGCCTGAATCGAAATTTCAAAGTAGTAAATAAAGAAAAAACGGAGAGAAAAAATGGCAAAATCATTTAATACTTTAAGAGACAAGATGCCTAAAAATGCTTTAAAAAAAGCAGATCAACTCATCGAGAAAATGATGCTGGATATGCCTTTGCAAGAATTGCGCCAGGCAAGAAGCTTGAGTCAGGAACGCCTGGCAAAACTTCTGGATACCAAACAGGCGAATATTTCGCGTATTGAAAAAAGAGCGGATATGTATATTTCAACCTTGCGCAGCTATGTTCAAGCCATGGGTGGGGAATTGCAGATTATTGCGCATTTTCCAGAGGGGAATGTCAGGATTAATCAGTTTCAAGAGATATAGGGGGCACCGTTCTATTTCGTAGGAATTGAAAAGAAACCCCCCACGGCTATTTAATTTTTGCACATCAAAAACTGCAACCCGCGAAAACACTGGTGGGCCCACTTGGACTTGAACCAAGGACCAAAGGATTATGAGTCCTCTGCTCTAACCAACTGAGCTATGAGCCCGACCAGTGCTCAGTATACCGGATTTATTGACTTCTGTAAATATACCGGTTTCGCTCTGTATCATTCGATTTGCGCCTTGCGGCTGCTCTATCATATACTGGCGCAATGTAGATCAAAACAGGGATTGATATAATGGAAATGGGACGGCTGGGCGAGCCGCTGGTCGCAGATGACTTACCAACAATTTCATCCATAGCAGGCTCCTGGTATTGTTGCGGGCGCCCTATTTTTCTAAATAATGGCAAGCCCCAACCTAAGCTGACTTTTTCGTGCGGGCCCAGGCATGATATTAAAGACTTCGAAATAACGTACGGTCCTTTACATATTAAGCCTGTTCTTGAAAATGAGAGGTGGGTGTTAAAATATAGATCTTTCTCTGCCTCCTCTAAGTATGTACCTGTGAGCGAATCAAGGCCCTTTATTTTAGTGAATTCTAGCCCAGAAGATGCTGGTGCACAACATCAACAGCAGCGCTTGTCTGCAGTAATTAAGGCGCAGGGTGCCTACATTGCGCATATTGTTCAACTCGTGCCTGAACTTCCCGCGCGCAGCCCCCTTAAAAAACCTGCTTCGGCAAGGCCATTTTATGATGTTTTACAAGACTTGGCTGACAGAAAGATTCGCGAGCAAGGTTCATTTGATGATTGGGCGAAGGAGTAATAAAATCGGCGCCGGCAGACCATATTCAGCAATCTGATCCAGCGCAACCCACTGATGGTTTTTGTCATGGCAAAATGGCTGCGCTACCTCCATCACATAGGGCGTCAAGATCAAGCGATAATGGGTGAAGAGGTGCGGGCGTGGCGCCAAAATAGTCACGACTCTATCCTGGATAAATGCCTGCAGATCCATATTCGTTGTGAATTCCGGTACACACCAAAGGCTGCCCCAGATACCTTTGGAGGGGCGTTTTTCCAGCAAGACTTTGCCCTGATGCATTGCGATGACAAAGGCTGCTTCTTTGGTGGGAAGGGCTTTTTTAGGCTTGGGCGTAGGCAGGCTGGCAGTCTGCTGCGCAGCAAAAGCGATACAATTTTGTTGCACAGGACATTCTGCGCAGCGGGGATTTCTTGGCAGGCAGATCATCGCACCTAGATCCATAATCGCTTGCGTGTAGTCCGGTAACGACGTTGCGGGTAAAAAAGATTCCGCAATCTGCCAGAGTTGGGCCTCAATTTTTTTATTACCTGGATAACCGCTGATGCCGCAATAACGGGTTAAAACACGTTTGACATTGCCATCTAAAATCGCCAGGCGCTGCCCTTCACAAATGGCTAAAATCGCATGAGCAGTAGACTTGCCAAGGCCCGGCAAACCTTGTACCTGCGTGGAATCCAGCGGGAATTGGCCCTGATATTCGGTCATGATTTTTTGCGCAGCACGATGCAGATTGCGCCCACGGGCATAATAACCCAAGCCTGCCCACAAAGCGAGAACCTGATCTTCACTCGCCTGCGCCAGGGCCTGAATATCCGGAAAGCGCGCAATGAAGCGCTCAAAATACGGAATGACCGTTTTGACCTGCGTCTGCTGCAGCATGATCTCCGAGACCCAGACGCGATAAGGATGGATATCCCGCTGCCAAGGTAAGTCCTTGCTGCCATGTTGGTGGAACCAGGTGAGGAGGTGGGAGGCGAATGGGGTCATGGAGTCGAGTGGATCGTAGAGCTGGATTGATGCAGACCAATTTTAGCAGATTATGCTAGATGAAGATACATGCCTTGATTTTTTAGTTTAACCCAGTAGAATTGCTGAGTATTATTATTTTTTGGCGGCTATAAATGTATCTTCGAATTATTTCTCACAATGTTGCGCTTCCGGATGATCTTCTGTTGGTTTATGCAGCCCAATCTTTAAAAACAAGATGGCCTGAGTGCGTGGAGATGTCTGCAGCATTTGCCGATGCAAAAACTGCAGGCACCCCAGAAAAAGTAACCCTAAGCTTGGTAAAGCATAGTTTTAATAACTATGGGCTAGCGATACAGGATCGACGCACAGAGCCTGCTCAATTTTATTATGTGAGTATGACAGAAACACATCCTGAATGGGCGAGCCGATATACTTTCATTCGATGTATAGACGTGATGGCAGAGCAAATAGGCTTGTCGATTATGCATGTGGCAGATTTAATTTTGCAGGACTTAAAACTGCGGCGCCCTTTATCTGTGACCAGATATTCTGCCTTGGGCCTCACTGAAGATATCCATTTTTATCTTGGACAGGCTGTGCAGACTTATGAACCCGCGGCGTCTGAATATTATGTGGTGAGTCCTGATGTGGTGGTGCCAAATTTTACAGTGGCCTATACCCCGAAGCGTTATGCATTGTCCTTATTGGGCATGTTCCATGATGAGGGCTTTGAAATGATTGCATCAAGTCCAGAGCATTGGCGTCCTGTCTTAAGCGTATTCAAAGAGCATGCCTCTCCCTACTCAGTAGCTGATGCAGCTGAATTGATTCGCAGCGCAATCAGGCATCAAGCAGAAAAATATGTGAAGGAGCAGGAGGATGAGCGTGTCAGCTGTATCGCGAATATTATGCTGGATTCGCTGACAAGTACTGCATGGCAAAAAGTATGGACGCCCTTGCGCCAACTAGAACAATTAGAGGCAATTGCAGAGCTCGAAAGGGTTCGGCATCACCCCTGGGAAGAAGGGCAGCAAGATTCAAAAGTAGAGGCTCTTGTAGCCGCTTCGGAGAAACTGAGAAAGATCGCTGAGTCAAAGGAGTCAAAGGAGTCCATGGATTTAATAGCATTAAGTCGACAATGCTTAGTAGCGTTTGGAGGTGAGGATGGATTCAAGCTTCAAGCATTGAGGGCAAGATTGCGAAGAGAACGGCAATCAGCCAGGTGTGAGCGTCGTATAGATCCTGAAGCAGATGTGGTCAGCCTGAATGAAAAAGTCATGACATATCTTAAAAGCTGCGAAAGTGACGTGCGCTGCCAGTTTATTTTTATTTTATTTAGGCAGGAGTGGGAGCAGTTACAATCTTTGCCAAATACGCTTAAAAGCAAGTTATGGCAGGGGCAAAAATTGGTTCAAGCAATGGGTGCATCTGTGCCACTCTCCCATATTTTATATGCAGGAACGCGACCTGTGCGTGCCGAATCGCTTGCGACAACGACCTCAGATGATGCAGCCTCCACCGTGCTGCGGAGAGAGTCAGAAGAGATTATTCCTGCGCCGATGCCTTTTAAATATGCATATTTAATTGAGTTTTTTAATAAGCTGCGGGAGACTGGTGTCAGAGTGGATGCCAGCAAAATCAGCGATGGCACAAAGCAGCTTGAGTATTTAGAAAGGTATGGTGCCCTGAAGGCGGAGGATCCCCGCGATCTTATGGCAAAGGTAGCCATTTTTAGGAAGTTAATTTTACAGGCTTGGCTGGATCACTATTATCATTTTGCGGAGGAGCATGAAATACTTTTGCAGGGATTATCGGTGCGCGCATTAGACGAGCTGATTCATTTTATGCAAGCGCGTCCGCGTGGGGGCGCTTATGAAGAATTGGGGGCGCATTCTCCACAGCTGCCGATGATTCAAGCCTTACAGGGCCCGCTGGTAGAGCAGGCGACGCAGTTATTGTCGATCACCGTGGAGCAAGGGCCACACTATCAGGCAATGTGTATTCAAAAGATACAGGAATGGCTGTTGCATAATGCAGGAGACCCCCTCGCTGCTTTTGCCATGAGTACATTTGCACAGTATCTGCAATTGAAAGATGAAGGCTCTGAATATTCTGTGAGTTTAAAGGTGAAACAAGACTGGTTTATGGCCTTTCTTCATATGACAGAGGATCGCGCAGAGGCTGATCCAGCAGTGTTGAAATATCATAGTTTGCAGTGCGAAGTAAAAAAGATGCTGGATCTCTCTCGGCTGAGCATCATTTGGTCGTATCAGATCCATGATGTTTTGAGCCAGATATTAGCCTTCATGATCAAAAGAACATATCTGGACAATGACCTCGCTATTCCGCATGCACTTGCACTGGAGGCCAGTGATTGCATGGAAATAGATTATGTAGAGCGAACTGCCACAGCCCTTTTGGCAGCCGACGATTCACGTAAAAATTTGATCGCTATTCTGGTCACGGTGAGCCGGATTTTGTCGATGGAAGGTCCGCAGCTGGAAGCGTTTGTGACCGGTTTGCGTGAGCAGTTGCGGCATATTAATTGGCGTCTGCTAGAGGGGTCAGGATTTTTAACGGATGAAGCCTTGCCACGGCTTACACGAGATGAACGCGGCTTGAATGCTATGTGTTTTTGTGCACAGCGTTTTGCGGTCATCCCTGCGCCAGATGTCGATGCGCTGATTGCCTCCGCAACCCCTCTCCGTGCTGGGGCCGGTACAGGTGCAGGCGCAGGTGTGGTTGGAGTGCGTGCCCCTGTTACTGTGCGACATGATGCGAATGCGCATATCAAGGCACTGATTGCATTGAATATGGATTATTTGTTTGATGAAATTGCGTCGCTAAGCATTTTGGAAGCGTCACTCATTGCATATCGACGCAGCAAAGAGGCCATGGTGCCTTCTTTTGTCATCAATCATTTTTTAGCGTGCCTGCCGGTTAATCGCTGGTACCATCGCCTGTATTCTGTTTTGAGTACGAGTTATGGCATCATGACCATGCTGGAAGAGCGTGTAATGGAGTCTGGTTTAAAAGATCTCATAGTGTTTTCAAAAAATAGGATCTGGACTTTGGCCGAACGCCTGCAGCGTTATCAGGATCGTTTGATTGGGGAGGCGCCGCCAGCTTTTTTGACGGATGATTTAAGGCGTGCTGCGCTGGATCAATCAACTCTGGTGCGGCTAAGCGACGTCATATCCAGTATCGTTAAATTAAAAAGCACCAAAAGTTATTTTACGACGCAAACTGCCGCGGAAATTCAAGACTTGTTTTCCCGGCAGGCAATTGCTGCAGGTATGCGTATGGCCCCCACTGTAGACAAGCCCTGGTATGCTAGGCTCTGTTGTTGGAGTGATTCTCCTTCTGTAAGGCCTGAAGGGGTAGAGATGACTGGAGTCTAAATAAAAAGCCCTCTAAAAAGAGGGCCTTTTATTTTAAATGTAAGGGGTATGTTAGCAGGTAACGCCACCAATACAACCAAACACTTGATCCACATTTGCATTTGCAGATACAAAGTAACCTGCACATCCCAAGCCTACTAACGCTGCTACGATCATAAACACTTTTTTCATCATTGCTCCTTTTTATATATTAATACACAACACTGGTTATTCTATCAGGCATTATTAAAAAAAACAATGCTGTTTTTTTAAAATTTATTCAATATATTTAGACAGCGCTATCTCCTGGTGCGGGGGCTCCCTCTGGTGTGAGCAGGCTGATGGTCATAGGGTCTGGCACTGTCGCTGTCAATGAGCGGCTAAAAGGATTTTGTAATCTTCCGAAGAAAGTTTGTTTCTCAAATGGGTGGCGCGTGTTTAGATCAATAAAGGTACTGACTACGAGTGTTAGCAACGCCGCATCTGTTATCGTATTGATGCCCCAATACCATGTCAAGCCGCCCTTAATCAAGGTGTCCAGAGAAACATGAGAAACAAGGGCACGAGGAAGCCATTCCCAAATATTGGAAATAGCCAGCGTTGTGACCGCCAGGCTTAAACCTGCGCTAATGCGTCGAATAGGCATGAGATAATTCCAGCGACTTGATTTTTGTAGCCTGCTCTGCTCAATATGGGAGAGCGGATGCTTCATCAACTTCAGGGCAAGACTGATGGCGCAGCCAAACGCAGTACTGCCAGCAATAGTAATTCCGCCGACCTCAATGAGATTGACTAAAGGGACGCCATGCCAGCGTTCTTCCTCAATGGATTCATCTTGCAGGGTATCGACGCCCTTCGCGCCCAGGCCGATGGTCAGTGCCAGACTGAGCACAAAAGCGAAGAGTAATGCGATTTCTTTACAACCTGCATGACGATCATCTCTACGCTCAAATGCAGCTAGCCATAATGCGGCCAATTCTTTAAATTGAGTCACGCTCGCTGGTTTTTGATGACCAGCTTGATCTGGGATCTCGGCAATGACCCCCGTTATTTCATGCTCTTCAGCCATACCCAGATAGGCCAATACGCCCTCCAGAATGCGCCTTGCGATGAGCGGGTTTTTTCCATCAAATAAGATGCTTTCAGTGCGCGCCAGATCAGGGGGTGCATCAAAATTAATGCTAAATAGGATGCGAAGAATGCTGGTCTGATCATCCGGATGTAAGGCGTTTAAGGCGATACTAATATATTCTTTGGGAATGGATTCTTGTATTGCTATGCTGGCTCGGCGTGAGGATGTAAGATCAAAAAATTGGTCCATAAAAAAAGTATCGGCGGCGCGTATATGGTTTTTTTCATAAAAAATAGCTTTTAAATCTGCGGTATCGGGAAGGGGTAAGGTGGGAAGCATTTTTGTAAAAAATGCGATAATCATTTTGTATGGGAGCGAAGACTGTGTAAGTAAAGCTTGCGCTTGCTCACGATCGTCTGCCCCGATAGACATGCGCAAGGTGAATATTGCCTTTAAGAGAGAGAGGGTTGAGCGGTCTCGAATACCTTTTGCAGCACAGTATGCTTGCACAACGAGAGGCATAACCGCGTTTAAAATAAATTGATTTTTATCTGGCTGTGCGTTGATGATCTCTGTTAATCGAGAATCAAAGGGTGGAGTCATATAATTTAAGAGATCAATGCCGATATCCAGGATATTAAGATTATATCTTTCGCGCAGGACGGCTGTTGATGTGGCAGCAGTGAATCTCTCGGCCTGAGGAAAAGCAGCCATGATCGTTTGAGTGAGTACACTTTGATACATAGAGGGTGAAAGTCTAATGAGTAAAGCGGATAGCGCTATATCTGCAGCAGCTTGAGCATGTCTTAGCAATCGTGGCGTAGTCATTTCAACGCCTGGGGTATCTGGATCAGAAAGCCCCCGGTCAGAGACAAAACTGTCGGCCCTGCTGTCTCGACCTGAATCGTATTGCATTTGGGCTTGTGCTTTATCAATCGCTGTTTTTAGCTGCATAACAAGTGGATTATCGTAAAGTGTCTTTGCAGTTGACGCGGCAAAGCTTCCTATTAATTGAGCTTTTACTTCATGGTAACCTCCAAGCGCTGCAGATTGCGGTTGAAGACTCATTAGAATATCCTCCACGCCTTCTGCTCTTATGGCCGGGATCAGGCGTGCAATACGTTGATCAACATTCATCGTTACATAGAGATAGTAAAGTGCTTTTTGGAGAGTTTGCACCGAAGCTGGAACGCTTACAAGTTCAAATAAAGTATAAAATGCAGCAAGCTTGGGATTGCTAGGACTGATACCTTTTATATAGCCACTTAAAGTTGGCAGGTCATGAATAGTGCTGGCTATAGTAATGGTCGTAGTTTGATGCAAGACATCGAGCACTGCAATCATGCTGATAAAATGGTTCAAATCTTTTTCTAGCGCTTTGAACGGTGGAGCTGGTTCTGCGGGCACGCAAACAAAGGGGAAAAACTGATTTAATATTTCCATATATAAGCTGCTGCGCGATGCTATCTCGACTGACTTTTCCGAAAAATGGAGCTTGAAAAAAGCCTCCAGATAAGGTGATCCATATAAAAAATGAGGCAGTTTTTGCCATAATTCCTTAGTATCATCGTCACTTATTGATGTGCCACTCGCCGGGACTCCGCCCGCCCCTGTCCCTGCTCCATGCATAATATTTTTATCCTATAGATCCAAAATAAATTCATGCTAATACAAAAGATCAGCTACTGTCAAGATAGGTATAGTTTATTTTTGGCGTTTAATTTAAATAAGAATATATTTAGATAGATGTGAGAGGATGCCCATTGACTTCATGATGAGTATAGGTTATTTTATGAGAAGCCCTTTTAAATTGACCTGGAGTCCTTATGAAAAACATCCTCTGCCTCAGTGCGCTTCTTTGCCTACCCCTGCTCAGCCAAGCCCTCCCCACACCGGCCTACCTCTCCGTGCCGAATTTCACCTATTGCCTGCCGCTCGAGCAGCAAGGCACTGAGATGGTGCGCTGCCTGCCGGCACAACAGCAGGAAGATTGTCCTGATGCCTCGTGGCAAGCTTTGTTGCAGGATAATATTCCGGCTTGTGTGACGACGAGTTAGGGGGTGGCGGCTTGGCCTGGCACTAACATTTCATTTGTATTGATACTGTAAAACGTGGCAGGATCTCTCTTATCAAGATCAAAAGGTATGGGGGAGTCTGAGCCGGAAATATCAATGAAACCAGCAGGTCCAGTGTCTGCAGCGTCAATTAATTCAGGGTGTCTGCTAAGCGGGGGGATTTCCGTTTGAAAAAAGTCTGCCAAAGCATCTAGGAAATTTTGAAACTGTGGATCAGGATGCCGGCTGGTTGTAAGCAGCGCAAGATGACCTTCTAATTCCACCAAATTTCTAAGATATACGCCGATATGTTCTTGCGTTGCAAGCGATACAGAATACAAAGGAATGTTGTGGTGCAAGAGATGGCCTTGCTCTGCTTGCATAACAACATAATTCCAAAGGCCTGTTAATGTTGCATGGAGGCGATTGTTTATTTTTTCACGCAGTACCTGGAAAGGTATTACGGTGAGTGCCTGCTCTTCAGTCCTGCGCGCTTGTTCTTCAATCCAGCGCTCTTTTTCTTGAAGTTGAATCCTTGCTCGGCTGGGGCAGTTAAAATTAACCCATTCATAATCACGTGCGCAAGCATTGACAATGGAGGTAATATTGCTGAGGGCATGCAGATTATTGCGCCAGTCAGATCCTTCTTGAAAAAAATCTTGCTCGCGGATTTTAAAAGCTTCAAATAATTGCAAAAGCACAAGGGTGATCTTTCCTTTGATAGCGTCTACAACAAAAAGACCTGCACGCCTTTTGTCATATTCAAAAAATGAATCGATGGCAGAGCCTTGTAAAACCTCAAGTGCCGCCGTTATGATATCATCTAAGCCAGCTTTGCTTTCAATGACTGGCTTGGGTTCGGTGGTGAGGCGATCAAAAATCAATTTATATAATTTGTATTGAAGATGCGTATACCAGACCTGGAATAAAAGAATGGGGTAGGCATGATTGTATGCCTCGGAATAGCGAGCCTCACATTGCTCAGCAATCAGCCTGCGTGCTTCTTTGTCTAAATGGACTGGCGTCAAGATGATGTCAGTGCCTGTACCTGATGCTGCGCCAGCGCCAGCGCCAGCTCCCGCTCCTGCGCCTACTCCTGGCGTGCCTTCAAGCATAAAAGGTTCAGGGCTGAAATCGATGCCTGCTTCCGCATAGGAGCGACGAGAGGGCGTTGCAGCCGGTGTGGTAGCTGGCGTGTCTACGACGGGTTTGATCTGAGCGGGATCTCTAATCTGTGGCGGTGAGCGTTCTGCACAGCATTCCTGAAGTTTTTGGCGAAGCGCCTGCCCTTGCGCTGGGTTTTCTTTTTCAATTTCATCAAGATAGGATTTGATGGAGCGCTCGTGCTGATCCGTTAATTCTAATATTAAATCATGGTTCAGGCGCGCTTCACTCTGGGTCGCAAGCGTATCCAGAAGCATTCCTACGATGTTTATTTTTCTTTTTTCTAGTGCATAATGCAAGAGTGTGGTTTTTGTGCCTGCGAGAGGAGTGAGAGGGCCGGGTCTGTGGTCAGCATCCCAGTGCTCTGCGATAGTGCGTAAATTTTCTTTTGTTATTTCAGTGAGTGTGCTGGCTTCAGATATTGAGGTCGCATGAATATGAATTAAAGATTTTGCATCAGCTTTTTGCTTGCGAATACTGGCGTAGATTATACCGAGCTCTTCAGCTGTCTTAGTGCCGAAACATATATCAGCATATTCGGCCCATGCAGGAGTAAAAATTTCAGCATGCGGCCATTCCGAAGTATATACGTGTGCTGGCGCTCCTTCGGCTGACGGAAGCAAAAATCTATAAAAATCAAGCCATTGCAGGCGAGTATTTTCTTGTTTTTTCAGTAGCCTTTCAGCCGCTTCTAAGTGCGGTGTGCCCCCCAGTAAAAAGCTTTCCAGCAATAGGATACTATCAGTGTCAATGAGTTCAAGTAGGAATGCTTCTGGTGCATCAGCGGGCACGCCTATTTCGGTTCCTAGTGACATCTGCTTTCCTTTTTAGATACATATTGTTATAAATTAATTATGCAACCCCATTTTTAATTATGCAACAATTAAAAAATTCTTAATTTAAAAGCAATGCGTATTTCATGATTGACTTTGGCGCAGTTGTTTGCGACATTATGCGCTATTCTCGTGAGTTCAAGGACACGCATGCATTTTTTTATTAATCGCACCGATAATATTGGGGACGTCATTCTCAATATGCCTTTGGCGGCAAAATTGAAGCAGCATTTTCCAAATTGCAAGGTATCGATGCTGGCGCGGAATTATGCGCAGGAGATTGTGGAATCTTGTCAGGATATTGATCAGTTTGTGAGTTCGGATGCGCTGTTTGCTTTGAGTGAGTCGGCGCAAATTGAGTATGTCAAGGCTTTGAAAGTCGATGTATTTATGCCGGTTTATCCGAATAAACATTTATGCAAAATCATGAAAGCGGCGCGGGTGCCTTTGCGTTTGGGACATGTGAATCGTTTTTATTATTTGTGGTATGCCAATAAAATCATGTACATCAAGCGCAAGCGTTGTGAGTTGCATCAGGCGCAGATGTGTATGCAGTTTTTGAAGGCGTTTAAGATTCCGTTTTTTGTGCCGGTGGAGCAGCTGCATGAGTTGATTCGCATCAGGCCGCAAGCCAATGAGCATGTCAAAAGTTATCTAGACCCGCAGGCTTTTAATCTGGTGCTGCATCCGGGTTCAAACGGCAATAGTATTGAGTGGCCGAAAGCCCATTTTGCGGAGTTGATCAAAATTCTGCCCGCAAACGTCAAAGTGTATTTGACCGGGAGCGAAAAAGAAGCTGAGAAATATGGGGATCGGGTTTTAAATGAACGCGTGACACCGCTGTTTGGGCGTTTTACTTTGAATGAATTGACGTCTTTTCTGGGCTATGTGGATGGCGTGGTGGTGGGAAGTACCGGCCCTCTGCACATTGCTGCGGCACTGGGCACCAAAGTGTTGGGATTGTTCCCGGCGCAGCAGGATCTCAATATCAAGCATTGGGGTCCTATCGGTAAAAATGCAGCGGCCATGGAGGCACCGCATTGTGTGCTTTCTCGGCCAAAAGATCCCAAGCGCTGTGATTGCATGAAGTACATTACGCCCGAGCAAGTGCGCGAT
Organism: Francisella tularensis subsp. holarctica; assembly: GCA_945860585.1. GTDB lineage: Bacteria > Pseudomonadota > Gammaproteobacteria > Francisellales > CACEW01 > JAJZUD01. The sequence goes on along the minus strand of CAMARA010000033.1, from coordinate 917 downwards.
TTTATTCAGCAACATTGGCTTTGAGTTAATATTTGACAAGTTTAATTATAAATCATACAATGACTTTAATTTATTCTAAATTGAAGCTCAATGAGTACGATTCATAATCCGCACGATATGCTGGCAAAGCGTTTTTTAACAAATCTGCCGGTGGCGATTGATTTTCTCAAAGCGCATTTACCTCAGGCAATTAAAGAGCGCTGCGATTTTAGCACCCTTAAAATCCAGCCGACTTCGTATGTCGAGGAAGATATGCGCGCGCATGTGACGGATATTCTGTATTCTCTGCAAATTGATGGGCGGCAAGGGTTTATTTATATTATTCAGGAGGCGCAGAGCACGGCGTTGCGCTTGATGCCGCTGCGTTATTTACGCTATAAAACATCAATTTGGAAGCAACATGCTGAGACTCATCCATCAGAGCTATTGCCAGTGATTGTGCCTATTATGCTATATACAGGGAAGGATTCGCCCTATCCGTACTCTTTGGATTTTATGGATTGTTTTGTAGATCCCGTATTTGCACGGGAGGTATTTCATGCTCCTGTTCACTTGGTTGATCTAACGGTGATGCCGGATTCAGAAATCATTGTCCATGGAAAGGTTGCGTTGCTGGAGATTGTACAGAAGCATATTCGCGCACGAGATTTACTCGGTCTTGCGCATAAAATGACGCAGATTTTGCGTTTTCATGAAATTACTCGCGATTTATATATTGATCTGTTAAAATACATCGTATCAGAAGGAGATAGTCCGGACTTTGAAGAATTTTTGTAACGATTCACCAAATTAGATTGAGTCGTAAACAAAGTCAGGCATTTTCCCTTGAAACAAGAGGGTTAGGGCCTGGGTCATATTGACGCCATGTTTACGACAGGAGGAGAGATACCCTCTGATTCGACAGAAGATTAAAGCGC
>CAMARA010000032.1 GCA_945860585.1 Francisella tularensis subsp. holarctica | reverse complement strand
TGTTAGTTATTCCGTTGAGAATGCACGTGTCGAACAGCGTACCGATTTGGACAAGCTTGTCATTGAAATTGAAACCAATGGCACCATTTCTCCAGAAGTAGCTATTCGTCGTGCTGCAACGCTGTTACATGAACAAATCAGTGTGTTTGTAGATCTAGAAGCGCCTAAGAGTAGCGGTAGAATGTCGCAGTCTGCTTCCGGTATTGATCCATTCCTGTTGCGTCCGGTGGATGATTTGGAACTGACCGTGCGTTCAGCAAATTGTTTGAAAGCAGAAGATATTTTTTGCATCGGTGATTTAGTGCAACGTTCAGAAGGGGAGTTGTTAAAAACCCCTAATCTGGGTAAAAAATCATTAAATGAAATCAAAAGTATCTTATCTAAGCATAATCTCGCTCTGGGTATGGTTATTGAGAACTGGTCCTCAGAAAATTTAAGTCAAGAGTAAGAATTTAAGGGTAAATAAAATGCGTCATCAAATGAAAGGTAGAAAGTTCCATCGCACTTCCAGTGCACGTAAGGCTTTGTTTAAAAGTCTCGCGATTGCATTGTTCGAGCATGAACTGATTAAAACAACTTTGCCTAAAGCAAAAGATATGCGCTCAATTGTTGAGCCATTGATTACTTTGGCAAAAGTAGATAGCGTTGCAAATCGTCGCTTGGTGAGTGCACGCTTGGGCAATGATGCAGCTGTTAAAAAGTTGTTTGAAGTGATTGGTCCTCGTTTTAAAGAGCGTCAAGGCGGTTATACACGTGTCTTGAAATGCGGTTTCCGTAAAGGCGATGCGGCTCCAATGGCTTACATGGAGTTGGTTGATCGTCCTGATGTTGAAGCAGTTGTGGATGCATCCGAAGAAGCTTAGTCAAAATGCGTTTGTTTTACACCGTTATCCCTACCAGGATAGCGGTTTTTTATTAAAAATTTTTAGCCGGGAAGCGGGTTTAGTAACTCTGGTAGCCGCGCATGCAAAGCGCCCAAAATCAGCCTGGTATGGCATTTTGCAATCTTTTCAACCGCTCTTTATTCAGCTGAAAGGCGAGGGGGAAATACAAACCCTTAAAGCAGCAGAACCAAGCGCTGATGCATATCTTTTGCGGGCTGAGGCTCTGTGGTCCGGTTTTTATCTGAATGAGTTATTGTTAGCTTTCTTGATGCCGCATGATCCCCACCCCGAATTATTTGATGCTTATCAAATGGTCCTTCAAAGTTTACAAATGGGTCCCTCAGAAAAGGCCTTGCGTATGTTTGAGTTATCGTTGTTTCGAGAAATGGGCCTTCTAGTGGATTTGTCTGAAGGTATCAGCGCGGATGCATTTTACCAATTACAGCCACATCATGCTCCCATACAGGTTGACTCAGACTTTGCGCTAAAGCTGCCGACCTGCTTTAAAGGCGCAGATTTGTTGGCGATTCAGTGCGCGCAGTTTGAGCATGAGGCGATTCTGAAAGTGGCGAAACGTTTTTCACGTATTCAATTAGATTTTTATCTCCCCAAGGCCAAACTAAAAACACCCGATATTTTTAGAGCGCTTGCGCCTAAGGAGAGCTAAATTGAAAAAAATATTCAGTATTATCCTATGCATGTTGGTCTCTGCGTGTGCGAGCCCTCCCGTGAAACCTTCTGTGCCGGGAGAAGTTCAACTACAAGGAATGTTCGGCGTAGTGACTCCCCAAAACCATGCATCCGGGCACTTCATCTGGGAACAGGATGGTCCGCAGCAATTTTCGCTTGAACTATATGGCCCTTTGGGATTGGGGGCAACAAGTTTGATTGAGCAAAATGGCATCGTGACCCTGGAGACTGCGCAGGGTAAAAAATACATTGCCGCTTCCCCCGAACTCCTCTTGCAAAATAATCTCGGTTGGTCGATGCCCATTCAAGGGGTGAGCTATTGGCTCTTAGCAGTTCCGGTGCCAGATATTCCCTTTAGCGCACAATATGATAGCGTGCATCGTCTCGTGCAATTACTGCAATCCGGCTGGACAATTGATTATACCTGGGCGCAAAGTACCGTTTACCCCGCGCGCATCCTGATGGAGCGTCAGGGAGTGCGTTTGGTCGTGGCGATTACGCCGCAATAACATAGGATCGCGTTCCTATGGTGGGCTTATTAGTTCAGCTAAATAAAATAAGCAGTGCGGGTCATGACGCGAGATTGCAGTTTCATGATGCCTTTCATGAGACTGGAGAGAGGCGCGGCGCCGAGCGCATGGGCATGCTCTGCATGACGTGCCTCATCTTCCTGCATGACACTGATAATAGCCCGGCTTTTATGATCTTGCGGAGATAAAAAACGTTGATGACTCTGCAGATGTTCCAGAACTTGTTTTTCGGTTTCTTCTACAAAACCTAGGCTCAGCTGATCATCTTTTTTGGCGGTCGTATAGCCGAGCAAAAATGAAAGGGCATACCAGATCGGATTTAAATAGCTGGGGTGGGTGTTGAGTTCGTTCAAACGCTCATGACACCAGAGCAGGTGATCTACTTCTTCTGTAGCAGCTTGATGTAAATGGCGTTGCAGTTGCGTATTCTGCGTAGCCAGCGCCTGGCCGCGATAGAGCGCCTGGGCACAGACTTCTCCCGTATGATTGACGCGCATGCAGCCTTGGCTGGTGTGGGTTTCAGCTTGGTTTAATTCCGGATTGATGCGGCTCTGTCCCGGTGAGACGTTCGTTTGGGAAAAATGATGGAATAAAGTATCGAGCCCATGTTGGACTTCGGTGAAAAAGCTGTCTATTTTTCTATTTTGACGCATTGGATCATCCAAAAAAATCCCCGCTAAACAGCAGGGATTTTTCATCTTGTATTGATTAGTAGCTGCTTCTGCCGCCGCCATCACGACCACCGCCGTAACCGCCGCCGCCACCAGAAGAACGACCACCACCGTAGCCGCCGCCATCACGACCACCGCCGTAACCGCCGCCGCCACCAGAAGAACGACCACCGCCGTAACCGCCGCCAGAAGAGCGTCCGCCACCGCCACCGGTGCGTGGTTCTTGTGGACGCGCCAATGAAACCAGAATGTTCCGGCCGTCCATGCTTGCGCCATTTAATTTTTCAATTGCCAGGTTTGCTTCTTCAGCAGTGCTCATTTCGACGAAACCGAAGCCTTTGCTGCGGCCATCTTCGTTGTTGATGATTACTTTCGACGAAACCACTTGACCAATTTCAGCAAAAATGCCTTCGAGGTCTTGATCTGTCACGGAGTAGGGCAATGAGCCTACAAATAACTTTTTAGTCATGAATTATCCTTTATTTTACTTTAACACCCTCGAGATTTTGACCCCATCGGAACACAAACCCACAAAAGGCAACCTGCCTCACTATTTACTGCAAGACCGGCTCAGTATAGCACCTTTTTCTAAAAGTACAAAACATAATCGCTCCTTGTGTTTCCCCTCCACCCTGGCCCTCCTCCGCGAGGAAGGAGGGAGAAAGTCGTGTGCTCGAGTGGCTGTTTGATTGCTAAAAGCGTATAATTACTTAAAAATACAGTGTCTATAAAACAAAAAGGTGCCTGCATGAAGTCCAACGATACCATCAAGAATATCCTGATTTGGGTGATTATTCTCGGCGTAGTGTTTTTGTTGTTTTCGAATTTGACGGATAACAAAGACGATGCTTCTCAAAAAATGGATTATTCTACTTTTGTGCAAAGCGCCAATGCGGGGGATATTAAGAGTGTGGATATTGATGGTCGCATGATTAATGGTGTCACCGTAGATGGGGCCAAGTTTGTGACCTATATGCCTTGGATCGATCCCTTTTTAACTGATACCCTGATCAATCATAATGTGGATGTCGTAGCTGCGCCTCCAGAACAGCGTAGTCTGCTTGCGGCGATTTTGATCAATTCGATTCCCTTTATTATCATTTTGGGTTTGAGCTTTTTCCTGATGCGGCAAATGAATGGCGGCAAAGGCGGGGCGTTTTCTTTTGGCAAAAGTCGAGCGCGTTTATTAGGTGAAGACCAGGTCAAAGTGACTTTGGCAGATGTGGCGGGAATTGATGAAGCAAAAGAAGAAGTCGGTGAGATTGTTGATTTCTTGAAGGACCCGAAGCGTTATCAGGATTTGGGCGGAAAAATTCCCCGTGGTGTCTTAATGGTAGGGTCACCTGGAACCGGTAAAACCTTGCTAGCGCGAGCGATTGCAGGCGAAGCGAAGGTGCCGTTTTTCTCCATTTCTGGCTCAGATTTTGTGGAAATGTTTGTAGGGGTGGGGGCTTCCCGCGTCCGTGATATGTTTGATCAGGCCAAGAAGCGCGCGCCCTGCATTATTTTTATTGATGAAATTGATGCCGTCGGTCGCCATCGTGGGTCCGGCATGGGCGGCGGTCATGATGAACGCGAACAGACTTTGAATCAGCTCTTGGTGGAAATGGATGGCTTTGCTGAGAATCAAGGCGTGATTGTGATCGCGGCTACCAATCGTCCGGATGTGTTAGATCCAGCCTTGTTGCGTCCCGGTCGCTTCGATCGTCAGGTGACGGTAGGCTTGCCGGATATCAAAGGCCGTGAGCAAATTTTGAAAGTGCATGCGCGTAAAGTGCAGTTGGGCGATGATGTGCGTTTAGATCATCTGGCCCGCGGTACGCCCGGCTTTTCAGGTGCAGAGCTGGCCAATCTAGTCAATGAAGCAGCGCTCACTGCCGCCCGCGCGAAAAAGAAAAAAATCAGTATGATCGATTTTGAAAAAGCGAAAGATAAAATCTTGATGGGCAGCGAACGTCGTACGCTCGCCATGAGTGAAGAGGAAAAACGTCTGACCGCTTATCATGAAGCCGGCCATACCATTGTTGGGAAAACCGTTCCCGATCATGATCCTGTCTACAAAGTGAGTATCATTCCGCGTGGGCGCGCGTTAGGTGTAACAATGTATCTGCCGGAGTCGGACCGCGTGAGTTATAGTAAGCAGCGTTTGGAAAGCCAATTATCGAGTTTGTACGGCGGGCGTTTGGCGGAAGAGCTTATTTTTGGTGTAGAAAAAGTGACGACCGGTGCCTCTAATGATATTCAGCGTGCCACCGATATTGCGCGCAAAATGGTGACCAAATGGGGCTTGTCTGAAAAATTAGGTCCCCTCATGTACGGCGAAGATCAAGATCATCCTTTCATGGGGCATGCGATGGGCATGGGTGGGGCCAAGCAAGAGTTTTCAGATTCGACCGCGCTTATTATTGATGAAGAGGTGCGGGCTTTGATCGATCGCAATTATGCGCGGGCGAAGCAGATTTTAGCGGATCATCTTGATATTCTGCATGCGATGGCTGAAGCTCTCATCAAGTATGAAACGATCGATGCAGATCAGGTCGAAGATTTGATGGCGCGGCGTCCGCTGCGAGAAAAAGCACCTGAGCCTGCTCCGCTTGTGACAGAAAGCAAGCCGCAGGATCCCAGTCCCGCCGTGCCGGTGAATCTCGATCCCAAGGCTAGTGCTTTATAAATACGAAATCCCTCCACCCTAGCCCTCCTCCGCAAGGGAGAAGGGGATTATTCAATCGAGGCGAGGATATCGATCATCGTCAGGGCTGCCTCGGCTGCATCTACGCCTTTATGGCCATGCTGCCCGCCAATTCTGGCAACAGCCTGTTCATCGTTTTCAGTTGTGAGGATGCCAAAAATCACGGGGATTTCATGTTCCAGCATAATTTTTTGACAGCCCTGGCTCACTTGCTCGCAGACATAATCATAATGGGTGGTTTCACCGCGAATCACGGCACCTAAGGCAATGAGAGCCTGATAGCGTTTCGTCTTCGCCAGTTTTTGGAGCGCCAGTGGAATTTCGATCGCGCCTGGCACTTTAATCACGCGAATGTGTGCAGCCGGCACGCCTTTGTCCCGTAAAGTCTGATAGCATCCTCTTTCAAGTTCGGAGGTAATATCAGTATTGAATTCGCTGACTACGATCGCGATTGAAAGGGTTTTGGTATTCATAAAAAGTGCTCCATTTTTTGTGCTTTGGTATTTAAATAGTGTTGATTTTCAAGCGTGCGTTCCGTGAGGAGTGGGCGGCGCTCTACTTGAATTCCCGCCTCAACCAGTGCTTCAACTTTGCGTGGATTATTGCTGAGCAAAATGATGTCTTTTAGCTGAAAGTAATGCAAAATCGTATACGCCTGATCGTATGTGCGGGAGTCAATCGGTAAGCCTAATTCAAGATTGGCATCGACGGTATCCAGATTGAGGCTATCCTGTTTGGCGTAGGCTCTAATTTTATTGACCAGACCAATCCCGCGTCCTTCTTGAGGCAGGTAGATTAGGAGGCCGCCTTCTTCCTGAATTTGCGTCATGGCTAATTTTAGCTGTTGTCCACAATCACATTTGCGGGAAAAAAAGAGGTCGCCCGTCGCGCAGGAAGAGTGAATGCGTACGAGTGCTTTGCGGCGAATGCGCTCCAACTGCGTCAGGACCATAACCTCCACGTGAGTGTGCGGGTCTGTAAAAATATGAATATCAAACAGGCCGAAATCAGTCGGTAAGGTCGCTTCTGTTTGGTGAATCAGCATCAATCGTAAACTTTTAAAGATCATTGGAATGCTGATTCTAAACAAAAAAGAGCGTTTTGGAAAGGGCGAGTATTGTGCACTTAGCCTGCAATCGTGAACAAGCGCTTGGCTTGCGTTGCTTGAACCATCGGTGCAGCGGGGCAATTTCCGGCGTTAATGATCTTGGTCGAGCTGTTGGTCACAATGCTTTTGCCCTGGATCAAGCATTTTTTGGAGTAGCCACTGATAGCCTTGCCGATGCTGTTGCAGGTGCCAGTGATGGCGCCTGGATCATTGGGGAGAGAAAGCGTCAGTGGATGGAGCATGGCAGTCGTTTCAATTGGCGAGCCCTCAAACTGGGTGTGCGTATCGCCGCTGATCAGGTCTTGCTGGGGTGCAATCGCGGCGCCGGGAAGAATCGCCCCATTGACCAGCAAGGGTTGAACGGACACGAATTGCCCTGAGTGGCGGGTATTGATGAGGGACATATTTTTTCTCCTTATAGTTCTTTGAGTGCTTGCGCGAGGGTGATCATGCCCTGCGGCCGTGAAATCTCCATGGTGGCTTCGATCTGGGCGAGCTTGTGTTCGCGAATTAAATGGCGGATCGCAGGGGTATTGATCAAGATTTCCTGCACGAGCTGGCGTTCACTTTGCTCATTGCGGCTGCATAAAATTTGGTGAAAAATAGCGATCAGGCTTTCGGATAAAATCGTGCGAATCAGATTTTTCTCATCCCCTGGAAAACTATCAATCAGGCGATCGATGCTTTTGGCGGCGCTGTTAGCGTGCAGCGTGGCTAAAACCAGGTGCCCGGTCTCTGCAGCTTGCAGCGCAAGGCGGATGGTCTCCAGATCCCGCAATTCACCAATTAAAATCACGTCCGGGTCTTCACGCAGGGCGGCGCGTAAGCCTTGCTGAAAACTCAGTACATCGCGACCCAGCTCCCGTTGATGGATCATGGATTTTTTGCCCTGATACACAAATTCAATCGGATCTTCCAGCGTAATAATATGCCAGGCCTGGGTGAGATTCAGGGATTCCAGCATCGCAGCAAGCGTCGTGCTTTTGCCTGAACCCGTGGCGCCCGTAATCAAAATCAGCCCACCGGAGGGATGCTGCATGGTTTTACGCAGAAGCTCCTGATTTTTATATTGGCTTAAACTCGGAATCGTGTCGGAGATCAGCCGCAGCGCCAGGGCAAGGCCTTTATGATCATTAAAAACATTCACCCGAAAGCGGCCGATCGGATGCAGTTGATAGGCAAAATCAAGATCCAGTTTTTGCAAAAAAGTCTCTCTTAATTCCGGTGGAGTCAATTGATAGCAATAGGCATTCAAGTCCTCTGCATTCAAAATGGCCGCATGGAGTTTCTGGAGACGCCCATTTTTGCGAATCATCGGCGGATAGCCAATCGATAAATGCAGATCCGATGCCTGATGATAAGCCGCCATTTCAAGTAATTGCGTGATGTTCATAAACGAATACAGTGCCTAAAAACGAGAGTGTACTCTTTATTTAAACAGATTGCAAATAAGTCATATGCTGGGGGTGTGGATCAATCTACGCGCAACCCCTCGTGTCATCTTCGCGCACGCGGGGAGTCAGTCAAAATTTATGCGGCAATCTGTCGACTTTGATTTAAAACTCGCGACACCTGCTCGCTCACAGCACGCTGAAACGAGAGCAATTTTCTCAACAAAACAGACTGCAATACAGTGAGATCATCTCGACTGTAAAGCTGATAGATTTTTTTGGCCAGACGCTCCAGCTGCCGGGCAGACAATGCGCCCAATGTATGCGTGGCAAATAATTCCAGACAGAAACAATCCAGATCATTCAGATCGCACTGCCCTTCCCGCCCAATCTCAATCGTCTCAATTTTGGATTCTGTCTGGTACTTTAAAATCAGGCTGGAGGAGTTTGATTGGCTTTTTATTTTTCTGATGGTGGTATTCACGGCTGATTCCCCTTATTTTGTGTCGCTATCTGGTTTCGTCTCTGGCGTAGTTGGATTTTCGCAGGGAACAATCTCGATGGCTTTTTTAATCATATTCCAGTCGCGCTTAATTTTGGGGATTTCTGTATCAGGATTATTTTTGTCTTCTAGCGCTCTTTCCTGCAGAATAATCGCTGCTTCGGCCTCTACGTCGATATACTGAAACCGCTCTTTAAAATCCTTCGGCAATCGGTCTAGCGCCTCGATCAAATCTCTGAGTTTTTTGCACTCGTAGTATTTGGCACAGAACAGGGCGTATTGTTTTTTTTCCAAAGCTTCAAGATCCTGCGTTTTGCGGGTGACAATGATTTTAGTCATCAAATCGCCTACGCCAAAAATATCGGGACGCTCCAAGGTCGCACCTAGGCGCAATGCCACTTCGACATCTAAGCTGTGCTCTTCATAGGCCGCTGAATCCCGCAGCGCTTCGAGCATTTCTTTGGAAATACATTTATTGTGCTTGCCATCAAAGGCCAGGTCTTTTAATTCTGGTTTTAACTCACAAGCAATCACGCGGTATTCGACCTCAAACATCGTTTTAAAAGTGCGACCGATTCTGCGGATCACTTCGTCCGCAATCGAACGTTTGTCTTTTGTAGCCGCTTCTTCAAGCTGCCTTAAGATGATCATGGGTAGTTTGATCGTTGGGCGTGGGTCGCCTTTATTTGTGAGTTGACGTAGATCCATTTTGTTTTCTCCAGTGGGTTAAAATTCATGTTTTCATCTCTGCAACCCTTAAGATTACAGGCAGCACATACGATAAAAATATAGACTGACGTTGTTCTGTAATGTCCACTTTATGACTTCAAAAATGCTTTGTCAAGTTTTCTTTATTTTATATTTTAAAAAAATTAGAAAACTTGTTTTTTTATGATTATAAGCAAGATAATTTGTCAAAATGATTTTAAGCTGTTATAGTGACCCTTGAAACAAATTAAGACGTAAAACTGAATGACCGACAAACAATTAAAATGCCTTGCTGATCGCTTAAATTTCTCTTTAGAAATCACCAAAATTTCGAAAGCTGAACTGGCAAGAATGATTAATGTCAAGCCGCAGACCATACAGTATCTATGTTCCACTAAAGCAGAGAGCTCACGATTTACATTTGAACTAGCTCATGCACTTGGCATTAATTTTGAATGGCTGGCAGTGGGAAAAGGTGATATTCATGACATACAAAGCCAGCCGTTAGAAAAAAAATCAGGCGAAAAAAATCCGCCTTTATTCACGATGGATGAACTGCGCAATGCGTTAAAGAATTCTTTATTTGACAGGGAAACACACACTGACTTTTTTCAGCTTGAGTTACAAGATCAGTCGATGTGGCCACGTTTTTCACAAGGGACGCTACTTATCTTTAGCCGCACCGCCCCTGAAAAGAATGGCAGCTTTGTTCTAGCTCATTTAAGTGCAATTGATGATATTGTTTTTAGAGAAATAAAAGAACTAAATGGCAAAAAAACACTCACCCCTTTTAATTCAAGTTTGTTTAAAGAAATTACCTTGCAAGAACCTGATACCATATTGGGAGTTTTAACTGAAGCGCGCTGGAGGATAGAATCATGAGTATTATTACTGAAATTTTGCGTAAATGTGGATTAGCCTCTATGGCGACGCCCTATCATTTTTTGTCAATCAAAAATCGATATCCTTGCAGAATCACAGCTGAACGCATTGATCCGCTTACTCAAGAAACCATCGTAGTCTACAGAGTCAGTCCACGCAGAGATGAGTTTGAAATCAAATTAAAAAGCCTGTTAGATCAACCACTGCTCATTGAAAAATTTCACCCTACTGAAACCATACGCCTAGGATTTATGGCATTTGGCGATATTTTCTTTAATCAATCCAAAGAAGATGCACATAAACAATATCAACACATCATCCAAAAAATGAATCAAAGCATGAGCGAGGATGATCATGAAATCAAATAAACCCCTCAAACTGAACGCTCAATATATTCTGCCCATCAGCATGATTTACCTAACCGCAATGCTTGCTGCGGATGCCGTTGCATTTAAATTTGTCAGTGCTTATGGAATCATCTTATCAGGTGCAACTATTATTTTCCCATTCACTTATTTATTTGGAGATGTCATTGCAGAAGTATATGGTTACGATACAGCACGACGCATTGTTTGGCTTGGCCTCCTAAGCGAGCTTATCTTTGCCCTGATGATTAAACTCATCATTATTTTGCCTTACGCGCCATTTGCTAATTTTCCAGATGCATTTCAAACAACCGATGGTGGCATGTTACGCTTTGTCATTGGCGGCATTATTGGAAATGTTGCCAGCAGTTTTTTAAATATTTATATCATATCAAAATGGAAAATCATCGCACAGGGTCGTATTTTTTGGCTCCGAAGCATTGTTGCTACGGCATTATCTGAAATCGTAATTATTAGTTTTGCCGTGATGATTGGATTTTCAGGGCATATGTCCACCATTATGGAAGTTAAAATCATTGTCTGGGCATATGGCTTGGAATTAATCTATGCATTTATTTTTGTCTGGCCTGCATGGGGGATTTCTATGTGGCTGAAAAACAAAGAAGGCATTGACAGCTATGATTATGGCGTCAACTACAATCCATTTCGTTTCACAAATTAAATCGAGGAAAAAGCATGAGAATATTGGTACTAACCGCATTTGAAGCCGAAGCTAGAAGCTTTGTCGCAAGCATGGAGCATACGCATGAAGTCACGCTTGGCAAACGCAAATGCCTGCAAGGACGCTTTGGGGAGCATGATATATATGTCAGTTTTTCTGGAATTGGCACAACGAGCGCGGCCGCAACGACAACTGCATTATGCGAGTGCTTGAATCCTGATTGTATACTACTATGTGGCAGCGCAGGCGGACTGACTGCAGGGCAAAAAACTGGCGACCTTGTCATTGGCGAGTCCATCGTAGATATTGATTTATTTACACTCCCCGCAGCATTGACGGGCACACCTTATGAGCCTTGTTTAACCGACCCACATTTAGATCGAGCAATTGATTTAGAATTTGCAGCACATCCTGTATTCCTGGAAATTTGCTCAAATACATCATTAGGGTCAGTGAGCAAAGGCAAAATCGTCACTAGCAATACATTTCCAGCACCACCAACTGCTTTTGAAAAGATTCTTGCAATGGGCTGCAATGCGATCGAGATGGAAAGCACCGGTGTATTCAATGCAGCGAAACATTATGATGTGCCGGTCATCGTGATCCGCGCGATTAGCAATTCACTGGATGAAACTGGCAAAGATTTAGGCACGCCCGATACAGCACTTGCTACCTGCGCCGATAGAATTCGAGATTTCTTACAAGAATTATTATCCAAAATTCACGCATTAGAGCCTATCGTCAACGCAAAAAAAGTACTGGAAACCGAAAAAGCAATTGCAGAAATAATCACAACGCATAGCCTAGATGCACATCCTGAAGGTGGCTATTATAAAAGAACATATTGCTCTACAACCCTCATTGACGGACGGCCCTCTGCAACATCCATTTTATTTTTACTGACCAAAGGTAATTTTTCTGCCTGGCACAGCATTGATGCAGATGAAACTTGGAATTTTTATGAAGGCGCCCCTTTATTATTGCGAATTATTGAGCCCACAACAAATACCCTACAAACAATCCAATTGGGTGGTGCGGGCGGTATGCTGCAATACACCGTTCCACAAGGGCATATTTTTTCATCCGAAACAATGGGGGACTATAGCTTAACCGGATGCAGCGTCTCACCTGGATTTAGCTTTGACGGATTTTATCTCACCTCTCGAGCTGAAATTGAAGCTCGTCTTGCAGGGCGGCCAGATGCATCAGAGCTCGCCCGATTGACTCGAGATGCCCCAGTTGCAAGTGACTCCGCAGCGGCAGCAGGCTTTACGCTCCCCCAGTTGGTAGGCGGCAGCACGACATTCGGTGACGTGATGGCCGCAACAGCTTTAGGGGATGGTATGCTATCGCATGATTTGTATGGATCCCCGCATTCGCGAGGATGACACGGGGCGGGTTTACTGCCCGCCTAATTAGACGAAATATACTTCTCTCTACGCACCTGTGCGCTGGCAAAGCCTTTTTCGGTCAGAATTTTAAAGCTGTCATCAATCATATTCGGATTGCCGCAGAGATATACTACATCTTCATTGGCTTGGAGAGAGAGGGATTCAAAATAGCATTGGATATGGCCTTTTTGCTCATGCGGCTGCAGGGTGGAGGTATCGCGGCTGAGGGCGGCATGAAATTGGAAGCGGGGGTATTTTTTGGAAAAATCGGCGAAGTCGGAGGCATAGAGCAAATCCTGGCGATATTGCGCGCCGAGGAGCAGATCGATTTTGAGGGCGGGGTTAGCCTCAAAGCGCTCTAGAATATGTGGCAGCATGGAGCGATACGGGGCAATGCCGGTGCCGGTGCCAATCAGAATATAGCGTTTGACGCCAGGATCTTCCTGCAAAACCAGGCGGCCGGCGGGGCCCATTGCGCGTACGGTCTCGCCGGGTTTCAAGCTGAAGAGTGTTTCGCTGGCGATGCCGCCTGCAACGTAGGAAATGGCAATGCCGATGGAGGAAAAACACGGTGGATTGGCCAGGCTATAGCTGCGGCGTTTGAGTTCTCCCGCGCTATTCTTTAAGAGCAGGGTGACAAACTGGCCGGGAATAAAAACCAGAGGCTGACCATCGGCGCGCAAAAATTCCAGATGCCGCAGTGTGGGCGTAATTTCAGTACTGGATTGTAATATGAGATCAAATTGTTCAAGGGCCATGATATAATTCTATCCATTCAAAATGTGTATGGCGATATTATGCGTGAAACGGAGTCAGGTCTCAAGGAAAAGTTAAGTCACGGCCTGGAAAATTTAGGTCTGGTGCTGGAATCCACACAGGTGGAGCAGTTGCTGCATTATTTGCAATTGCTGCAAAAATGGAATGCCGTCTATAATCTCACGGCGATTACGCAGCCGGAGGCGATGTTGAGTCACCATCTTTTGGATAGTCTGGCGATCGCGCCTTACATCACGGCGCAGGCCTATCTGGACGTGGGTACGGGGGCAGGTTTGCCCGGCATTCCGCTGGCGATTTGTTTTCCTGAAAAAAAATTTACATTATTGGATAGTAATAGTAAAAAGACTAGCTTTTTATTAGAAGTTGTGCGTCAATGTGGATTGAAGAATGTCGCAGTGAAACATGCGCGGATTGAGTCGGAAAATCTCGGGACCTTTGATGGCGTGGTGAGTCGAGCTTTTTCATCTTTGGATGCATTTGTCCGGGTTGCGACACCTCAACTCAAGTCAGGAGGAATTTTACTCGCGATGAAAGGGCCGAAAGTCTTAGAGGAACTGAATCATTTTTCCGGGCGTTATGATCTGTATCCGATCGCTGTACCGTTTTTAGACGAGCAGCGTTTTATTTGCCTGATCAAGGTGGATTAAGATGATTTTGCTGGAATCGATCTTCATTTTTCTGCTGTATGTGCTGGGGGTGATCGGGGCGATTCACGCATTGATGACCAAGCGGGAGCCGCGGGCCGCTTTGATCTGGGTAATTATTTGTGTGTTCTTCCCATTTTTTGGCGTCCTGTTATATATCATGTTCGGGGTGAATCGGGTCAAGATGGTGATGCGGGAGTGGCGCTCGCATGGGTTTTGTAGTCTGACGGCCTGCGTGGAGCAGGAAGAAAAAAATCGGGCGGAGCAGCGGGCGCGTCATCTGGATTATCAAGCTTTGATGAAAACGGGTTTTCACTTACTGCATCAGCCTTTGCAAATTGGTTGTCAGGTGGATTGTTTGTTCGATGGAGCCGAAGCCTATCCGGCGATGCTGGAGGCTATTTATCAGGCCGAGAGTTGTGTGTTTTTATCCACCTATATTTTCGGCAGTACCGGTGTGGGCGCTGAGTTTGTGGCTGCGCTGGCAGCGGCAGTGAAGCGCAAAGTGGAGGTCAAAGTCCTGATTGATGGCGTAGGTTCATTATATACCTGGCCGTCTATTTATTGGGCTTTGAAAAAAGCGCACGTCCCGGTGCATTTATTTTTGTTTCCCTTGAGTTCGGTGCGCGGGCTGCGCTATTTGAATTTGCGTAATCATACCAAATTGCTCGTCGTCGATGGTCGCGTCGCGTTTACCGGCGGGATGAATATTCATGGGGCAGATATTCATGATCTCCATTTCAAATTACAGGGGCCGATCATCGGCGAGTTGCAGGATGTTTTCTTAAATCTCTGGTATTTTGCGACGGGATGGAAGCAGACTTCTCGCTTGTTATTTTATGATGATGCACCCAAGGGCCCGGCGCTGGCACGTGGGATGGCCAATGGGCCGTATCAGGATATTCCTGCCATTCAGGTGATGTTGAACACCGCGATTAATCAGGCCAAAACGCATATTCGGATTATGACGCCGTATTTTATCATCGGCAATATTTTAGGCCTGGCTTTGATCAGTGCGGTCTTGCGTGGGGTACAGGTCGAAATCATTCTGCCTGAAAAAAATAATCTCTCCTTTGTGAAGGGGGCCACAGAAGCGCTCTTGTCACCGCTGCTGCAATTGGGGGTGAAGGCGTATTATCGAGGTGGATCGTTTGCGCATAATAAAATTTTTATCGTCGATGATGTCTATGTTATTTTGGGCTCTTCTAATTTGGATACGCGTAGTTTTGCCTTGAATTTTGAGTTTAATGTAGAGATCTATGATCAGGGCTTGGCCGCAAAATTAATTCAACATTTTGATCAGGTCAAAAAAATATCGCAGCCCCTGACTGCTGAACGCTTGCAAAAACAAAATTTTGGCATAAAATTACGTAACGCGATTTGTAAATTGTTTTCGCCCTATTTATAACAAAGGAACTGTAATCATGCTCATTGGTGTCCCAAAAGAAATTAAAAATCATGAATATCGTGTGGGTTTGACGCCCGGATCGGTGCGTGAACTCGGCCATTTTGGCCATTCCGTTTTGATCGAAACAGGCGCCGGCCTGGGTAGCGGATTTAGTGATGAGCAGTATCGCGCTGCCGGGGCACAGATTTCCCAGAATGCAGAGACGATTTTTGCCAGCGCGGATATGATTGTTAAAGTGAAAGAGCCGCAGCCGCATGAGTGTAAAATGTTGCGTCGTGGGCAGCTTTTGTTTACCTATCTGCATCTAGCGCCCGATCCTGAGCAGGCTAAATTATTACAGGCTTCAGGCTGTGTGGCGATTGCATATGAAACCGTGACCAGTGCACGCGGGCATTTGCCGCTTCTCGCGCCGATGAGTGAAGTCGCAGGGCGTATGGCGATTCAGGCCGGAGCGCATTGTCTGGAAAAAGCAGTCGGTGGGCGTGGTGTCCTATTGGGCGGCGTGCCGGGAGTGGTTGCTGGTGATGTGGTGATCATCGGCGGGGGCGTCGTTGGCAGTAATGCAATTCGGATTGCGGTCGGCATGGAAGCGAATGTCGTGGTGTTGGACAAGTCGATTCAGCGTTTGAAAGAATTGGATGATCAATTTGGCTCGCGTCTTACCACCATTTATTCAACCAATGATGCCATTGAACATTATCTCACGCATGCGGATCTCGTGATCGGTGCGGTATTGGTTCCCGGTGCAGCGGCGCCGCAACTCATTAAGAAAAGCATTTTAAAGCACATGCGTCCGGGTTCTGTCCTCGTGGATGTGGCTATCGATCAAGGTGGATGTGCGGAGACCAGTCATGCAACGACGCATCTTGATCCAACCTATGTCGTCGATGGTGTGGTGCATTATTGTGTGGCGAATATGCCCGGTGCCGTGGCGCGGACTTCTACTTTGGCTTTAAATAATGCCACCCTGCCTTTCGTGATTAAATTAGCACAGCAGGGTTATCGTCAAGCGCTTTTAGATGACATTCACTTATTAAATGGCTTGAATGTCTGGGAAGGACATATTGCCCATGCGGCTGTTGCCCAGGCTTTAAATCAACCCTATATGGACCCACTCAAATTATTAGGTTAATCAATCATGCAAAAACGTCGTAGTATTCTTGCCGCCATTGGGCATACGCCTTTTGTTGAGCTCAGTTTGAAAGGGGTGGAGATCCCCTGTTTTGCCAAGCTGGAATATTTGAATCCAGGCGGCAGTATTAAAGATCGTTCGGCGCTTTTTATGATCGAAGAGGCTGAGCGTTTAGGCCAGCTGCAGCCTGGTTTTACGGTGATAGAAGGTTCCTCTGGCAATCAGGGGATTGCTGTCGCAATGATCGGCGCGGTGAAAGGCTATCCGGTGATTGTGACCGTTCCTGAGCGCACCAGTGCCGAAAAAGTCGCAACCTTAAAAGCCTATGGCGCCGAAGTCATCGTGTGTAAAGAACATGGCGAAGGCACAGGGTACACCGAAGTGGCGCGGGCTTTGCATCTATCCAAGCCCAATTCTTTCATGCTCAATCAATATTATAATCCGCAGAATATCGAAGCGCATTATCGTTCCACCGGCCCCGAAATCTGGGAGCAAAGCGAGGGCCAGCTCACCCATATGATCATGGCCATGGGCAGTTGTGGCACCGTGATGGGCGTGGCGCGTTTTTTAAAAGAGCAAAATCCCGCGATTCAAATCATCGGCGTCGATGCCGCCACCTCCGCCTTATCTGCCCCCATTCCCAGTCCTTACACGCTTGAAGGCATTGGCGTCGATGCTTTAGATGGCCTCTTTGATCGCAAATGGGTGGATCGGATCGAAACCGTCCACGATGAGGAGGTCTTTGTAGAAGTCAAAGCCCTGGCACGCGAAGAAGGCCTGATGGTCGGTCTCAGCAGCGCTGCCGTCACCTGCGTGCTGAAAAAAATCGCCGCTACCCTCCCCAAAAACAGTCGTATGGGCATGATCCTCGCAGATTCAGGTCGTGCCTATTTGCAGAAAGCCTTTGGGGTGATGGCTGGGGCTTAGTGCCTCCTGGCTTTTCCATAAATACGATAAAAATAATTTTATCATAGCTTAATGGCATGCATTAATAATTTGCTATAAACTTTTAGATGTGGTAATATAGCGCTAAATTATTTTAAATTTATAAGAAAAGCTATGCGTGGTGCAAAAGGTAAAGGGACAAAAAGACCTCTAGACGTGTCAGGGGGAGGCGATAGTGCCTTAGTAAGTGTAGATCATAGAAGCGATATTACAGCTAGTGTTTTCAAGGCGGTGTTAGATGCATTGAAGGATCTTCAAAAAAAAGGTTTCCAGCCTATCCTTGCAGGAGATGGACGATATAGCATTCCCACTATTCCAAAAGAAGATCTGCCTCGAGGCCTTGCTAAAGCGCTAAAGCCAAAATGGTGCAAGGGTAATATCAATGTTAACGCAGTAGGTTTGACAGGGCAGTCTTTATTCTTCTTTGCTGCTCTTTTAAGCCAAAGAGGAGATCATCGCCTATTGGATAAAATAATTAAGCATTGGGTAAGTCTTGATCCTCAGCCTGATGTCAACATTGCTGCTACAGGGGGACCTAACCCTGGCATGACTGTTTTATGGTGTGCGACGCGCCTTGCTCAGATGGGGGCAGGGAGCCTATTGGATAGGATTGTCAAACAATGGAAGAGTCTTTCGCCTAGGCCTAATATTTTTGCTGCCCCACTTAGCGGGCCACATGAAGGGATCAGGGTACTGGATCAGGCCGTTAAGTTGCAGCTTACTTATTATGCATTTCATGATAAGTGTAAAGAGCTTAGGCCTAAGCAGGATGATCTTGCAGTTGTTCTGGCTGAGAGCCCTTCGCCAGATTCTGCATCATCACCCGTGTTTTGTGGGCCTTTTGCAGGTGCAGCTCTTCTGGCTCCTGGGGACTTTGAGTATGGGGATGAGGTGCTTGCAAAGTTAACGCCAGCGCCGCTTTAAATTAATCATGTAGCTAAAGTGCGTGAGTGGCAGGGCTGATCGTAGGTTTTATAACGCCTCGAGACCCTGTACTCCTGAGGTGCCAAAGTGGTGCCATCAAAATTATTGTTTTACAATTATTGCAGTTGAATAATTTGAAAAAAATAACTATGCGGAGCGACCATGAATTACTTTGCTACTTATCTTGCGATGGGTGACTCTTTTTAGTAAAAACACCCTGCCAAAAAGCCATATCATATTATTTTTTTTATAAATTATATTTGCTTTTTATTATTAAATGGTTATAATAGTGTCCAGGTATGATATTAAACTATAAGAGGTAGAACATGGCAGGAGCAAGAGCAAGAGCAAGAGCAAGAGCAAGAGCAGGAGCCGGAGCCGGAGCCGGAGCCGGAGCCGGGGTGGTTGTTCCTACCTCTGTAATGACTGTTTCTGAGAAAAAGAAAGAAGAGGTGCTTAGAGATTTGCGTGCTGCTTTTGTAATACCAAAACATCCTGTTGGCAAGAAACCTTCCGAGGCGCCAAGTACGATAGATCAGAGAAAAGCTAATATCACAACAGCAGTCACTTACTTGTTTAAATGTCAAAAATTAAAAACTAAGAATGTTTGTAACGATTCACCAAATTAGATTGAGTCGTAAACAAAGTCAGGCATTTTCCCTTGAAACAAGAGGGTTAGGGCCTGGGTCATATTGACGCCATGTTTACGACAGGAGGAGAGATACCCTCTGATTCGACAGAAGATTAAAGCGCCA
>CAMARA010000031.1 GCA_945860585.1 Francisella tularensis subsp. holarctica | reverse complement strand
TATTCAATAAGCATTGTACCTGATCTGAGCAGTCTGGGTCAAAGGGGGTGGGGGGCAAAAAATAGATCATTTTGCATTTGTATCAATGGAGTCTTGAGTTGTACAGATAAAATCTTTATTATTAAATATATAATCTGTTTTTATATTTTTGTGAGGGTTGGATGTCGTGGGGTGTGGTCTTTAGAGCTATAGCTGTGCTGTGCAGGGGATCTGATCCAGCGCGTGAACAGTTGCTGTCAGACAAAAGTTCTGCTTCTGAGTCTGGTGCTGCACCCTGCACACTCAGACAATATTGTCCTTCAGCGCAAATCCTCGTGCAGGGGATGTTGGGGTTGTTAAAAAATATGCTTTATGCGTGGATGTTCTTAGGGACATTTGCTGGAAATTTTTTGGGGACCTTGGCGGGTAGAGATTCATTGCCAAAGCACTGGGGAGCTGGTGCGTGGATCTTGGTATCATTAGCGGCGGCGGTCTGTTTCTTTGGTAATGTTCCATATAACATGACCCCTATTCTTGACTTTGGAAGAAAGTTTACAAAAAAACCGGATGGAAACAGTGAGGGTGGGAGGTATTGGCTGGTGTTGAAAGGGCTAGCGACGCTTGCTGCTTTTTTTGTGAATCTGGTTGCTCAAGCCTGGGCCATTCAGACCTGTCAAATTGCAGGGCGTACTTTGGGGTTCGGTGCCGTGGGTGCGAATATTATGACCTGCCTTTTTTATCCTGTTTTGGTGCTGTTGGGCACAACTTTTGTTGCTGATCTTTTGATGCGATTTTTTGACTTGATTGGAAATATTTCAGAGCGTATGGGTGATTTATATAAAATAGAAGTAGACCATGCAACATTCTGGCCATGTGGGATCATTTTAAGTGGTTTGGGATATTGTATTTGGGAGTTGGCAGTATTGGAGTCCAAGGCTGGGCATGATTATGAAAAGCGCCCAGAGCCAGAAGATGTAATGTCAATGGTGGTTTCGGTTTTATGTCGGCATCCTTTTGCGTATTATATGAATTTAGTGACGAACCTGATTGTTTATGGAGATTATACATTCAAAAATGTGCTGCAATTGCATATATTATTTGCGGATTTGTTGCAGTCTCGTTCTGGCCCAAAATGGACCAATATGCTTGCGACTATTATTTTGTCATTATTAAGTGCGGGGCTCATGGCTTTTGTGGGAGTGAGTAATGATGTTGCAGTCCTGCCTATTATTATTGCGGTTGCAGTTTTAAATGCGGCCCCGATGGCGCGTGCAGTTAATTGTGTTGGAATTGCGGCTCGTCAGCCTCAGGGGTGTCAATCGGCGCTGACGGCATTTAAGGGCCCATTGACCTCGTTCGATACCAGTGTTACTCCTGCTGCGCCTTCCCCTGTATAAGCGTCTTAATCACCTCAGCACAGGGCAGATGCTGATAGAGAATCGCGTACACCTGGTCGCTGATCGGCATGCGCACTTGATGTTTTTGGGCGAGCTCGAAGACGAGTTTGGCGGTGTGAATGCTTTCGATGACCTGGCCGATTTTTTGGCAGGCTTCATCGCGATTGAGGCCCTGGCCCAGCATGATGCCGAAACGCAGATTGCGGGATTGGGTGTCGGAGCAGGTGAGAATCAAATCGCCGAGGCCGGATAGGCCGGTGAGGGTGTCGCGTTTTGCGCCTAACGCTTTGCCGAGACGCATCATTTCGGCAAGTCCGCGGGTCATCAAGGCGGCTTTGGTGTTGGTGCGAAAGCCCAAGCCTTCGGCAATGCCTACTGCCAACGCAATCACGTTTTTAATCGCGCCGCCTAATTCTGCGCCAAGTAAATCCTCATTCAGGTAAACACGGAAATACGGGCTTTGGAAAGCCTGCTGGATATGGCGGCCGTATTCAGTATGATTGTGTGCGACTGTGACAGCAGTGGGCAGGCCTTCTGCAACTTCTTTGGCAAAGCTGGGGCCGGTGATTAATGCCATGGGGCGTGCGCCGGTTTTTTCGCTGACGACTTCATGCAGAAAGCGGGCGGAGTGATCCAGGCCTTTGGTCGCCCAACTGATGCCTTGAGCGGGCGTTAAGTGAGGCGCTATTATTTCGATTACATCAGCAAAAGCGTGGCTAGGTACTGCAATTAAAATATCCGTACTCTGGCGGAGTGCCTCTTCCAATGAAGCGCTCAGATGGAGGGTATCAGGAAAAGGAATGCCGGGAAGATAACGGCTATTTTGGCGTTCTGTGGCCATAAGGCTGATGTGATCTGCCTCTTTCGCCCAGAGATGCACTTTATGGCCGTTGCACGCTAGAACCAGTGAGAGCGCGGTGCCCCAGGATCCTGCGCCAATGACTGCAAAAGTGGCCATTTATTTCCCTGCTTTTTTTATTGAATCGTCACGCCTTCTTTTTCTGCAAGACTCTGCTGATACATGGCTTCAAAATTAAATGCCGCTAGATTGAGCTGAGGAAACCCTGCGCGTGTCACCAGATCACCAACCGTTTCACGTACAAAAGGATAGATGAGGTTCGGGCAAAAAGTTGCCATTGCGTGTTGCAGTGCTTGGTCTTTTAAATTTTCAATTTTAAATAAACCTGCTTGCACCAGTTCAACTTTAAAAGCCACGGTGCCTTTGCAGGTGTTTGTGCATTTTAAGTGGAGAGATACTTCATAATGATGTGCTTCTGCCAGTGCTTTAGTTTGAGTGCTAATTTCAAAGTTGAGTTCAGGTTGCCATTCTAATTGAAAGGCTTTTGCACCTTCTGGAATTTGCAAAGAAATATCTTTTGCATACAGCTTGATAAGTTCGATGCGTGCGTCAGGGGTGGTGTTTTCAGCTTGATCAGTCATGATAGGTCCTTTAAAAAATTAAATCAGTAATGGGTCGAGTTTGTGGGCTTGGTCTAGGGCATAGAGATCATCACAGCCACCGATGTGTTGATCATTGATAAAAATTTGGGGCACAGAGCGTCGGCCGCCGGCACGATCCATCATGGCTTGACGCAATGCATCATCATTGTCGACGCGGATTTCAATATATTCGACGCCTTTACGTTTAAGTAAATCCTTCGCGCGGACACAATAGGGGCAGACTTGGGTGCTATAAATTTCAACTTTAGCCATGTGAATTCTCCGTTTAGTGATGACTTAAGGGTAAGTTTTCTTTGCGCCAGGCGCTGAGGCCTCCAGCTAAAATCGCGACATCTGTATATGCTAATTTCTTGAGTCCAGCGGCCGTGCTCACCGCACCATGATCATGTTCGTCAATTAATAAAACAGGGAGGTCCGTTTTTTTAATCCAGGTTTTGGCATTTTTCAATAAATCGGCAGCTTTGACTTGCTTAGCGGCTTTGATATGGCCGGCTGCAAAAGCCTCCGGATCACGTAGATCAAATACCAGTGATTTTTTTCGATTCATAAAACGGACGGCCTCAACAGTAGAAAGTTTGGGCACGCCGCCGCTGTGACTCAAAAATTCGACCACAACCAGCGCAATCAAAAGCGCAATGATAATGCCGCACAGAGGAAGATTGCTTTGCAAAAAAGGGATGAGATTCATGTCCTGCTTCAGAATGGTTTGAATGTGGGCCCCAGTATAGTGAAGTCCTGGTCAAATGTCCAGGTGAGACGAATTCAATTTAGTGGTGTAGAAAGAGCAGCAGATTAGAAGCCAGAATCGCCAGAGTGCCCCCAAAAAAGAGGCGTTGCATTAAAGTCATGCTGGACTTGAGGCCGCTGATGTCAGAGCGGACTTCAGCAATATCTGCCTTGAGTTCCGCTTTCATGTCAGCCATTTCAGCTCTGATAGCGGCGATATCTGCTTTGAGTTCGGCTTTCATCTCAGCCATTTCGGCTCGGACAGCAGCGATATCTGCCTTGAGCTCCGCTTTCATATCGGCCATTTCAGCTCGAAGCTCAGGCTTCATATCGGCCATTTCAGCCCGAAGTTCAGATTTCATATCCGCCATCTCAGCCCGAAGCTCAGATTTCATATCCGCCATATCAGCCCTGACTAAAGCGATGTCTGCTTTGAGTTCAGACTTCACCCCAGCTATTTCGAGGCTAAGCCTGAGTTCTACGCCGGCTATTTCAGTTGTCAGTTCAGAGCGCATTTCCATCATTTCGGTACGGATTTTAGCGATATCTGTTTTTAGTTCGGAGGTAGCAACGGTTAAATCAGCTTTGGTGGTCAGGTTTTCAACGCCGGCATTGATTGATGCTTCTACCATTTTTACTAAGACGCGCGCCTGATCTTCAGACACCCCTACATCTTTGAGGCGTTCAAAGGATTCCAGGGTATCAAAGTGTCGCATTGTCCAGGCCATTTCTTCTCTTGTTTGATGCATTATAACACAAAAAATCTGATTCATATTGATTGTATTGTACACTACATGGGTGAATATGCAACAGGTGCTTGTCTTCAGATTCATTTAGCCTGATAATAGGCGCACTTTGATTTTATATGAGAAAAACATGTTCCAACAATTATCTGATCGCATCACGACGGCACTCAAACATGTGCGCGGTCAAGGGCGCATTAGCGAAGACAATATCAAAAAGACTTTGAAAGAAGTGCGCCAGGCTTTGTTGGAAGCGGATGTGGCCTTGGATGTGATTACAGATTTTCTGGGGCGGGTGAAGCGCTGTGCTTTGGGGCGGGAGGTCTCAAAAAGTCTGAATCCAGGCCAAGCTTTTGTAAAAGTCGTGAAGCGTGAATTGACAGAGCTGATGGGCGAGAATCAGGCGGAATTGAATTTGCAGACGCAGCCACCGGCTGTGATTTTAATGGCAGGCTTGCAGGGTTCCGGTAAAACCACGAGTACGGCCAAATTGGCGCGCTATATTCGTGATCAGCGTCAAAAGAAAGTCCTGCTCGTGAGTACGGATATCTATCGTCCTGCGGCGATGGAGCAATTACAGATTTTGGCGGATCAGCTGCAAATCGATTGTTATCCTGCCACGCCCAATCAAAAGCCGGCCAAAATTGCCGAAGAGGCCCTGAAAGAAGCCAAGCGTAAACTCTATGATGTCTTGATCGTCGATACCGCAGGCCGTCTGCATATTGATGAGGAGATGATGTCTGAGGTGAAGTCGCTGCATCAGATTTTAAATCCGATTGAAACCTTTTTTGTCGTCGATAGCATGACGGGTCAGGATGCTGCGAATACAGCCAAAGTATTCAATGATACCCTGGCTTTGACGGGAATTATTCTGACGAAGTTGGATGGTGATGCCAGAGGCGGTGCGGCCTTGTCGATCCGGGCAATCACCGGCAAGCCGATTAAATTTGTGGGGATGGGCGAAAAAGTTGAAGCCCTGGAAGTATTTCATCCCGAGCGCATGGCCTCCCGTATTTTAGGCATGGGCGATGTGATGGGCCTGATTGAGAGCCTGGAGCAAAAAGTCGATCGCAGCAAAGCCGACGCCATGACCAAAAAAATCATGCAGGGGAAAGGCTTTACCCTGGATGATTTTGCCGAGCAATTAAATCAGATGGCGAATATGGGCGGTATGAGTGCGTTGATCGACAAAATGCCCGGTATGGGGAATCTGTCTGAAAAAATGAAAGAAAAAGTCGATGACAAAAAAATCAAACGCATGGTCGCGATTATTCAGTCTATGACGAAAAAAGAGCGCCGTTTTCCAGACCTCATCAAAAATTCGCAAAAACGCCGGATTGCTGCGGGTTGTGGGCAGCAGATTCCTGAAGTGAATCGCCTGTTAAAGCAGCATGAGCAAATGTCCAAAATGATGAAAAAAATGGGCAAAGGCGGCGGTATGGCAAAGATGATGCAAGGTTTGGGTAGTATGATGCCGGGCGGGTTTAAGGGGATGATGTAGGTTTTTTTTACATGCTTGTTATTTTGGAGAAAAACCAGGATAATGGCGCAAATAATGAATCTACATGACCATGACTGCTATTTCAATTAAAACCGCCGATGCCATTGCCAAAATGCGCATTGCCGGCAATCTCGCCGCTCAGGTTTTGGAAATGATTGAGCCGCATATCGCCGTGGGCGTGACGACGGACCAACTCAATCAGATCTGTCATGATTTTATTGTGAATGAGCAAAAGGCGATTCCAGCACCTTTGAATTATCATGGTTTTCCTAAATCGATTTGTACCTCGGTTAATTATGTTGTCTGTCATGGAATTCCCAATGATAAGCCCCTTAAAAAAGGCGATATCCTGAATATTGATATTACTGTGATTAAAGATCTTTATCATGGTGATACCAGCAAGATGTTTATAGTCGGGGGCGAGACGACGATTCTGGGGAAACGTCTTATCAATACGACCTATGAGGCAATGTGGAAAGGGATTCGCCTGGTGAAGCCGGGTGCGTATCTGGGTGATATCGGCCATGTCATCCAAAGCTTTGCGGAAAAACAGGGCTTTTCGATCGTGCGGGAATATTGTGGTCATGGTATCGGTACTGAATTTCATGAAGAGGCCTTGCAGGTTTTGCATTACGGGGCGCCGGGTACAGGGCTGGAGTTGAAAGCGGGCATGACCTTTACGATCGAGCCGATGATTAATGCAGGTAAGCGGCAAGTGAAGCTGCTCCCCGATGCCTGGACGGTAGTCACCAAAGATCATTCTCTCTCTGCACAATGGGAGCACACTATTTTGGTCACGCCCACGGGTTTTGAAGTGTTGACCCTCCGTGAAGAAGAAAAACACTTACTCTAAAATAAAAGGAAAGATATCATTATGACGATGCAAACACTGGCGCTTAAAAAGAATCAGGAGCGCCGTATTTTAGGGGGGCATCCTTGGATTTTCAGTAACGAAATTGATGTGGCCAAGTCGCCGCTATCCAGCTTTAGTCCTGGAGAAATGGTGCATGTGGTGAATGCCGGTGGCTTGTTTTTAGGTTCGGCTTATTTGAATCCTAAAACGCTATTAGCGGGCCGGATGTATTCGCGTAAAGACCATCAGGCTTTAGATGCAGATTTTTTCAAAAACAAACTGCAGAATGCCCTGAGCCTGCGCGAACAGATTATCCCGCAGCCTTTTTATCGTTTGGTCTTCGGCGAAGGAGATGGGCTGCCTGGTTTGATCATTGATCGATTCGGCGATTATTTTGTGGTTCAGATTACCACTGCAGGCATGGAGCAGGTTAAATCCATTCTGATCGAAGTGTTGGTGGACATGTTTAAGCCGCTGGGGATTTTGTTGCGCAATGATCACGGTTATCGTGAAACAGAGGGCTTGCCTTCCAGCGTCGAAGTGGTGTACGGAACCGTGCCCGAAACCACGATTATTATTGAAAATGGCCTGCGCTTTGAAGTGCCTTTATTGCAAGGGCAAAAAACAGGCTGGTTCTATGATCAACGCAATAATCGCGCGCGCTTGCGGCCTTATGTAAAAGGAGCGCGCGTGCTGGATGTGTTTTCCTATTTAGGCAGTTTTGCGGTGCATGCCTGTCAGTACGGTGCGGCGTCGGTGACTTGTGTGGATTCCTCCAAAAGTGCCTGTGAGCAAACCCTTAAAAATGCTGAGTTGAATGGTTTTAAAGGTAAAGTGACGGTGCGGTGTGAAGACGCGTTCGATGCCCTGCGTGCTTTGCAGAAAGAAGCCAAATTTGATGTGGTCTTAATTGATCCGCCAGCTTTTATTAAGAAGAAAAAAGATTTTCAATCCGGTTGTCGCGCTTATCAAAAATTGAATCAGTTGGCTTTGGCCTGTCTCAAGCCAGGGGGGATTTTGTTCACATCCTCCTGTTCGATGCATTTATTGGATACTGATTTGCAAAATATCATCCATGCGGCGGCTTCAACCAATCAAACACCCGTACAATTGCTGGATTATGGCCGTCAGGCAGAGGATCATCCGATCCATTCGGCGATTCCGGAAACGCATTATTTGAAAACCTTTGTCTGTCGTAAAATGAGTGTCTAAAGCGAGGCCGATTATGATTGTTGATATTATTGCACCCTCTGGTTCGTTTCCTGCTCAGGATATACCAGTTTTGAGGCAGTATATTGAATCAAAAGGGTGTATCGCGCGGATTCCAGAGCAGATTCTGGGGCCGGATTTACTCTCTGCGCAGTCAGATGCGCAGCGGTTTGCACAGTTGAAAGCAGCGCTATTGGCTGAAGATAGTCAGTTGATCTGGTGTGTGCGGGGCGGTTATGGGGCTACGCGTTTATTGCCAGCTTTGGCTGAAATGACGCCGCCAGCGCATCGTAAAAATTTGATTGGCTTTAGCGATATTACGGCCTTGCATCTTTTTTTAAGTCAGGAATGGGGCTGGTCGACTTTGCATGGCCCGAGTTTGCGGCAGATGGCTAAAGCGGAATTGGGTGCAGCCTCACTGCAGCAAACTGAAGCCTTGGTTTTTGGGGGGCAGTCTGCGTTGGAGTATACGCTGATTCCCTTTAATGCGGCTGCTGAACAAGCAGTGGCGGTGAAAGCGATCCTCTCCGGCGGCAATTTAAAACTGGTTGAGGCGGGTTTAGGCACGCCTTGGCATATCGATTCCCGTCCTAAAATTTTGATGCTGGAAGAGATCAATGAATACGATTATCGTGTGGATCGTTCCTTAGTGCATTTAGCGCAGGCGCAGGTTTTTGATTCTGCCCAAGCGATTATTTTGGGTGATTTTACGCATGAGCATCCCGCGCATGAAGTGAAGATTGAAGCGGTGCTGAAGCGTTTTGCAGAACAGATGGCGATTCCCGTATTTCGATTGCCGGGTGTGGGTCATGCCGAAGAAAACTGGCCATGGTTTTATGGGCCAGCTTCCATTCAAGGAAATCGTTTAAGTCAGATTTGGTAAGGGGTTTTTGAGCTCCCTCCACCCTAGCCCTCCTCCGCAAGGAAGGAGGGGATTGAGAGAAGCACTTTTGCGCGTGCTCTTACGCTGTTTTCAGATTGGCGTTGATTTTTGATAACAAAATTTTTGAGGCTTTGAACGTGATTTTCATCCGCTCTGGAATAGCAATCTTTTCGCCGGTGCGGGGATGACGGCCTTGATAGGCTTTTACTTTTTTGGTGTCAAATACACCGAAGCCGCGTAATTCGATACGTTGACCATCATATAAGTGATGCAGAACATGACTCATCAAGGATTTAACGATTTTTTCTGCTTCAATAAAAGGAATGCCCTGTTTTTCAGCAAGATAGTTTGTAAAATTGCGGCGTGTTAAAAACGGTAGCCCAGTTACTTTTTTCATATTGTCTCTTTTTCCCATTCTCTAGTTTCTAATTTTTTCATGATATCATATACAAGCGGCCTTGTCTCGAGGTTTTTAAGCGCAGAAATCATATAGATTTTTCCGGTCCATGAAATTTGCTTCACAATCGCTGCAGCCCTTGTAGATGCTTCATCTTCTGGCAGTAAGTCCACTTTGTTGAAGACCAGCCAGCATTCTTTTTCAGCCAGGTCTTGATCATACTTGATGAGCTCTTCGCGGATGAGTTGAATGTCCGCGGCTACATCATGTTCATCAAAGGGGGCGAGGTCGACAATGTGTAAAAGTAAGCGCGTGCGGGTGAGATGTTTCAAAAACTTGAGACCCAAGCCCGCGCCTTCTGCTGCACCTTCAATGACACCGGGGATATCCGCCATGACAAAACTTTTATAAGGGCCTGCTGAGACCACGCCTAAATTGGGGTGCATGGTAGTGAAGGGGTAATCTGCGACTTTGGGGGTGGCGGCAGACACAGCGCGAATGAGACTGGATTTTCCGGCATTCGGTAAGCCCAGCAAGCCCACATCTGCCAGCAGTTTTAGCTCCATGCGAATGCGGCGGGATTCACCGAGTCCGCCTGGAACGGTTTGGCGGGGTGCGCGGTTGGTGCTGCTTTTAAAATGACAGTTGCCAAGGCCCCGCTCTCCGCCTTTGACCACGAGTAAACGTTCATGCGCAGTCAGGACTTCTCCGAGCAGTTCATTGGTTTCCGTATCAAACACCTGTGTGCCCATGGGGACGCGCAGAAACATATCTTCGCCGTGTTTGCCCGTACATTGACTGCCCATGCCATGTTCGCCTTTCTGTGCTTTGAAGCGGCGTGTATAGCGATAGTCCACTAGCGTATTGAGGTTGGGGTCTGCTTCCAAATAAATCGAGCCGCCCTTGCCACCATCACCCCCATCGGGGCCGCCCAGCGGGATATATTTCTCACGCCGAAAGCTGAGACAGCCATTGCCGCCTTTGCCTGCTTCAAGATCAATGACAACTTCATCGACAAATTTCATAGGAGAACTCTGATTTCATAAAAAAATTATTCTATAGAAGTGCGTGCTTTTTGTCAAATTGCGGAGCGTGGTCTTTTACCCCCGTTAAAATTAGACTGGCATTATCCAGTGTAATTAGGTATAATACAAAATTATTATTTTTAATGAAGGATAGGGAATGACCGTGAGACCGATTACACCTGAACTGATTCGCGAAGTAGAAGCGCATGCGACTTTGCTTTTTTCAAAAGCAGAAATTGATGCGGGCCTAGATAAAATGGCGGAAAAGATGCGTCCAGTCCTGGAGGAAACCAATCCGATTTTTCTAACCGTAATGAATGGTGGCTTATTTGTTGCGAGCGAAATCTGTCTCCGTCTGAATTTTCCTTTGCAGATGGATTATATTCACGCGACACGTTATCACGGTGAGGTGACCGGGGCGAGTATCCATTGGAAGCGGGAACCCTCTTTGCCTTTAGAAGGTCGAGTCATTGTGATTGTCGATGATATTCTCGATGGCGGCATTACTTTGCAGGCGGTGAAAGATTATTGTCACGGTCACGGTGCTGCGCAGATTTACACTGCAGTATTCATGGATAAGGTGAATGCACGTTTGCCTGAAGGTCTGGCGCATCCCGATTTTGTGGCGATTGAAGAGACTCAAAATCACTATGTCTATGGTTTCGGCCTCGATTATCATGATTATCTGCGCAATATCCCTGCGATTTATCGGGTTGCGCCGCAGCATATGTTTTAGTTTTTAACGGAGATCTTTTATGAATGACAATCCAACGGCTCCTCGTTTGGAGTTTACACTCAAGGCTTTTATTTTTTCAATGCTGCTTGCGGTTTTATTAGCGGCGTCGAATGCGTATCTTGCTTTAAAAATTGGGACCACTATTTCGGCGTCAATTCCTGCGGCAGTGCTTGCAATTGGATTGTTTCGCATGTTCAAGCATTATTCTGTTTTTGAATGTAATCTGGTGCAAACAGCGGCTTCCAGCGGAGAAGGGATTGCGGCGGCGGTGGCGTTTATTTTGCCGGCAATGATTATTCTGCATTTGTGGAATCACTTTGATTATATCGATACCGCTTTGATTGTGGGCTTTGGTGGTTTGATGGGGGTCTTGTTTTCTGTGCCTTTGCGTCAGGTTTTATTGTATCTGCCGGAGCTGCGCTTTCCTGAAGGGACCGCGATTGGGAATGTCCTGCGTGCGAGTCATGAAGGCAAAGGACTCTTGAAATATCTATTGCGTGGCGTTTTGGGTGGAGGCGTGATTACTTTTTTGCAAGATGGTTTTCAGCTGATTGCGGATAATGTGCAGATGTGGGGATCGTCGAGAAATATTCTGTTTGGCATGGGGATCGGTTTTAGTCCGGCAGCGTTTGCGGCTGGCTTTATTATTGGGCCCGCAGTGTGCATGAGTTTGTTG
Organism: Francisella tularensis subsp. holarctica; assembly: GCA_945860585.1. GTDB lineage: Bacteria > Pseudomonadota > Gammaproteobacteria > Francisellales > CACEW01 > JAJZUD01. The sequence goes on along the minus strand of CAMARA010000031.1, from coordinate 7,507 downwards.
CTTGGGATTGTTTTGGGCTGGGTCGTCTTGATTCCAGTTTTAAGTCATGTTTATCCCATGATCGGCATGGATCATACTGATGCGGTGGGAACGCTGTGGGATCAGCATTTACGTTTTGTCGGTGTGGGCACCATGCTGATCGGTGGTATTTGGACTCTCTTGCAATTGATGCGCCCAATGATTGCTGGGTTTCGAATTGCATTTTCCAGTTTGCATGATAAAAAAATTCTCTTAAATACGGAAAAAAATATTCCCATGTTCTGGTTGTTGACCGGAATTGTAGCCGTATCAATCTGCTTGTTTTTGCTGGTTGCAGGCTTGATCGATCACTTGAATCTGGACTTTTCCAGAGCCTTTATTATGGAGGCGAGTTTTATTACGCTGATTTTCTTAATTGTGGTCGGCTTTTTGCTAGCAACAGTGTGCGGCTATTTGACCGGGGTAGTGGGCTCGACCAATAATCCTTTGTCTGGCATTTTGATCTTGTCTATTTTGATTCTCGCCAGTATTTATCTGGTGCTGTTTCATTTTGACAGTGGCAGTCTGGGCAAAATTGTTGGCCTGGTGATTATGGTAGCCGCCGTTGTAGCGGCGATTGCATCGATCTCGAATGAAAATATGCAGGATTTAAAAGCTGGAATGATGATTGGTGCCACGCCTTGGAAACAGCAAGTCATGCTGGCGCTGGGTGTGGTGGTGTCCAGTATTGTAATTGGACCGATTTTTGAATTACTGTTTCAGGCCTATGGCATGGGCGGTGTCTTTCCACATGCGGGCATGAATGCGAGCCAATCTTTGTCTGCACCGCAGGCGAGCTTGATGGCGGCGGTGGCGCAAGGGGTGTTGACGCATAATTTGAATTGGTCGATGGTCAATCTTGGCATTGCCGTTGGCTTTGGGGTGATCGTGTTAGATTTGGTTTCACGCCATCTGCGTGGGATTCGCTTCCCGGTTTTGGCGGTGGGCCTCGGCATTTATCTGCCGCCTGAAGTCATGACTCCGATTGTTGCAGGGGGCGTGGTGCAATACTTCCTAGCGCGTCACTTGAAAAAACGTCATGTTGATGAAAAACAGGCGCATCAAAAGCTGGAGCAGTCTACTTTATTATCTTGCGGGATGGTTGCAGGTTCCTCTTTGATGGGCGTGTTTCTGGCGATTCCATTTATCATCATGGGGAGCGCCAGTGCTTTAGCCGTGGTGGGGCCTTCGTTTGTTAATGTTGCGTCCGTCCTCGGCTTTGTGAGTTTGTTTGTCCTGGGGTATTCCTTGTGGCGCGCGGCGCGTTAATGCAGGAGACCGATGCGGGCTATCTGCTGGACTTTCAAGAATGGACAGCAGCGTGGGCCCTCCAGAAAGCAGCCAGTCAGCATCGAGAATTAGCAGATTTTGATTGGCAAGTGATTCAGTTTGCACGGGATTTTTATGCTGAACATCAGATTATGCCCTTGACACGGCGCTTGATTAAGTTTATCCGTGCGCAGCTGCAGCCAGATTTTGACAGTCTCTTATTGCAGGCGTACTATACGGATAAACCATTACGTGTGATTGCATTGTTGGCTGGTCTGCCTCGACCCATTCAATGCATCTGAAAAGGAGCAAAGATGTCGTGGAGCTTTGAGTTTTTTCCCCCGAAAACAGACGAAGGCCTGGTGCATTTGTTAGATACAGCCAAGCAACTTTCGATGTTCAAACCGGAATATTTTTCTGTCACGCATGGTGCCGGCGGAAGCACCCAGGACTTTACGGTGGGCACCATAGCAGCTTTGCAAAAAAATCATTATCAAGTGGCGCCGCATTTATCGTGCATCGGTGCAAGTAAAAAATCGATCCGCGAATTGTTGCACTACTATCAGGCCCAGGGCGTCAAGCGGATTGTGGCTTTGCGCGGTGATTTGCCCTCTGGTTTTGGTTCTGCTGCGCTCGATTTTCAGTATGCCCGTGATTTGGTGAAGTTTATTCGGGAGGAGACAGGCCATACTTTTCACATCAAAGTCGCCGCCTATCCCGAGGGCCATCCACAAGCCAAAGGCCTGATGCATGATTTTGCCTGCTTTAAGGAAAAAATCGATGCCGGTGCGGATAGTGCGATCACGCAATATTTTTATAATCCCGAAGCCTATATCCAGTTTGTAGAAGATGTGCGAGCGCTGGGGGTTAAAGTGCCGATCGTGCCAGGCATCATGCCGATTTATAATTTCACACAATTGGCCCGGTTTTCGGATATGTGTGGAGCAGAAATCCCGCGCTATCTGCGGAAACGCCTAGAGTTTTTTGGCGAAGATCATGATGCTGTGCAGGAGATGGGCATAGAAGTGGTGACGCGTCTTTGTCAAGACTTAATCCAAGCCGGTGCGCCGAGTCTGCATTTTTTTACTTTGAATAAAGCGAAAGTGGTGACGCAGATTTTGCGGAATTTAGTTTAGTCCTAGGCTGTGAGCCTCTCCTCCCGCTGGAGGTTTGGCTGAAATTCTGGGGCCACGACCGGCTTTCTCAAGCGCATCAATGTTTTCGTAAAACGTGAGCAGTGGCTTGAGCGTGGGGCCGGGGCGTGGGCCTGTACGGAGGGCCTGCACAAAATAGTCCTTTTTTTCACCCTCGATTAACTCATCCGCTGCATCTGGATTAAAATCCACGGTGCGCAAAAGATAGCGTAAGGCCATGATGATTAAGGGATGTTTGTGATCTTCTCTTTTGTAATACGCTTCACGCAAAGGACTTTCTGCATAGTCATCAGAGTGATTCAGGAGCAGTTGGGTTTGTAAAAAAATAGGGAGGGTGTCGTGGAGGCGCTTGAGGTATCCTGCATCCCAAATGGAAGAATCCGGATGAAGATAGCGTACAAATAAATGGGCCGTGGTTTGCCGCTCAGCACCCATGGTCCAGTCGACAGAAGTGGCCATGGGCCCGCTGAAAAAATCTTCAAGGCCCGCGCGTGTTGCTGTTTCTGCCGCCTCATCATCAGGGCGATCGGGGTTGGCATGTTTTAAAATTTCTTCCAGCTGTGTAAAAGGGCTTAGCATGTTTAGCCTCCAGTTTTTTGTTTATTCTGTTCAATAAAAGATTAGAACATTTTGCGAACTTCGTCAAGCGCTTGACATTAAATTTAATTTGTATGATGCTATCTCCTTCAAAATTAGATGATCTTAGTGAGATAAGTATGCAAAAATCGACTTTATGCAAGGGGCTGGTGTGGATAAGCCTGTTGCTATTTTCACGAATGATGCCGCATTTGTCCAACTTCAGTCCCTACTCCAGTTTGGTGTTGTTATCAGGATGTGAGTGGAAAAAATCACAGGCCCTCGTGTTAACTTTAGCTGGTTTGTTGATTTCTGATATTGCCTTGGCTCTGATGTACGGATATAGCGTATTTGGCTTATGGAGCATTTTTACCTATAGCGGATTTTTGGCGATGGCCTTGGGTTCAGTCTATTGTTTGGGGCAGCGGCGGAGTGGCGTGCGCGTGGCGCTATATGCCATTAGTTCGCTATTTGGCTATTGGTTGTGGACTAATTTTGGCACCTGGCTGAGCACTGATTTATATGCGCATTCCCTGGTAGGTCTGGGTGCATGCCTGATCGCGGGCCTGCCTTTCTTGCAGAATAGTCTTCTAGCAGGGCTGGTGTTTGTGCCTTGTTGTGGGAGTTTGATGGTTTTTCTGGAGAAAAAAGGGGTGCTCTGTGGGGCTTAAAGCGCGTCTAAACGAACGGATCCTGGTTCTGGATGGGGCCATGGGGACGATGATTCAGAAGTACCAATTGTCGGAAGAACAGTATCGGGGGGAGCGTTTTGCGGGGCATCCCTCTTCGCTGAAAGGGAATAATGATCTGCTGTCTCTGACCCAACCGCAGATTATTGCGGAGATTCATCAGCAATATCTGGATGCGGGTGCAGATATTATTGAGACCAATACTTTTAATGCGAATGCCATTTCTCAATTGGATTATGATCTGGCGGATTTGGCGTATGAGCTGAATCTGAGCTCTGCACAATTGGCGCGGCGGGTTGCGGATGCGATGACTTTGAAAACGCCTGCGAAGCCTCGTTATGTGATGGGGGGATTGGGGCCGACAAATCGGACGGCATCACTCTCGCCGAATGTCAATAACCCTGCGGCGCGGAATGTGGATTTTGATCAGCTGGTTGCGGCTTATACGACGGCGGTGGAGGCTTTGCATGCGGGCGGCGTGGATGGTTTTTTGATTGAAACTGTTTTTGATACCCTGAATGCCAAGGCCGCGATCTATGCGGTGGAGACCTTTTTTGCCAAAATCGGTACGCGTTTGCCATTGATGATTTCGGGCACGATTACCGATGCGAGTGGACGGACTTTGTCAGGACAAACGGTGGAGGCATTTTGGACGTCGGTCAAGCATGCGCAACCGCTTTCAATTGGTTTGAATTGTGCCCTGGGTGCGGCGGAGATGCGGCCTTATTTGGCGGTGCTCTCGCAGATTGCTGATACGTATATTTGCGCCTATCCCAATGCCGGCCTGCCGAATCAGTTTGGGGAGTATGATCAGGACCCTGAGGAAATGGCGGGCTATATTCAGGATTTTGCTGAAAGTGGTTTTGTGAATATTGTCGGCGGTTGTTGTGGTACGGGGCCTGCGCATATTGCAGCGATGGCGCAGGCTGTAGAACGGATTGCGCCACGGGTGATTCCCACGATTCAACCCTATTGCCGTTTGAGTGGACTGGAGATGCTGGAGATTCGCCCGGAGACGAATTTTGTCAATGTGGGCGAACGTACCAATGTATCCGGCTCAGCACGTTTTGCCCGGCTGATTCGTGAAGAGCAGTATGAAGAGGCGCTGGCCGTGGCGCGGCAGCAGGTTGAAAACGGGGCGCAGATCATCGACATCAATATGGATGATGCAATGCTGGATGCGATTTCAGCGATGCGGACTTTTTTAAACCTGGTGGCGACGGAGCCAGATATTTCCAAAGTGCCGATCATGATTGATTCGTCTAAATGGGAGATTCTGCAGGCCGGACTCAAATGTATTCAGGGCAAGGGCATCGTTAATTCGATTAGTATGAAAGAGGGCGAGGCGCAGTTTATTGAGCAGGCGGAAATCGTGCGACGCTTTGGTGCGGCCGTAGTGGTGATGGCCTTTGATGAAGAGGGCCAAGCCGATACGGAAGAACGCAAAGTCAGTATCTGTAAACGGGCATATAAAATTTTGACAGAAAGGGTGGGGTTTGCGCCGCAGGATATTATTTTTGACCCGAATATTTTTGCCGTGGCAACTGGGATTAAAGAGCATGATGATTATGCCAACACATACATCCGCGCGGTCAAGCGGATTAAACTAGAGTGCCCGGGTGCGTTGATTAGTGGCGGCGTCAGTAATGTGTCGTTTTCGTTTCGGGGCAATGATCCGGTGCGCGAGGCGATGCATTCGGTTTTCCTCTATCATGCGATTCAGGCCGGCATGGATATGGGGATTGTGAATGCGGGGCAATTGCAGATTTATGCGCAGATTCCGCCTGATTTAAAGGCATGCGTCGAAGATGTGATTTTGAATCGGCGTGAAGATGCGACGGAACGTTTGCTGGATATGTCCGCATCCTTGAAAGGTACAATGGGTCAGGTCTCCGTGCGAGATTTGGCCTGGCGTGAGCAACCCGTTGCAGCGCGTTTGACGCATTCGCTGGTGAATGGCATTACCGATTTTATTGAGATTGATGTGGAAGAAGCGCGGCAACAGTTTGCCAAAACCATTGAAGTGATCGAAGGCCCGCTTATGGATGGCATGAATGTAGTGGGCGATTTGTTTGGCGAAGGGAAAATGTTTTTGCCCCAAGTGGTGAAAAGCGCGCGCGTCATGAAAAAAGCCGTCGCCTATTTGCTGCCGTTTATCGAGTCCGAAAAAGAAGTCGGCGGGGCAGATAGTGCGTTTAAAGGCAAAATCCTCATGGCGACGGTGAAGGGCGATGTGCATGATATCGGCAAAAATATTGTCGGAATTATCATGCAATGTAATGGGTATCAAGTGATTGATCTGGGTGTGATGGTGCCATGTGATAAAATTTTGACCGTGGCCAAAGAAGAAAAAGTCGATATCATTGGTTTGAGTGGCTTGATTACGCCGTCTTTGGATGAGATGGTGCATGTGGCCAAAGAGATGCAGCGCCTCGGCTTTACCATTCCTTTATTGATTGGCGGGGCGACGACCTCCCCCACGCATACCGCAGTGAAAATTGATCCGCATTATGATCATGCCGTGGTGTATGTCAAAGATGCCTCGCGCTCGGTGCCGGTGTTGTCGAAATTATTGGGCTCCAGTAAAACAGACTACTTGAAGGCTTTGAAACTGGAGTATGATCAAATTCGCAAAGTGCATGGGAATAAGAAAGCTGATGCAGATTGGATCAGCCTACAACAGGCGCAGGAGAGTCGCATCAAGCTATATTTTGCACCCGTCAAGCCGAATTTTCTGGGCCAAAAAGTTCTGGATCTGGATATTGCAGTGTTGCGGGATTACATCGATTGGACGCCGTTTTTCTTTGCCTGGCAATTGCGCGGTCAATATCCGCAGATTTTTAAGAGTCCCAGTTTTGGTAAAGAAGCGCAGAAATTATTTACTGAAGCAAACGCCATGCTGGATGAAATTATTGCCACGAAAAGTCTACAGGCCAAAGCCGTGTTTGGGATTTTCCCTGCGAATTCTATCCATCACGATGATGTGGAGATTTATGCCGATGCAACGCGTGCGGTGGTCCTAAAGCAATTCAGTCATCTGCGTCAGCAAAAACCAAAGCCCGATGCCAAGCCGAATAAGTGTCTCGCCGATTTTATTGCGCCGAAAGAGACAGGGGTGGTGGATTATCTGGGTGCCTTTGTGGTGACCGCGGGCTTGGGGCTGCCTGAGTTGCTGGCACATTATGATGAAGATCACGATGATTATCACAATATCATGGCCAAAATTTTAGCCGATCGCTTGGCGGAAGCAGCCGCTGAGTATCTGCATGAGCAGGTGCGTAAGCATTATTGGGGTTATGCGGCGGATGAGGTTTTGTCAAAAGCAGAATTGATCGCCGAAAAATATCAAGGCATTCGCCCAGCGCCTGGTTATCCTGCATGTCCTGATCATACCGAAAAATGGCCGCTGTTTGATTTGTTGCATCCTGAGCAAGTCGGCGTCAGTTTGACGGAAAGTTTGGCGATGTGGCCAGCCTCATCTGTGTCTGGCTTTTACTATGCGCATCCTGAGGCGCATTATTTTGTCGTTGGGAAGATCAATGCTGAGCAGGTTCAGAATTATGCTAAACGTAAGAATATCAACAAGATTAAGATGGCTGAGTGGTTGCAGTCTAATTTGTAATTTCACCTTTTTGCAAATATTTTAAAAAAGATTGCAAAAAGGTGTTGACACGGGAGAATAGATCCGTATAATAGGCGGTCTTGCAACGAGATAGAGGCAAGACGGGATGTTTAAGAGGATAAATAAGAACACAAGCTTTGAAGACTGAGCGAAGCTTTTTTAGTTGAAAGATTAAGAGA
>CAMARA010000030.1 GCA_945860585.1 Francisella tularensis subsp. holarctica | reverse complement strand
TTTTGAAATATGGTTTCATAGCCCCATGAAGTTTAACCAAATTTTAAGGTGTAAAAGTGAAACAGAATTTTGATGATACAAAACCAGTTTCTCCCACGGTGATGATGAAGGGAAATATGCAAACCATTAAACCGTGCCGTGGGGGGATTAGTCCCGCTGTAAGCTTGTTTCTGCTACAACAAGTAGACCAGCTGTTCAGAGGAGAACCAGCATGAGCGCTCATAAACACTCGCTGGATCGTCCTCTTGATCCGCGCATAAAACAATTAGAACAAGAATGCTCGGGTCCAATCCTAGACGCCATTAGAGATGAGGCAATCACTGAGATTATGCTAAATCCTGATGGCGTCCTGTGGGTTGAGGATCATATTCATGGGATGCGTGTCTACGGAAACGTTTCAGCCGAACAGGCTGAGCGGATAATCCGTAAGGTTGCAGGCATCAAAGGAATGACCGCCAATCAGGACAATCCTATTTTGGAATGCGAATTTCCGTTGGATCAATCACGCTTTGAAGCCATTTTGCCGTCGATTGTGAATGCCCCCTCTTTTACCATTCGCAAAAAAGCGAAGTTAATTTATACCTTTTCAGATTACATTGATAAAAAATCATTGACACAGGCTCAAGCTGAATCAATTCGGGCTGCAATTCGGGATCGCAAAAATATCCTCGTTTGTGGTGGACCTGGAACAGGCAAGACTACGTTCACCAATGCTTGTATTCACGAATTAACCCAAATTGTTGACCACTGCGAACGCCTTCTCATTTTGGAAGACGTTGAAGAATTGCAGTGTTCAGCCAAAAACGTGTTGCGCATGACCACCAATTTACTGCTTGCCGTGCCAATCGATCTGCAAAAGCTGGTGTATGTAGCCATGCGTTCGCGTCCCGACCGCATCATCATTGGGGAAGTACGTGATAAGGCGATGCTGTATTTGATGAAGGCTTGGAATACGGGCTGCCCTGGCGGTATTGCTACCATCCACGCGAATGATACTCACTCTGCGATTGAGCGCTGCTTATCTCTCGCCGAAGAGGCTGGGGTGGTTAAACCGATTTCACTACTTTTAGAAACGATTCAAGTCATTGTCTCTGTCCATCGCGATAACAAGACGATGAAACGCCGTATTAAAAATGTCTCACTTCTGACGGGTTACGACTCTAAGAGTGGGACATTTTTATTCAAGGAGCTGGCATAGGGCCGAGCTTCACAACAACAAAAATAATGGAGTAATACCAAAATGAAAAACGTAACAACTAAAAAACAAATCAAGATCAAGAAGAACCTGATCATCAATGCCAAGCCTAAGCTGAGTGGCTCATATTTTATGAGTCTCCTCAGAAAAAAGTCGCGCAAAGCGTTGTTGACCCTATCACTTTCGGTGACGGGCACACCTTGTTTCGCAGCGACCCAGGACGGCTATGCCTTCACGGGTGCTCTTTACAAGATGCTGAACGAACTACAGGGCGCACCCATCGCATTGATTACCGCGATTGGGATCGTTGCTGCAGGCTTCTTCTGGATTTTTAAAGGCCATGACGTGGGCATGAAACAGGTGGTGAGTGCTTTGGTGGGAGGTGGCTTAGTTTTAGCTGCACCGACTCTAATCCTCATGGTGCCTGGGATGTCCGGCGCAGTGGTTTAAGGAGGGGATTTTACCATGAGAGGAACACCTATTCGTATCAACCGTGCTTTGAGTCGAGACATGCTTTTTATGGGTGTCGATAAAGCGCCTTTGTTTCTCTACGGCCTTATCAGTGTATTGATTGTGTACGTGACTCGATTTCACATGCCTTATGCACTGGTGGGGCCCATGGTCTTTGTGTTCTTCCACTCGATTGCCGTGTGGGGTTTTAAAAAGGATCCGAAGATCATGAAGGTGATGCTGAATCACTTTCGCTACAAGGGGTTTTATCCGCCAGTGAGTTTTGCGCGGGCAAAAGCACTTTCCCAAAAACCCACCTCTATTCCTCAATTTTAGGAGAATAAAAAATGTTTAACTTTACGAAAGTATTTGCGGGCTTGTTTAAGCCGCTGGTTCAAGTCTCTGACACCCGTCGTGACTTGGACAACAAAGCCACACAGCTTGGTTTTAATGAGCTGCTCAACTACATGATGATCTATGAGAAAAACGTCATTCTGATGAAGGATGGTGCCTTTGCGGCAACGTTTTTATATCGGGGTCGCGACGTAGAATCATCAACTAGCGGTGAGTTGGATCAAATTGTCAAAAGTCTGAATCAAAGCCTCAAGGCAACCGACTCAGGCTGGATGGTTGAATTCAATCTGGTACGGATGCATTCCACTGAATATAGCGCAATGCAGAAATTTCCAGATACCGTCTCACAATTGATTGAAGATGAGCGTCGTCGTCAGTATCAGACAGAAGGCACTCATTTTGATACGCTGACCTATGTGACTTTGACCTATATGCCTGAACCTGTTGTTCGGTCATGGATCAAAAAACTGTTTATAGTCAGCGATCAGCCACAAACCACCAACGAAGATGCCAAACTCAGACAGGCACACCGCCTATTTGAAGAGCGTCTCACTGGCGTTTTGAATTCAGTTGCAACTTACCTCACTCTGGAAAGATTGAGTGGTAGCGCTCTTTTGACCTTCCTGCACTACTGCGTTACAGGTCAAAAGCAACGGGTACAGGTTCCACCGATTGGCTTATTCTTAGATTCGTATCTGAGTCATGACCATTTTATCGGGGGAATTCGTCCGCGTATGGGCAATAAGCATATTCGGGTGATTAATGTCTCTGAATATCCCGCTGAGGTTTATCCCACAGTCATGGAATTGCTTAATAGCCTGCCTCTGGTTTACCGCTGGTCATTGCGGTTTATCCCATTGAGTCACGGTGGCGCTGAAGCCAAACTCAAAGAAATGGGACGTGGCTGGTATCAAAAAGCTTTAGGCTTTAAAGGGATTGCACGTCAAGCCTTTGGCGGTGCACCGACTCTGCAAAATGGGGATGCAGCGACGATGGTTGCTGATATTGAAGAGGCCAAAACCGCTAATTCAAGCACCCTGGTACGCTATGGCTACATTACCAATGTCATCGTGCTTATGAATGATGACGCTAAAAAATTGGATGATGAAGTACGGCTTGTTACCAGAGCGCTGCAACAGCTAGGCTTTTTGACCAAAGATGAAGACTACAACGCCATTGATGCCTATCTGGGTTCTTTACCCAGTCATGGGGATCGCAATCTGCGTAAGATTCTTTTGAGTTCTTACGAGTTAGGTTGCATGGCACCTGTTAGCTCCATCTATCAAGGTGAGGAGTTTTGTCCATGCCCATATTATCCAGCCGCCTCTGCACCGCTATTTTATTCAGCGACTCAGGGTGCGACACCGTTTCGCTTCAATTTACATGTGGGTGATATTGGTCACACCATGATTATTGGGCCGACTGGCGCAGGGAAATCGACGCTTTTAGGGCTCTTGATGGCACAACACCGCAAATATCCTGAATCGCGGGTCTATGTCTTTGACAAAGATAATTCCAACAAGGTGATCACTTTATCGCTGAACGGGGATTATTACGACGTTGGCAAAAACCAATCCATCAGTCTTGCACCCTTGTCTCATATCGATGATGACGAAGAGTTCGACTGGACATTGGGTTTTATCGAAAATCTGATGGAACTGCAGGGAATCACTCCAACGCCTGACCAAAAAGGCGAGATCCGCGATGCACTGTTTAATCTGCGGCATTCTGGGCGGAGCACTTGGAATTTAAGTGGCTTTATCGACATGCTTCAGGATAAGCAAATGCGTAGCGCTTTGAGCGTCTATACAGAGTCTGACGCCATGTCATCTTTGCTGAATGCCAGCGAAGACCAGATCGGCATAAGCTCGCTGATGGCTTTTGAAATGGGCTGGCTGCTGGAACAAAAGAACGCCTTTTATTTGCCTGTGATTGATTACCTGTTTCGGGTACTCTATCGCGAATTTAAAAAGCGCCATCCAGCTTTATTAATCCTGGATGAAGGCTGGCTTTACCTCGATAATCCGTATTTTGCCAAAAAGCTCAAAGATTGGTTCAAGACTTTACGTAAATTTAATGTTGCGATTGTCATTGCTTCCCAATCTCTGAAAGATGCGGCGGAATCTGAGATCAGCGCTGTATTGCTGGAATCCTGCAAAACGAAGATCTATTTACCCAATGATGCTATGACGGATGAAGCGAAAGCCATTTATCAATCATGTGGTTTAAATGAACGGCAAATTCAGATCATCGCCTCAGCTAAACCCAAACGGGATTATTACGTCACTTATCCTCGCGATAATCGGCTGATCACTTTGGGACTAGGGTCTGTGACCTTGGCTTTTATAGGCGTCTCCAGCAAAGAAGATGTCGAAAAATTCATGTCTCTCTATAACCGCGAAGATCAAAGCTGGATCAGAGAATGGCTGCAATACAAGGGCCTGAAGGTGGCACCATGAAAGTAAAACTTTTAGTTGCTACGGCTTGCTTGGGATTCTTTGCAAGCCAAGCCTCCGCAATGATTGTGTTTGATCCTGCCAACTTTGGCAAAAACGCAGTCACTGCCATGCAGACCACCCAGATAGTAATTCAGCAGATGCAAGCGTATCAGACCCAATTGCAGCAGTTCCAGGTCGAAGCGAAAAACATTAAAAATTTTGCCAGCTTCAACTGGACGGATATTTCGCAAACCCTAGCAAACCTGGGAAGTGCGATTCAGACAGGTCAGTCTTTGGCATACACCATGCAGAGTATGGATCAAAGCTTTAGACAGATTTATCCAGGCTATCAGTCGCCGCAGAACTATCAGCAATCCTATCAAAATTGGTCGAACACCACTTTGGATACGGTGCGGGGGGCATTGGACTCGATATCGCTTCAGGCCTCAGACTTTGCGTCTGAAGAGCAAACCATCCAGTCCTTACGTGCGGTTGCATCCAGCCCCACGGGGCAGATGCAGGCACTGCAAGCGGGCAATATGCTTTCAGGTGAAATGCTCAACCAGATGGAGGAATTACGCCAGCTGGAAATGACGCAGATTAATAGCCAAAACACTTACATGGCGTATCAAGTCCAACGCGATCAGGCCAATCAGTCTGTTCAACAGGACTTGGTGAATGGAATGGATAGTACTTATCCCAGCTATCAAAACCAGAATGGCTTTTCCAATATGCCCAATTTTAATGGGGGGAATTAATCATGCAGATCCAGATTTTTGATACGATCACGCAAGAATACCTCCAGGCAACTCAACATTGGTTTAATCAGGTTGAAAGCGCGGGCATGCATCTGATGGTGATTTTAGTGCTGATCCAATTCACCCTCAAAATTAGTAAAAATATTTTGAGTGGTGAAGGCAATCTCACAGGCATGATGATCAATACGATCAAAAACCTGATTGTCATTTCGATTCTGTACTACCTGATCACCAATGCGGGCACATTGCTACCAGAGCTTTTCAATTCCTTCACACAATTAGGGATTGCGGGCTCAACGATTACAGCAATTGACCCATCCAGTGTGGTGAGTGAAGGCCTATCCATTGCCAGCGGCATTATCCAGAGCTTCAACGCCTGGGGAGTACTCAGCAATATTGCCTTCGCGATCTTCGGCACTTTCTGCTGCATTTTGATTGTCATTTGTTATGGACTCATTGCAGCGGATCTGATGATTACGCTAATTGAGAGCTACTTTTTAGTGGCGGTCAGCGCGTTATTCATCGCCTTTGGCTCAACCTCTTATACCCTGCCTATGGCGCGGGAATATTTAGGGATGACCATTGGCGTTGGCATAAAGCTCATGATGCTGTACGTCATGATTGCGGTGGGAATTGCAATCGGCCAAGACTGGGCCAATATGATCAATCAGGCCTCTCAACACGATGACTGGACAACTTGTCTCGGCATTGCAGTAGGCGCTTTGGTTTATTACCTGATTGTCAAACATGTTCCTGGACGGATTGCCTCAGCCGCATCTCAAGCCTTTGCCATCAGTCATATGAATGATGCCAAGGAAAGTACGGTCGCTGCAATATCCACTATGGCGGCAGCAGGTACTTACCTCACTACCATGGGTAAAGCTTTGGCTGGCAACGGCGGAGCTGGAGGAGTCGGAGAGGTTTTAAATACAAGCTTTGGATCTTCTGGCTCCGGCATGGATATGGCGATGTCGAGTGGCGTTGCTTCTTCAGAAGGCGGGTCTCTCAGCTCAGCCATGCTGACCCATTTTGGAGGCAGTAATGATACTGGCTCCATGATCGACGAGGCGACAACCAATAGTAGCCCCGTCATTCACCTTCCTGGCCCAAATGGCCAAGGTGATTTTTTTAACAATAACAACAAGGAAAACTAAAAAATGAAAATCAATATCATTAACTTAATGAAAAAACAACAGGGCGCTCCTGATATTTTGGCAACAGATGCCGAGATTGAAAATCGGGATAGCCCCTATGTAAAAGGCCGTGCCGCCTGGAATGAACTTTACGGCAGCACAGTCACCCAACTGGAAAACAGCTACCGTATTATTGCGATTCTGGCCCTCGTCATCATTCTACTCGGATGTGTGATCGGCCATATTGCAAGCCAGTCTCGCTTAAAACCTTATGTAGTCGAGGTTGCCAGCAATGGCAGCGTCGTGACTGGGATGGAAGCGAGCAGTTTTAGCGGCAGTGATGTTCCAGAAAACGCCATCAAAGGCAGTCTCTACAAATTTATCCTCTACTCACGCGGTGTGACCGGAGATCCTTCTGTAGATCAAGACAATGTCTATGCGGCACAAGCCCTGACAACAGGCAACGCGTTCACCACATTGAGCAACTACTATCAGCAAAATAATCCGCTGATTGTGGGTAAAACAGAAAAGGTCTCGATCAATGTGCTGTATGAAATCAAACGCACTAATAACAGCTATGAAGTGGCTTGGCAGGAAACAACCACCACTTTGGCTAATGAACCGGTTTCGCAAAACAACTTTATTGCCGAAATCACTTACAAACTGGGCGATGTCAAAGATATTCGTTACAACCCTCTGGGGCTGTACATCACTGACCTCACCTGGACACAACAAATCAACACTAATAACAACAATGGAGTACAACAATAATGAAAACCAATAAATTAAAATTAGTTGCCTTGGCCTGCACAGCAGGAGTCTTTACGACATTAATGGGGTGTTCAAGCACCCCAGCAAGGCAAACTTTTGCACCTGCAACGGAAGTCGTCACCAAAACAGTGACTGTGCCAATGCAGACAACGCCGAATATCGAAGCCAGTTTTGGCTATGGCTCAAATCCTGCCCTCATCATGGCTTACCAAAGCTATCAGAAGACAGGTAAAGCGCCACACGTCACAACGGATGGCTTCGAGGGCTTCCCTTACGATCCGACTCAACAGATCTATATTGCCTGTGAGCCCATGCATATCTGCACCATCCTGTTTCAACAGGGTGAGCTAATCAAAGATATCTCGCTGGGTGATACAGCGAATTGGGATGTGAAGCCTATGTTTGTCGGTAGTACTTGGCCAAATGGGGCTGAATTGCTTGTGGTCAAACCTAAAGCGCCTAACCTCGCCACTAATCTGGTTTTAACGACAGACAAGCGGATTTACAACATCGCTTTGCTGACTTCAAACACAGACTACGTGCGCCAGGCGGTCTTCTATTATCCAGATGACACCAATCAGGAGATTCAAAACGCCATGAACAGCGCTTTGAGTCAGCAAAATCAACAAAGTCAGAATGTGATTGCCTCCGCCAATGGAACCAATATTGACCTTAACAATGTCAATTTCAACTACAAGATCAGCGGCGCATCACCCAGCTGGAAACCCTTGAGGGTCTTTGATGACGGCGTACATACCATCATTCAATTCCCTAATGCGGTGAATAGCACACAGCTACCCGTTCTGTTTGTTTTGGACAACGGACAGGATCAGCTCGTCAACTTCCGTAAAAAGATCGAAAGCGACGGCACTGTGGACTTTGTGATTGACCGTGTCTTTACCCAAGCGGTTTTAGTATCAGGTGTGGGTGGTGACCAAGTGAAGGTTGTCATCACTAACAAAAACCTCGATCACTCGTGGTTTTAAGGAGACGCATCATGACTGATATTAAACACACAGAAACACCAATAGAAGTAAAGCCAGAACAAGCAGCAACTCCAGCCCCTCAAAAGGCTGAAAGCGCTGTTCCCAAGGCACCTACAGGCACGAAAATGAGCACTAAGGGTAAAGTCCTAATTGGCGGTGTCTTTGCAGTATTAGGGGTTTATCTCCTCTGGGCAGTCTTTGGATTATCACCAAAGACCGCCACTACAGATACTCCACAGGAATCAACCAGCATCAGCAGCAGTGAACTGAACAATCAAGATCAGCAAGGTCAAAACATTTTGACGCAGGTTGAGACTCAGGCTTACGGCAGTGCTGGGGCTAAAGATTCCAATACTGCATCGACAAACGGAGCGACTTCGACAACGGAGGGCAACCTGCCCTCCAATATGTCGGGATTGGCAAGCACCTCGCCTAACAATGGCACTTCCAGCCCAACTGGCAGCAGTCCATTTCAAGGATATGGTGCAAGTAGCCAAGTAAATGGCGCCACTCAAGATCCTGCCCAACAAGCCATGCAAAATGGCATGCAAAGCAGTTTGACGCCTAATGGATTCGATTCTGGCAGTAATATGGGTGGCAATAGCAGCAGTAATACTGCACCTGCCACTCCCGCTGTTACCCCTATGCCTGTCAATCAAGCCGCGGCTCCAAGCCAGGATGATCAAAACATGCAGGGCGAAAAGAACAGCTTTTTGCAAAACCAAACGGGTGGCGATGACCAACTAAAAACTGGTGTTCAAAATACCGCGTCGCCTTATATGGTGATGGCAGGCGCAATCATTCCTGCGACTTTAATCACAGGGATTGATTCAGACCTACCTGGTCAAATCCAGGCCTTAGTCTCACAAAATGTCTACGACTCCAAAACGGGCAACAATATTTTGATCCCACAAGGCTCAAAACTATTGGGAACTTATGACTCCCAAGTCGCCTACGGTCAAAGCCGAGTTTTGATTGTCTGGACGCGAGTGATCCTCCCGAATGATCAATATATTGATCTCGAAGGAATGCCTGGCGCTGACTTAAGCGGTTTTGCAGGTCTTCACGACCAAGTCGACAATCATTACTTCCGCATCTACGGCTCTGCCTTACTGATGAGCTTGTTCAGTGCGGGAATGCAGTTGTCACAACCCAACAATAACACCTCAAACGGGGCGCCCACCAATCAGCAAATTATTGCGAGTGCGATGGGTCAACAATTGGGGCAAACATCAACGGAGCTGATCCAAAAAAATATCAATGTTCAGCCCACTATTAATATTCGGCCAGGGGACAATTTTAACGTACTTGTTACGCGTGACATCCCCTTCACTGGCCCTTACAACGAAGGAAACAACTAAAATGAAAAACCTAACAATAATAGCAATCAGCACTCTTGCGGGCGGCCTCCTGGCCACCGCAGGTGCGGGAATTGCCAAACCTTATACGGATGAATCCAATACCGAGCTGCTTTACGCAGGTTTATTGGGTGCGGGCGCAGGGCTGATTTTATCAGCAACTGGCCTACTCGCCAGAAAGATATACCAAGCTTGTGCGAGGGAAGAAATGTCCCTTGCCGCATCCAGCTCTGACGCTGAATCTAGCGATGGCGATGAATGCGCTAGATATCATCTCCGTGATCTCCTCGACTCCTGGGAACGGGATCGCAGTGAAGAATCATTGCCAACCGGTGCGTCAACGACCTTTTATGGTTCGTTTATCACCCATCATCCACAACAAAATGCCTTAACCCAAGGAGGATACTACCATGTCTAACAATAATAAAAATAACGGAAATCTATTCCAAACTTGGATTGGTGCTGCAAGACAAACGCCGTCCAACCAATCGAAAATCGAGTCAATCACATTGTTTGCAGGGATGGTGATTTTATCCATCCTGCTGACCTGTGGCGCTCGAATTCACAACTACAACCAATTTGCTGTAGGCGAAACCAGCTTTATGCCCAATTCCTATGGCGATCAGTGCATCATGTTCATTCTTTATGCCTTGATTAACATCGCGGCAATCGGCTATGCTTGGTTTAATGCCACCAAAAACAAGAATAACAAAGAAAGCTCCATGCTGCTGGGCGCAAGTGTAGCAGCCGTGGGTGTGGCAGGCCTTGCCGTTTTAGCTCTGTTTTTTGGCTTTGATTTAATGACAATCAATGTTGCTGCCCAAGAATATCACATGGGCGCTATGGCTCATTTTGCCCTTCTGAAAAACTACTTCAGCCAATATGGTTGGCTGTATTTGATTCCAGCTGCCTTTGCGATATTCAGTTTTGCGGTCTTTGGCATTAATAAAAATCGCGAGCCCAAAACCTCTGGGATCTTTGGGACAGCCGCATTTGCTGACAAAACAGCCTTTGCTGAAATGAATGCCTACGATGAGTCAGGTTCGCTGTTTGGTAAAGATGAAAAGGGCAATTATCTTTATTACCCACTCTGCAATCGCACCATCATCGCGCAACCTGGCGGTGGCAAATCAACAGGGGTGGTCATTCCTGCGCTTTTGACAGAAGATCGACCTGTATTTGTCAATGATCCTAAAGGTGAACTTTGGGCAGTGGCTGGACGACATCGTCATCTCAATTTTAATCGAGAAAGCATTGTTCTGGATCCCTATGGTGTAACCAGAACGACTAAGTTTATGGAAAACAAACCAGCCTCGTTGGTCAGTAAAGTCTATACCTTTAATCCATTGGATTTATTGGCTGCAGATGCAAGAATGTATGATCGGACGCTAGAATCTCTAGTTGAAAGCCTGATTTCACCGAGCAAGGATGGTAATTCTACGACAGAACACTTTAATGAAGCCTCAAAAACGATTTTGAAAGGTCTCATTGAATGGGTGTCGAAGAAAGAAGAACCAAGCAGTCGTAATCTGGCTCGAGTGAATGAAATTCTCAATCTCGAAACAGAAGACCTTAAAACTACTGTCGACTTGATGGCCGACTCGACGTTATATCATGCCGAAAAAGCAGCTGCAGTACTAAGGAATCAAAGCCATGGTGAACACCGCGATAGCTTGATGACTAATGCATCCCGCCATCTCAATTGGCTGGACGATATCAACATGCGTGAATTTGTCGCTCAAAGCAATTTTGACTTGAAGGATTTCTTGAAAGGCAATATGGACGTCTATGTTGTCCTACCGAGCGATCAATCCAGTGGTAAAAAATTTGTCCGTGCGGTTTTAGCTTCACTGTACAATATCTTTATCCAAGCCGACCCCGAAGATCGCCCTGATAAAGAGACCCTGTTTATTTTCGACGAACAAGGCCAGTTGGGTTATTTCCCCGATATCGAAAAAATGATTGCAGAGCTACGCAATTGCGGCATTGTAATCTGGTCAGTCTTCCAGGATATCGGCCAAATTAATCAATACAGCAAACCCGGTTTATTTACTGGCGCGCCACTCAAGCAGTTCTTCAATATCGACGATATCGAGACGATGGAGTGGATTCAAAAACTGGGGGGAAGCAGAACGATTTTCACGGGCAGCACTTCAAAAAGTCGCTCCTCAGGGAAACAGTCCTCGACCAACCAATCAGAAAGCGAACAGGAAACACGCACAGAGCTCATTCATAGCAACGAAATTCGTGAGATGAATAGCGACAGGCAGCTCGTATTTATTCGATCAGCCAAAGCGATTCTGTGCGAAAAAATCCCATATTTTAAACAACCACGCTTCGACGGCCAATATGACAAAAACCCCGTTGACATCAAGAAGCACTAAGGAAACCAAAATGAAAAATAATAAGAAAATCGAAACGTTAAAAAGCCACTACAACTTGTGGCTCAAAACCAGTAAATCCGTGGATCAATACAATTTCAAGGGCAACCTTCGTGATTTAGCTATCCGCAAAAAACTGAAAGGCATTGAAAAAATCGCCATTCAGGAATACCTGAAAAACATGCGCAATAAGCGCTACTACAAATGGATCGTCCAGGCTGAAAACTTGATGAGTCTTCATCCTGACTTCAATCCATTAAACCACCCATTCATGCGCCTGATTGTGAGTGGTGATTTACAAAGACTGAGCCACTTGCTCAACTTTGAATTCGCCCACACTCTGCAGCGCGCCTGCTTCTTAAAGTTAGCAGAGCGCTTTCAGATCAACCTCAATCAGGACATGCTGAGTGCCGAGCGTCAAACCCTCAGCACCAAACTGAAAGCCCTGTTCGATGAAAACAGAGGGATTGAAAAAGAAGAGGCATTCTATGAGCTCTTCTGCAATGCCTATCGCAGCGCTCTCTTGGACATTCAGCTGTACTTTAATGTCCGCCTAAACGCCCTCGAACAACCCACCTTTGGGCCCGAGGACTTAATCAAAAATAAAAACAACAAAACTGGAGAATTTAAAAATGTCTAAACGTTTATTTGTAGGGTCATTACCCTATTCCATCGATGATAATGGTCTCAAAGCCCTCTTTGAAACCATCGGCAAAGTAGTCTACGCCCGCGTCATCCGTCACCCTGACACTAAACTCAGCCGAGGATTCGGCTTTGTGGAAATGTCGACTCAAGCCGAAGCTGAAGCAGCCCTGCAAGGCATGCTTCACAAGGAATACGATGGTCGTAAGATTGTCGTGACTGAAGCCTGGGGCGATCAAAAGCCCAGAGGTGAATTATGATGACCAAAATCATAAGGCTACCCGAAGTGCAAGAATTAACGGGCCTCAAACGCACCACGATTTATGAGAAAATGAAGACGGGTGAGTTTCCGGTGAGGATTGCTCTAACGACTAGAACTGTTGGCTGGATTCACAGCGAAATTGAAGCTTGGATTGAAAGTAAAATCAGTCAGGCTAGAATGCACCCTACGCGATAAAATAGTCTTTATGCAACCTTTATGCCGCTTTGATCTATGATCTTGGCGGCATTTTTTTATTAAAGCTGAGCCAAATAGTCACTCCAAGCTTGCATCATCTCCCGTCGCTCTGGTAGATATTCGGCATAATTATACGCAGCACGAATCTTATTGCGCTCTCCATGTGCAAGCTGTCTTTCAATCGCATCCGGATTCCAACCCTGTTCATTGAGCAGAGTCGACGCCATTGAACGAAAACTGTGACTGGTAATTTCATCATTGGTGTACCCCATCCGACGCAAAGCACAATTAAGGGTATTATCAGACATAGGCCGCGTGGGATAGCGCACTCCCGGAAATAAATACCGCCCTTCACCAGTCAACGGCTTTAACTCTTCCAAAATTGCAATCGCCTGAGTTGAGAGGGGTACAATATGCGTTTCACGCATTTTCATTTTACTGGCTGGAATACGCCATTCTTTCGCTTTAAAATCAAATTCAGACCATTCAGCCTGACGCAACTCACCAGGTCGTACGAAAAATAAGGGGGCTAGTCGCAAGGCACATCGAGTCAAAAATGAGCCTTGATAATCTTGAATCGCTCGTAATAAATAGCCAATCTTTTTGGGATCAACAATAGTGGGATAATGCCCTTTTTTCTCAGGCGCTAATGCACCACGTAGATCAGCAGCGACGTCACGCTGCGCTCTTCCCGTGGCAATTCCATAGCGAAAAACTTTACTGCAATGCTGCAGGATACGATGCGCAATGGCTACGGCGCCTCTTTTTTCTATTCGACGAAGCACACTTAATAGTTCAGGAGCGCTTACATCAACGATAGGACGCTTGCCTAACCATGGAAAAACATCATCCTCCAAACGCTTTAGAATTTTCTGACCATGCTTTTCCGTCCATGTACCCAAAAATTTGAGATGCCATTCACGTGCAATCGCTTCAAAACTATTTTCCATAGCAAGGAGCGCATCGTTCTTGGACATTCTTTTTGCCATTGCTGGATCAATATGCTCATCTAAGAGTTTACGGGCTCTATCACGCTTCTCCCTCGCTTCGGCTAATTTCACGGCAGGGTACACGCCCAAGGCAAGCAGCTTTTCTTTATTTGCAAAAGAGTATCTGTAGCGCCAATACTTGGAACCATTGGGATGGATCAATAAAAATAGTCCCTTTGCATCCGTCAGTTTATAGGCTTTTTCCATGGGCTTGGAAGCACGAATAATCAAGTCATTAAGTGGCATACGGGGTATCTCCTTTTGTTAATTGAAATTATACCCGGTATTATACCCTGTTTTCAACTGGCTCTCTCCGGATTTTGACGGAAGAATACGGACGTGAAACAGGCTTTAAGCCCTTTATTTATCTATGTTTTTTGGATTTTATCGAACGTCTGCGGAAGCTATAAATGGTGCCCGGGGCCGGAATCGAACCGGCACAGCCGTCTCCAGCCGAGGGATTTTAAATCCCTTGTGTCTACCAGTTTCACCACCCGGGCGATGGTGTTGCAGAATTGGAGGCTGAGGCCGGAATCGAACCGGCGTCTAAGGCTTTGCAGGCCTCTGCATAACCATTTTGCTACCCAGCCCTCAACTGCGCAGCTATTATAACTGGATTTTGCGCCTGAAACAACTTTTTTTTTACGCTTGCTTGTGATAGAATGCCCCGGCTTTTGTTTAACTAAAAAAGAGACTCTTATGAATTTACATGAATACCAGGCAAAACAACTCTTTCGTGAATATGGACTCCCTGTTTCGAAAGGCTTTGCTGTGAAATCCGCAGCCGAAGCAATCAAAGCAGCCAGCGATGTCGGCGGCAATATGTGGGTGATTAAAGCCCAGGTGCACGCAGGTGGGCGCGGCAAAGCAGGTGGCGTCAAGCTGGTCAAAACGAATGAAGAGATTCAAGCTTTTTGCGATCGCCTCCTCGGCACCAATTTAGTGACTTATCAAACCGATGCTAAAGGTCAACCCGTCAACACGATTCTCGTTGAAAGCTGCACCGATATTGCCAAAGAATTGTATTTAGGCGCCGTCGTTGATCGCGCCTCCCGTCGGATTGTCTTCATGGCTTCCACCGAAGGCGGCGTTGAGATTGAAGAAGTGGCCAAGACCCATCCTGAAAAAATTCTCACTGCGAACATTGACCCCATCGTGGGCCCGCAACCTTATCAAGCCCGCGAGCTCGCATTTGCCTTGGGCTTGAATGATGTCCAAGTTGGTCAATTTACCAAAATCTTTATGGGCCTGGCGAAGATGTTTGAACACTTTGACTTCTCCCTGCTGGAAATCAATCCATTGGTCATTACGACTGAAGGCAATCTGCATTGCTTAGATGGCAAAATTACCATTGATGACAATGCAATGTATCGCCACCCTCGTTTAGTTGAAATGCGTGATGCGTCTCAAGAAGATGCGCGTGAAGAATTGGCGCAACGTCACGGCATCAATTATGTTGCTTTAGAAGGCGATATTGGCTGCATGGTCAACGGCGCAGGCCTCGCGATGGCGACCATGGATATCATCAAACTCTCCGGCGGCAATCCTGCTAACTTCCTGGATGTAGGCGGCGGCGCGAATAAAGAACGTGTGATTGAAGCCTTCAAGCTGATCTTATCGGATCCTTCCGTCAAGGCTGTTTTGGTCAATATTTTCGGTGGCATTGTGCGTTGCGATATGATTGCGGACGGCATTATCGATGCGGTGGCGGAAGTCGGCATCACCATTCCCGTGGTCGTGCGTTTAGAGGGCACCAATTCTGAATTGGGATCCAAAAAACTCGCCGACAGCGGACTCAACATTATTGCAGCCAGCAGCTTTACCGACGCCGCTCATCAAGTCGTCGCCGCAGCTAAAAAAGCGTAAACCAAGAAGGATTTTAAATTATGAGTATTTTAATAGACGCACACACCAAAGTGATTTGCCAGGGCTTTACCGGCAAACAAGGCACGTTTCATTCCGAACAAGCAATTGCCTATGGCACCAAAATGGTCGGCGGCGTGACCCCGGGCAAAGGCGGTCAAACGCATTTAGGCCTCCCTGTTTTCAACACCGTGCGCGATGCAGTTGACGGGGTGAAACCTGATGCAACCGTGATTTATGTTCCAGCACCTTACTGCATGGATTCGATCGTTGAAGCAGCAGATTGTGGCATCGAACTGATTATCTGCATCACCGAAGGCATTCCCGTTTTAGATATGCTCAAAGTAAAACGCTATGTTGAACTCTCTGGCTCTCGCTTGATTGGCCCCAACTGTCCTGGCGTGATTACGCCTGGCGCTTGCAAAATCGGCATCATGCCCGGCTACATTCATCAAGTCGGCAAAGTCGGCGTCGTTTCACGTTCCGGCACATTGACCTACGAAGCCGTCCATCAAACCACCGCACTGGGCTTTGGTCAAAGCACCTGCGTCGGCATTGGCGGGGACCCTATCGCAGGCTCCAACTTTATTGATATTTTGACGCTGTTCCAAAATGACCCGCAAACCGAAGCCATCGTCATGGTCGGTGAAATCGGCGGCTCTGCAGAAGAAGAAGCAGCAGAGTTCATCAAGCACAATGTGACCAAGCCCGTTGTTTCCTATATCGCAGGCGTGACGGCTCCAGCTGGAAAACGCATGGGTCATGCGGGTGCAATTATTGCCGGTGGCAAAGGTACTGCTGAAGAAAAATTTGCGGCGCTGCGTGCTGCAGGCGTTCACACTGTGAAATCGCCCGCGCAAATTGGTCAAGGCATCAAAGAAATCACGGGCTGGTAGCAAAGGTTTACACAAACTGAATGTCTGCATAACGCAAATTAGCCCGCCCCAGATCACGTGCCAAGAGCACTTGGTACGTATCTGCCGCGGTGGTCAGCGTTTTGGCTGGCGCTAAAATGGACGCCCACTCTGCTATGTCCAATTTTTGCTTAGACAAGGAAAAAAGGGGTAATTTGCTTTTCGCACACATGGTTTTGAAAATGGCCTCCGCCTCCGCAGAAGGATCCTGCAAAAACTCACTCTCCGCATCCTGCAGCATATTTTGCAGCGCACGCGTACCCTTGATCGACAACCACCACAATTGTTCATTTTTATCAATCATCACATAATCGCCTTCGCTATTAAACACATAGACTTCTTTGATGTGATAGTGTTGCAACATTCTGCCCAAAGCCTTACAGCACTCACGATCCGCCAGATGCCCAAACACATCCGGATATGCCTGCACCAGAGATTCAGACAAAAAATCCGATTTTTCAATAAAATACTGCCGTTGCATCAGCGCAATCTGCAGCCGCAGATCCTCCATCACCGTCGGCGTCCCCTTCATCACAAATTGCTGAATAATGCCCGCATTAAATGCACCCACGGCCACGGCTTGATCGGTTTCTCCGGTCAACATAATTTTTTTGTACGGCGTGGCTTTAAACATTTTACAAAAACTCAGGCCATCCAAATCCGGCATATAACAATCCACCACTAATGTGGAAATCTCTTCTGTCCGCCGCGCATCATACATCAATTCATGTAGATGTTCGACATACACATCCAGCGTCGCGCCATTCAAGTTCCAGGCAGTGGGCCAGGGCTGTTGCTCTTTCACAAAACGCGCACACTCGAGTGGCTTCTCAAAATCCAGGAGCACAAATTGTCCATTTAAATACAAGGTAATCCACTTCAACAAATAGTGATCATCATCCACACACACAATGCGTGAGGGATACAGACAACAACAAAACAACCCGGACATACTTAAACTCTTGCGATGACTTCCATCATCAAATTCTATACCAACCTACTTATTCATACAAGCGCATGATAGAATGCGCTTTTCACCTGCTTGCGCGCCTCATGCACAAAATAAAATTACGCGATTTTTTCACCCTGATTTTGCTCTATTGGCGCTCCAAAGACCCGAGTGTGAAATTTTCGCTGATCTATTTTATCTTAAGCCTGGCTTTAGTCATCTTTGTGGTCGGCGTGAATGTCTTTTTCAATCAATTAAGCGGCCAGTTTATGAATGCCATTCAAGATTATAATCTGCCGGCGATTCTGCATATTGTCTTGATCTCCGTGATTATTTTTGTGGTCTTCAGCGTCTTTAGTGCCTATCAGGATTATTTTTATAATTTGATGCAAATTCGCTGGCGCAATTGGCTGACCAGTCACTTTATCAGCAAGTGGCTGCACGCCCATGCTTACTATGCGATTGAGACCTTTGAACGTCCGATTGATAATGTCGATCAACGCATCAGTGATGACATTAATCAGATGATTTCTATTTTTTCAAATCTCACCCTGGGCGTCTTTAATGCCGTGCTGTCGATGGGTTCCTTTGCGGTGATTCTATGGACCCTCTCCACCCCTCTTGAAATCCCCCTGCCTTATCATCACCACTTTATTTTGCACGGCGATATGGTTTGGTTTTCTTTAATCTATAGCATTATTAACACTTATTTTACCTTTAAAATTGGTCGACCCTTGATACAGCTCTCTTTTCAACAGCAACGTTTTGAAGCTTTTTTTCGCTATCACCTCATGCGCATTCGGGAAAATTCAGAGCAGATCGCCCTCTACAAAGCGGAATCTTTTGAGCAGAAATCCCTACACCAACAATTTGGCAATATCGTCGCTAATTTTATTCTGATTATTCGACGCCAACGTTTGCTGGCGCTGTTTACGAATTTAGTCTCGATTAGTGCAAACTTTGTCCCCACCCTGCTGGCCTTGCCTGGCTATTTTGCGCATCGCTATAAAATGGGAGGCATCACTCAGATCACCCAGGCTTTCTCTGTCGTCAACAATTCCCTGACTTTTTTTATTAGCAATTATATGCAAATTGCCGTGATCGCCGCCACCGCAGGACGGCTCCAGCAACTGAGCGATGAAAGCCTGCGCGCGGAAACGCCTCAAGCTTTGCCCTATCCGCCGCTGCAGGTCCGTTATCATCAGCAGAACACGCTTGTACTCGAAGCGATTCCCCTGTTTAAGCCTGATCAGCATTTACTGCTCCCTCCCCTGAACCTAGAATTTAAGGCTGGCGAACACACGCTGCTCATGGGGCCCTCCGGCATCGGCAAAAGCACCCTGCTCCGCACCATCGCCGGCATCTGGCCGTATGCCAGCGGTCAGATCATCAAGCCCAACGGCAGCTTCTGGTTTGTGCCACAAAAACCGTATCTGCCCGAGGGGAGTTTGCGAGACATCATGATTTTTCCAGATCCCAGCATCTATGACGAGGCCCATATTATCGAAGCCCTGCGCGCTGTCGGTCTGCAGAATTTTATTCCAGAACTGGGCGTCAGCGCCAATTATGCCCAAAAATTATCCCTGGGTGAACAACAACGCCTGGCCTTTGCCCGCCTACTCATTCATCAGCCCCAGTGGATTCTGCTAGATGAGGCGAGCAGCAGTTTAGATAAAAATTCCGAAGCACAACTCTATCAGTTGATTCAAGAACGGCTTCCCCAGGCCACGCTCATCAGCATCGGTCATCGCTCTACACTGGAACGCTTCCACCCACGCAAACTTATTCTTGCCAATGCGCCGCTTTAAAATACTGCGCCGCAGCCGCCTGATTACCCAATTTTAACTCCGTCATCGCCGCATTTTGAAAGGCCTCTGCTGCATAGAGATTTTCCGGATTAGACGCGGCTTTCAAAAAATAAGGCAGCGCCTGCGCAAATTGCTGCGTGCGATACAAAAACACACCATAATCATCTTGAATATCCGCCTGCTGTGGCGCGCGCGCAATCGCTTCCTGATACAAAACAGCCGCGGCAGCATTTTCATGAATCGCCAGATCATAAAACCCCTCCCCCGCCAGCACCATCGGATCATGCATCGCCAGCTGATTGGCGTCCAGCAGATGCATTCTCGCCTGCTCCGGTTGATGCTGGTTCAAATCCAGCAGCGCCAATTCCGTATCGATCTCCGCCAACTGCGTATTATGCTGCGGCTGAGGATCCGTGCTGCATCCCGCAGTGAGCAAGATCAACAAACAAATGCCCCACCCTTTTTTCAGCTTCATCTTTTTTGCCTTGCACCAATCATTATATGGCTATTTTATATTATGATTTTAAAACAATCAAGCTTTCTGTGTCATCCTCGCGAATAACACTCAAAGCACATCCAATATTTTTTGATGAATCCCGCCAAAGCCACCATTACTCATAATCAAAACCTGATCTCCAGGCTGACTTAGCGCTGCGATCTCCTGCGCCAATGCATCGATATCATGACTGATCCGATAAGGTGTGGATGAATCAGCAAAGGCCTGCTGCACAGACCAGCTTAGATTAGGCGGTTCGTATAGAAAGATTTCATCGGCTTCCTGCATGGCGTCTTTCAA
>CAMARA010000029.1 GCA_945860585.1 Francisella tularensis subsp. holarctica | reverse complement strand
CTCGTTAAATACGAAGAGGATGTTTTACGCTTCATGTCAGATCCGATTGCTCCTTTTACCAATAATCAGGCCGAAAATGATTTGCGCATGACGAAAGTGCATCAGAAAATATCGGGCTGTTTTAGGTCAAATGATGGCGCTTTAATCTTCTGTCGAATCAGAGGGTATCTCTCCTCCTGTCGTAAACATGGCGTCAATATGACCCAGGCCCTAACCCTCTTGTTTCAAGGGAAAATGCCTGACTTTGTTTACGACTCAATCTAATTTGGTGAATCGTTATACGGCAACAAGGGTTGTTCGACGCCAGTACGAGGCCGCATTGCTGTTGCACTATGTGCCAAATAGAATGCATAGCCCGTCGCAGCAACGCCTCCCACGACTGTTGCACCTATCTCGAACCCATGTGGCAGTACAATGCTTTTCAGAGCATCCACAATAGCAAGCGTCAATGCACCTCCTGCACAAGCAGTGGTTAAAAGGGGCCTAACAGTATCATTGGAAATTAAAGACAGAAGGCGTCCATCCAAAAATGCCGGCACTGCTTTTGTACACCGAGAAGAATCCTCTGCTACACAACGCTGAAACAAAGGGGCAGTATCTTTCTCTGTTGCCCTGCCAAATTTTTGAGAAAAATAATCACCAACCGCCTCACCCACACCTTGCCAAGACAATACACCTACCAACATACCCAGTGCTTTTTTAAGCATTTCAGGATGACGGAAATGATCTTTGGTGACACCGTATGCCGTGTAGGCACAAGCTATTGACAGCAAGTTCATTGCCAAAGGAGCAAGGCCGCCAGGAAGACATTTGCTCTTCAAAAAGGCGCTAGCTTGTGTCGCAAGCTCTTTAAAAGAATCTGCACCAAAATGTCGATTAAATGAATCTTCCAAGGCTGCAATATCAACGATTGAAGAAGCTAATTTATACAGCGTCAAAAGCGTCATCAAAGCCCCTAACTTAAAGTCGTGTACATCTCCCTCGCCTTTTCCAGCCATCACTGTTGCCGGCACATACGCAGACAGGGCCATATATCCAACATGAAGGGCAATCATTGAATTAAGGGCAATAATCTTAGCAATTCCAGGAGATGCTTCTCCAGTGCGCACAACTGCTGCAGGCTCGCCTGCTTCAGCATCAGCAGAAGGTAAAAGCATCGCAGCCGATTCAGGCTCGCCTGCTTCAGCATCAGCATCAACAGAAGGTAAAGGCATCGCAGCCGCTTCAGGCTCAGCTAAAGCAAAAGTACAATACGCACGTGCTGCTTCAACCAATGCGACAACCGGGACTAAAATCGATAGACCTAGCACCCTATCTTCCTCTTTAAGCGCTACCACTGCAAACAAAGCTGCTTGTATCGCGCCCGAAAGCATCTCTGATACAACTGGCGCTGCTCGTTTCAATACACCCCACCTTTTTTATTAAATTTGATTAATTAACATGGTTATTATATACTTTCATAAATCATCTGTCAAGCACATTTTGCAAAAACCAAAAGGCTGTGATACTCTCACAGCCTTTATGCTTAGACAGAACACATCATCATGCACTGCGAACATTGTCAAAAACCCACCGCTCTGTGCATCTGCGCGGAGATTCGCCCGCAGGAGACGGGCCTGCATGTTTTAATCTTGCAGCATCCGCAGGAGCCGGATCATGAAATCGGTAGTGCTTTGCTCGCGCATCGCGCACTGCCCAATTCCACTTTGAAGATCGGTCTTTCCTGGCGCAATTTAAGCGCGGCGCTGGGGCAAAAAGAAGTGCTGCCGGGAGAATGGGCGGTACTGTATCTCGGTAGTGGTGTCAAAAGCGAGGGCTCACGCCCACAGCCGCTCCAGTTTGTCTCGCAGAAAGGCAATCCGGTTGAAGCGCCTCCGCAGCTGCAAGGCATCGTGCTTCTGGATGGCAGCTGGAGCCAGGCCAAGTCTCTGTGGTGGCGCAATGCCTGGCTGCTGAAACTTCGGCGCATGATTCTCACGCCGCAGCGCCCCTCTTTGTACAAGGAGCTCCGCAAAGAGCCACGTCGCGAATGCCTCTCCACCATCGAATCCGCGGCAGAAGCGCTCGAACTATTGGGCGAAAATCCCGAAGTCAGCACGCATTTAAGATCCCTCTTCAGCAGCCTCTTAACTCGGCGTCGCCAGCAGAACGCAGCCCAAGAGTGAGGCCCTTAAAATGAGGTGTCATCCTCGCGAACGCGGGGATCCAGTCTAATCATGCTACGGCATGTCTTTTCTGCCTGCAGGATTAAAGAATGCACTTACCCAAAAGGTGAGTTTAATTTTTCTTAAAACAAGCTATTTTTTGAAAAAATAGTGAGCGCTAAAGCGCATTCTGACTGGATCCACGCGTTCGCGAGGATGACACAAGGAGTACATCGCAGTTTTATTCATACCTGTAAAGGCCTACATACCCCTTAAACAATCAACATCGCATCGCCATAACTAAAAAACCGATACTGCTCCTGCACCGCCAACGCGTAGGCTTGACGCATCAGATCATAACCGGCAAAGGCTGCGACCAGCATCAGCAATGAGGACTTCGGCAGGTGGAAATTCGTGATCATTGCATCCACGACTTTAAACGCAAAGCCGGGATAGATAAAAATATCTGTCTCGCCGAGATATTCCTGCAGCGGCCCTTGTTTCGCCACAGATTCCAAAGTGCGCGTGGCGGTCGTCCCCACTGAAATCACTCTTTTGCCTGCGGCTTTGGCGGCCTGGATCATGTCTGCTGTGTGCTGGGGTAAAAAAATCAACTCACTGTGCATCACATGCGTCTCGATCTGTTCGACTTTTACTGGCTGAAAGGTCCCCGCGCCGACATGCAGGGTCACATAGGCAAAGTGTACGCCCTTCTCCTGCAAGGCGGACAAGACTGCTTCATCAAAATGCAGGCCGGCCGTGGGGGCCGCAACAGAACCCTCATGTTTGGCATAGACGGTTTGATAACGCTCCTGATCCATCTGCTCATCCGGCCTTGAAATATAAGGCGGCAGAGGAATATGCCCCCATTTTGCCAGGACTTCAGCCAGGGTATGCGGACTGTGCAATTCCAAGTGATACA
Organism: Francisella tularensis subsp. holarctica; assembly: GCA_945860585.1. Classification (GTDB taxonomy): domain Bacteria; phylum Pseudomonadota; class Gammaproteobacteria; order Francisellales; family CACEW01; genus JAJZUD01. Next base: position 17,907 of record CAMARA010000029.1, on the reverse strand, counting down.
GGCGCTCATGGCTCAGGATTTTAAAAAAAGTATGCGCATCTAAAAAAATATCCTGCCCGGGTTTGATATGACTGGCTTTGACATGCGCCAGCACTTGTTGCGTCCCAAGCACACGTTCGATCAGAATCTCCACTTTGCCACCCGTCGCTTTCTGCCCAAGCAAGCGCGCCGGAATAACCCGACTATCATTAAAAACCAAGACATCCCCAGGCTGGAGCCAGGTCACCAGATCATAAAAATGCTGATGCTGCATCTGTCCTGTCGCACGCTCCAGCACCATGAGGCGACTTTCAGAACGCTTGGCTAAGGGATAATGCGCAATCCGCTCCGCCGGCAGATCATAATCAAAATCAGATAAATTCACGCTGGCAGATCCTCTGCTTTGAGCACAAATACGCCGTCGCCGCCGCGCTCAAAATCAACCCACACAAAAGGCAAATCTGGAAACGCCGCTTCCAAAGCCGGCTGACTATTTCCCACCTCGACAATCAAAAGGCCTTGGGGCTTGAGATGGGCCTTCGCTTTTTGCAGAATCTGCCGCACGATATCCAGGCCATCTGCACCTGCCGCCAGGGCCATCAAAGGCTCGTGGTGAAACTCTGCCGGCATGGCTTTGATATCCTGCGCATCGACATACGGTGGATTGCTTAAAATAATATCGTATCGCTCTGTTTTCAAAGCGTCCAAAACATTGGACTGAATCAAGCGCACCCGTTCGGTCAGCGCATACTCCTGGACGTTCTGCCGCGCCACCGCCAATGCTGCATCCGACAGATCAATCGCATCAACCTCTGCATCTGGGAAAGCCAGGGCACTTAAAATGGCAAGACAACCACTGCCCGTGCATAAATCCAAAATATGCGTGACGGACTCAGGCGCCAGCAGCCAGGGCTCAAAATGTTTTTCAATCAATTCCGCAATCGGTGAACGGGGGATCAACACGCGCTCATCCACATAAAAACGCTGGCCGCCTTGATAAGCCTGCTTCAGCAAATAAGCCGTGGGAATACGATGCACCGCGCGCTGATAAATTAAATCCGCCAGATGATGACGCTCCATCGGCGTTAAGCGCGCATTCAATAAGAGATGCGGCGCCAAATCGAGGGGAAGATGCAAGGCGCCCGCAATCAGCCACCAGACCTCATCCTTCAGATCATCCGTGCCATGGCCTAAAAATACTTTTTTATCTCCCAACATGCTGATGCCAAAGCGAAAAAAATCGCCGACGGTCGCAAATTCTTTGGTTGCATCTAAAATCACTTCGATGGAATGGGGCATAATAACTCCTGTTTTGCCTGCGTCACATCACAGGCAATTTGTGCAATTAATTCGGCTAGGGTAGCAAATTTTTGTTCATCGCGTAATTTCGCCACAAACTCAATGCTGACACGCCGACCATAAACTTCTTCCTCATAATCAAAAATATGCACCTCTAACAAAGGATGCACCAAGGGATTCAAACTCGGCCGTCGCCCTATATTCGCCACGCCCAGCAAAACCTGCTCGCGAAGGCCTCTGATTTTCACGGCGTAGACTCCCGCAAGTAACATATTCGGCCGCAGGCCAATATTCAAGGTAGGGAAGCCCAGGGTGCGTCCCCGCTTCAAACCATGCAAGACTTTACCCGTTACCGTATACGCATGCCCCAACCACTGCTGCGCCTGTGCAAATTGCCCCGCCAATAAGGCTTCCCGAATCAACGTACTGCTGATCTTTTGCCCCTGATCTTCCACAAACTCAAGCGGGTGCACGACAATTCCCGCTGCCGTCAGATCCTCCACCCCGCCCTGACGTTTTGCACCAAAACGAAAATCCGGCCCCACCACCACCTGCGCGAGGCCCACTTTTTTCTGCAAAACCTGCTCAATAAACTGGGCTGGAGACCATTGCGCAAAAGCCTGATTAAAATGAATCACCAAGGCATAATCAAGGCCCTGCTCTTGCAACCACTTCAGCTTGTCTGCTAACAGAAAAATTCGGCGTGGGGCGGCGTCAAGACCACAGAAACGCTCTTTAGGATGGGGTTCAAATAAGATCACGCCATGGGGGCCAGGCAGTGTTTTCAACCGCTGTAGCAGGGCCTGATGGCCGCGGTGGACGCCGTCAAAATTACCGATGACGACGCTGCCGCCTGATTGGACTGGATCCCCGCGTTCGCGAGGATGACACAGGGATAAAAAATGAATCAAATGACAAGATCTCCCCGGCGCAAACCAAACATCAACAAAGTCATAATATAAATTCCCACGCCCGTGCCGATCAACAAAAACAAATGAATCACCCGCATCAGCGGATGCCACGCAACCCAGGACGCGAGATTTCCCTGCATAAAATGCACACTCAATACCATCAAAATATTCCCGACCAGCGCTCCCAGCAACACCTTACGCCAACCCCGCCGAAAGTGCAAAAGCTGGCGTTGATTCAAAACAAACAACAGTGCCATCGAATTAAACATCGCCGCAATCGAGGTCGCCAACGCCAGCCCCACATGATGCAGCGGCATGATCAAAATGGTATTAAACACAATATTTACGCCCACCGCAATCATGCCGATCTTAACGGGAGTACGCATATCCTGACGCGCATAAAAGGCTGAGACCACAATTTTCACCATGATAAAAAAGAACAGGCCTGCGGAAAACGCCCACAGACTTTCCTCTGTCATTTTCACATCTAAAAAATTAAAATGCCCATACTGAAACAGCGTCACCAAAATCGGCCCCGCCAACACCGCCAGGCCCACCGCACAAGGCGAGGCAACAATCACGACCAGCTTCAAAGCCCAGTCCAGCGCCCGCTTAAATTCAACCTCATCATGGCGAGCCATTTGCTCAGACAGATGCGGCATCACCACCGTCGCCAGCGCAATTCCAAATACGCCCAGGGGGAACTGCATCAAGCGATCCGCATAATACAACCAGGAGACACTTCCCGTCGGCAGAAAGGTCGCGTACATACTATCGATCAGCATCCCGATCTGGGCAATCGATACGCCAAATAAAGCGGGCAGCATCATCTTTATAATGCGCCGGACATTGGGATCACTCCAGCCCCACTTCGGACATACCAAGACATTCAAACGCCACAGAAACGGCAACTGAAACAAACACTGCAACACGCCGGCCAGCAACACGCCCCAGGCCACGGCCTCAATCGGCTGCGCCTTAAAATAAGGGCTCAGACTCACCGCCGCCCAACCCATGCATAAACTCAAAATCAAAGTCGTAATTGCGGGCACGGCATACTGTCGAAATGCATTTTGAATACTCCCCGCCAAACCCGTCAATGAAATAAACAAAATATACGGAAACATGACTTTGAGCAGATGATTCAATGTCGAAAATTTAGCAGGCTCATGCACATACGCCGGCGCAAAAATCATCGCCCACAGCGGCGAGGCCACCACGCCCAACACACTCACCAGCAGTAAAATCAAGCCCAAGGTTCCAGACACGCGCGCAATCAGCTCACGCAGCTCATCATGTGATTTTTGTACTTTAACTTCTTTTAAAACCGGCATAAACGCTTGGGAGAATGCCCCTTCTGCAAAAATCTTCCGCAAAAAATTAGGGATCCGAAACGCGATCACAAAGGCATCCATCTCGCTGCCCGCACCAAACACCACGGCAAAAACATTCTCACGCAGAAATCCAATCAACCGCGATAAAAACGTTAACACACTCACCAGAGAGGTGGACCTAAAAAGCTGCTTACTCATGGATACATCTGATTTTTTCAGCTATTCTGCCATACTTCTCGCAGAGATGCTAGCGCGATTGCAAAATCGCACGCAACCCTGTAAGCTTAGTTTATGCACACAGCAATAGAAATTCTTAAACAGACCTTTGGCTATCAGCAATTTCGCCCTTTACAGGAAAAAATTGTAGAAGGCCTGATCGCAGGTGAAAATCAGTTTGTCTTAATGCCCACCGGCGGCGGAAAATCCTTATGCTACCAGATTCCAGCCTTGGCGCGACCTGGTGTAGGCGTGATTATTTCGCCTCTGATTTCGCTCATGCAGGATCAAGTTCAGGCATTGAAGGCGAATGGCGTCAAAGCGGAGTTTTATAATTCATCGCTCTCCAGTGCGGAGGCTAAAAAAGTGCTCGCTCAATTGCATCAGGGCCAACTGGATTTACTGTATATCGCGCCGGAACGCTTAATGACGCAGGATTTCATCGAGCGCTTTGCAGATATTGATATCTCTCTGTTTGCCATTGATGAGGCACATTGCGTCTCCCAATGGGGGCATGATTTCCGCCCGGAATATTTGCAGCTCGGTCAATTACGCACGCATTTTCCCGATGTACCGATCATCGCCCTCACCGCCACAGCTGATAAACAAACGCGTCAGGATATTATACAACGCCTCGGTTTACAGCAGGCAACGGTGAATATCGCCAGCTTTGATCGCCCCAATATTCGCTATACTGTTTTAGAAAAACAAAAGCCCTTTGCGCAACTGAGCCGGTTTTTGCAGGATCATCAGCACGACTGCGGCATTATTTACTGTCTGAGTCGCAAACGCGTGGAGGAACTGGCCCAGAAACTCCAGGAAAATGGTTTTCAAGCCCTGGCGTATCATGCCGGCCTTCCTGCGAAACAGCGGCAGGAAGCACATCAGGCTTTTCAGCAGGATCAAACGAATATCATTGTGGCCACCATCGCCTTTGGCATGGGCATTGATAAACCTAATGTCCGCTTTGTAGTGCACTATGATCTCCCCAAAAACATTGAAGGATATTATCAGGAAACCGGACGCGCCGGACGCGATGGCCTACCGTCCGAGGCCTTACTCTTATACGGCTTGAGTGATATCGCCTTGATCAAATCTTTATTACAAAATAATCAAAATGAAAATCAGGTCCGCATCGAGCAACACAAGCTCAATTGCATGACCGCTTTTGCCGAAGCCCAAACCTGTCGCCGCCGGGTTTTGCTCAACTATTTTAACGAAACCTTGGACGAGGATTGCGGCAACTGCGACCTCTGCCTCAATCCACCGGAAACCTTTGATGGCACCATCCTCGCCCAAAAAGCGCTCTCCTGCGTGTATCGCGTCCAGCAAAGTTATGGCGTCAATTATGTGGTGGATATTTTGCGCGGCAAAGATGATGCACGCATCAAGCGCCTCGGTCATGAGCAGTTATCTACATATGGACTCGGCAAAGAGATTTCGCAGGAAGAATGGTACAGCATTTTCCGTCAACTGATTCATTTAGGCTATCTGGAGCAGGATATCAGCCATTATTCGGTGCTGCGTCTCACCGATGCCGCGCGCAGCATTCTCAAAGGTGAAAAAACCATTACCCTAGCAAAAGCCCGTACCAAAGCAGCCGCTGCACCCAAGCAAGCCAAAAAATCCAAAGGCAAGGCCGCGCTCAATTATAACACCGATCTTTTTGAAATTCTGCGCACCCTGCGCAAAAAAATTGCCTTTGAGGCTGGCGTGCCCAGCTATGTCGTCTTCAGTGATGTCAGCCTCATGGAAATGGCGACCTATCTACCCAAGACCACTGAAGCCCTGCTGACGATTAACGGCGTCGGCCAAAAAAAACTCGCGCAATATGGTGCCACCGTCCTTGAGGCTATTCAGGCTTTTCAAAGCTAACACCCATCACGCTCTTGAAATTTAAAACGCGCATCCCCATATCCTAAAAATGTACTCATAAACTTAAGGTTCAAAATGTCCGATATCATGCATGGCACCACTATTCTTGCAGTACGCCGCGGCAATACCGTTGTCATGGGCGGAGATGGTCAAGCAACTCTGGGCGCGATGGTCGCCAAAAGCAATATCTGCAAGGTCCGCAAAATTTATAAAAACAAAATTCTCGCGGGGTTTGCCGGGGCGACCTCCGATGCCTTTACTTTATTTGAACGCTTTGAGGCCAAGCTGGAAATGTTCCAGGGGCATCTTGAGCGCTCCGCTGTAGACCTCGTCCGTGATTGGCGCTCCGATCGCATTCTGCGCCGCTTTGAGGCCATGCTGCTGGTCGCAGATACCACGACCACTTTATTGATCTCTGGCAATGGCGATGTCATGAGCGCAGAGGCCCATGGCGTGATGTCCATTGGCTCTGGCTCTCCCTACGCACAATCTGCCGCGCGCGCTCTGGTTGAACACACCAAACTCGGCGCCCGCAGCATTGTCGAACACAGTATGAAAATCGCCGCAGATACCTGCATCTATACTAATCATAATTTTATTATTGAAGAACTCACCACAGCTTAATTAGGAAACACCATGTCCACTATGACTCCCAAAGAAATCGTTCACGAACTCGACCGCCATATCATTGGCCAAAATGATGCCAAACGCGCGGTCGCCATTGCCCTGCGGAATCGCTGGAGACGCATGCAGCTCACCGAAGATCTGCGTCAAGAAGTCACACCCAAAAATATTCTGATGATTGGGCCCACCGGGGTCGGCAAAACAGAAATCGCGAGACGGCTGGCTAAGCTCGCCAACGCCCCCTTTATCAAAGTGGAAGCCACTAAATTCACCGAAGTCGGCTATGTCGGCCGTGATGTCGAATCCATTATCCGCGACCTGATGGAAGTCGCTATCAAAATGGTACGCCAGAATGCCAAGGTCAAAGTCGAACAGCGCGCTAAAGAACAGGCAGAGGAACGGATCTTAGATGTGATTTTACCTCCCACCAAAGGCATGAAGCTGTTTAACAATAAAATCGGCTTTGCCAATGAAAGCCTCGATCCTCAGGCAGAACCACAAGAAGATTCCGTTGCCCGCAAAAAATTCCGCAAGGATCTGCGCGAAGGTCTCCTCGATGACACCGAAATCGAAATCGAAATGAGTGCCAACCCCATGAACATGGAAATCATGGGCCCTGCTGGCATGGAAGACATGACGCAGCAATTGCAGGATATGTTCCAGAACCTCACCAAAGAGCGCATCAAAAAGCGTAAACTGAAAATCAAAGAAGCCCTTAAATTACTCACAGATGAAGAGGCTGCTAAACTGGTCAACGAGGAAGATACCAAGCGCTTAGCGGTAGAAAACGTTGAGCAGAACGGCGTGGTTTTCATCGATGAAATCGACAAAATCTGCCGCCGCAGTGATTCTGGATCAGGCGCTGATGTTTCCCGCGAAGGCGTCCAGCGTGACTTGCTCCCCTTAGTCGAAGGCTCCACTGTCAATACCAAATACGGCATGGTCAAAACCGATCATATTTTATTTATTGCCTCTGGCGCATTCCACATGGTCAAACCTTCAGATTTAGTTCCCGAACTCCAAGGCCGCCTGCCGATTCGCGTAGAGCTCAAAGCCCTGACCACCGAAGATTTCGTGCGGATTTTAACCGAGCCCAGCGCCTCGCTCATCAAGCAATACATCGCACTGATGGCCACCGAAACCGTCACCTTAAAATTTGAAAAAGATGCTATCCAACGCATCGCCGAAATCGCCTGGCAAGTCAACGACCAAGTCGAAAACATCGGCGCCCGTCGTCTTCACACCGTCATGGAGCGCCTGCTGGAAACCATTTCCTACAACGCCCCCGATCAAAGCGACACGACATTCAAAGTTGACAAAAAATACGTCAACAGCATCTTGAATGAATTGATCAAAGATGAAGATCTTAGCCGGTATATTCTATAGTTTCAGCAATACGAGCACGTCGCGCCACTGTCACTTTCTCATTAAGTTGCTTGACTAACTCATTAAAACGAACCTCAGTCAAAGGGGAAATTTGATCTGCGACGTCGACCAGCCTTTTAAATGCAACGCTATGTTCCGGTTCAAATCCAGTCATACAATTAAACCAAAAGGACCAAAAAAGCCGATCAAGCCCTTGATTATGGCCTGGAGATAAATCAGCTATCATAGAACACTCGCGCCTACGAAAACACATATACATCTCAAATCTATTGGGCACTGCAGGCCGAAGCAGCGCCTCCAACTCAGACACAATGGGCTCATTGCTCACTGTAGAAAAGAAACAACATGTCTTTTCCACAACTTTCGGGTACTGTTCGAGAGCATGCCTGAAACCCTCAATAGCCCATGCATTCATAGGCGCTATAGCATCAGCCATAGCTCCCACCGCATTAACAATAACTGCCCCAAGCTCGGCACCCGCGTATCGATTTTGCAAAAGCACCCCCACTTAAAAATAAATATATTTAAAAACAAAGCGCTATTTATAAATTATTTTTACATAGGAATCAAGCTTTTTTTGCAAAACGTGTTGTCAAACTAAAAAACGCTTACATGAACACTGGGACAGCTACCCCTCCCGCCCCTGTCTCTCTTCCTTAGACCATCCCTAAAAACAGTTGCCAGCACGCCTTCGACCTCGCGCTCCCTTAAGGCAGCCGCATGGTCTGACAGAATTTTAATTATGTCGGCACACCCTCCTTCCAATACCTCATCATATTCCCGCGCCAGATCAATAGCGGTCTTATCCTCAGGTGTTTTCAGGCTGATGTCCGCACCAGCCTCCAACAACATCTTGACCAGTCTACACTGCTCTCCTTTAAAACTTATATCGCGCTGATCATCTGCCCTAATCGCATGAGCAAGAGGCGTTCGCTCATCATCATCCATTTGATTAATATCCTCAGCACCATACTTCAACAATACTTCAATTATATCGTCCTTATACTGCTCACATGCAATATGCAGACAAGTTGTCTTGCCCAACGCAGAGTAGCGATCAGCACCTGCATGCAACAACGCCTCAACTGCTTCTTTACTATCCGCTATAACTGCGACATCAAGCGCTGTCACCCCCCCCTTTGTTTGCATGTCGACCTGAATACTGTACTTATCTAATAAATGCTTAATCATCTGGGCATTGTTGTTCTCGGCTGCAAGATGAAGCGCCTGACAATCTTGCCAAAAAATCTCTGAAAAATACAGCCACTGCTTAATATCAGCACCACGTGCTACCAAAACGTCAAACACCGCGATATGACCTCCTTTACAGGCAGCATAAAGAGGAACCATCCCCTCCTCGTTGTTTCGATCAACCTCAGCACTTTTATTCAATAAATCTATTACAATAGGGAGCTCTCCCTTGCCAGCAGCAGCATAAAGCTCATCTACCAGATTTACTTTTGTACCTATCTCTATCAATTCTGGAATCCATGGCAACAATGATTTACGGAAACACCACCAACCTATAGAGGCAACTGTATTATACATGTCGAGATTAGCTATAAAAACTCGTGCCTGGCTTACCCAATACACTTTCGCATGCGCCTCACCCAATGCTTTTTCTCTGATATCAGCACCCACCCAGACATCTGCGCCACCTGCTCTTGCTCCATCCAGCCCCAACATTTTTAATCCTTATTTAACTTATAAACCTAAAATGAAAAAATATTTAGCGTGGCGCTGCACCTGCTGCAGCACCTGCTGCTGCACCTGTTTGCGTCCCAAAAAATATGCCAGGATATCCAGCTGAACGCCCACCTACATACGCCGCACTCGGTGGAGCTAGCGAACGGCGATAGTCAAAATCAAAAAGCATGCCTGAAATACGATTCTCCAGCTTAAATATAAATTGATCAAATTTTTTCTTTGTTAAGCTTCCATCAGCCCGCATTTGTTTAACTGCCTCCCATATAAGAGTGATATGATCGGCTTTCACACCATAGTATGGCGTCATACATTGAAAACAAAACTCTGTGAAAACTCTTTGAAGAATACCAAGCTCAGAGCCCTCACGTCTTTGATACTGCATATTAAAACCACCGTATAGATCTTCTACACTTGCAAAAACCATATACATTTCAAAAGTACTCTGTCCTCTAAAAAAATCAACACCTATATTTATCAATTCTGGAATCCATGGCACCAATGATTTACGGAAACAACACCAACCTCTAGAGGCAACTGTATTATACATGTCGAGATTAGCTATAAAAACTCGTGCCTGGCTTACCCAATACACTTTCGCATGCGCCTCACCCAATGCTTTTTCTCTGATATCAGCACCCACCCAGACATCTGCGCCACCTGCTCTTACGCCACCTGCTCTTACGCCACCTGCTCTTGCGCCACCTGCTCTTGCGCCACCTGCTGCTGCAACTGTTTGCTCCTTTAAAAATGGGACAGTAGATGCAGCTAACCCCCCACCTGCATACACCGCACTCCATGGATCTAGCGAACGGCGATAGTCATAATCAAAAAGATTGCCTGAAGTACGATCTTTCAGCTCAAATATAAATTGATCAAATTTTTCCTTTGTTAAGCTTCCATCAGCCCGCATTTTTTTAACTTCCTCCCATATAAGAGCGATATGACCGGCTTTCACACCATAGTATGGCATCATACATTGAGAACAAAACTCTGTGAAAACCGTTTGAAGCATACCAGGCTCAGAGCCCTCACGTCCTTGATACTGCATATTAAAACTGCCACCTCTATCTTTTTCACATGCAAAAACTCTATACATTTCAAAAATACTCTCTTTTCCAACAAAAGGATCACCTATCTCTATCAATTTTGGAATCCATGGGAACACTGATTTACGGAAACAACCTGTAGAGGCAACTGCATGATGCTTGTAAAGATTATCTATAAAAACTGGTGCCTGCTTTACCCAATTCAATTTCGCATGCACTTCATCCGATGCTTCTTTTATGGGATCTGCGCCACCTGCTCTTGCGCTACCTAAGCCTGCCGCTGCCCCTGCTCTTACGACTGCCCCACCTGCATACACCGCACTCCGTGGACCTAGCGAACGGCGATAGTCATAATCAAAAAGATTGCCTGAAGTACGATCTCTCAAACTAAATATAATATGATCAAAATGTTCCTTTGTTAAATTTTTAGCAGCCAGCAATGCTTCAACTTTCGTCCATATAAAATCGATATGAAAGGAGTTCACACCATAGTATGGCATCATACATTGAGAACAAAATGCTGTGAAAACCCTTTGAAGCATAACAGGCTCAGAGCCCTTACGTCCTTGATACTGCATTTTAAAACTGCCACCTATATCTTTTTCACATGCAAAAACTCTATACATTTCAAAAATACTCTTTTTTTCAACAAAAGTAGCACTTATTTTTTTCAATTTTGAAATCCATGGCAACGATGATCTCCGGAAACAATACCAACCTTTAGGGGCAACTGCATCATACGTGTCGAGATTCTTTATAAAATCCCATGCCTCTCTTGACGAATACTGTTCCGCACACGATCGATCAAGCGCTTCTAGTCGGATACCAGCACCCACCCTGACATCTGTGCCACCTGCTCTTGCGCCACCTGCTCCTGCTCCATCCAGTCCCAACATTTTTAATCCTTATTTAATTTTCATATAAATAAAAAACAACGCCTAATATAAACGTTAAGTTTTAATTTAACATATAAAGCAAGGGACTTACAATAGTCGGCACGATTCTGGATTCCCCCTCCACCCTGACCCTCCTCCGCCGGGAAGGAGGGAAAAACACATTCACTTAACTTGCATGGGAATCCTGAACTACGCTAGAATATGAAAAACACTAAGGCCTGGACCATATGGACGCGGATACACGATTGAAGACGGCGGTGATTGGCGTGGGGTATCTGGGAAAATTTCATGCGCAGAAGTATGCGGGTTTGACGGCGCAAAATACACTGTATGCGATTGTCGATGTACACCCAGACGCAGCAAGACTCGCAGCAGAATTGGGCTGCCTCCATCTTCAGGATTACACGGCTTTGCTTGGCAAAGTGGATGCGGTCAGTATCGTGACACCGACGCATACGCACTTTGAAATTGCGCGCTTTTTTTTAGAGCATGGCGTGCATGTGCTGCTGGAAAAACCCATGACGGTGACGGTGGAGGAGGCGCAGATTCTGATTGATCTCGCGCAGGCTAAACAATTAGTGCTGCAGATCGGCTATCTGGAACGCTTTAATCCGATTGTGGTGCAGGCACAGAGTACTTTGAATTCGCCTCGTTTTATTGAATCGATTCGCATTATGGAATTTAATCCGCGTAATAAAGATGTGAATGTGGTGTTGGATTTAATGATTCATGATATTGATCTCATCACCTCGATGGTGAATGCGCCGATTGCGAGCATTGATGCGAGTGGCACGCGGGTGCTCTCGCAGGATATTGATATTGCCAATGCGCGGATTCACTTTGAAAATAATTGTGTCGCCAATGTGACGGCCAGCCGCATTAGCTTAAAGCCGGAACGCAAGCTGCGCATTTTTCAGGAGGATGCTTATTTATCGCTGGATCTGCATCAGCGCCAGGGCTCGATTTTGCGCAAGGGCCAGGGGGAGATGTTCCCCGGCATTCCCAATATTGAGCGCCAGACGCTGGAGGCGGCAGAGAGCGACCCCTTGAAAGACGAGATTGCGGATTTTCTGCACTGCATTTTGACGCATACCCCGCCGCGCGTGACGGGTGAACAGGGCAAACAAAGCCTGAGCATTGCCCTCGCGATTACGGCACAAATTCATCAAAGTGAGAAACAGCATGGCTAAAATCATGATCATAGCGGGCGAGGCATCGGGCGATAACCATGGCGCAGCGCTGATTCATGCTTTAAAAAAAACCCATCCGGACACAGACTGCTACGGCATTGGCAGCCAAAAAATGGCGGAGGCGGGCTGCCGCTTATTATTTGATGCAAAAACCATTGCCGTAGTCGGACTCTTTGAGGTATTACGCCATTATCCGCAGATCAAAAAAGCCTGGAATATTGCGTTGGAATCCTTAAAAATCGAAAAACCAGACTGCGTGGTCTTAATTGATTATCCCGGCTTTAATTTGCGTTTTGCCAAACAGGTCAGCGCATTGGGCATTAAAATATTGTATTATGTCAGCCCGCAAATCTGGGCCTGGCACAAAAGCCGTATCAAACAAATTAAGGCCTATGTCGATCACATGGCCGTGATCCTGCCTTTTGAAGAAGCGTTTTATCAGCAGGCACAGATTCCGGTGACCTATGTGGGCAATCCAGTGCTGCAACAAGTGCAAAAAACCAGCCAGATCGCTGCGCGCGAACAGCTTTCGCTTTCGCATAATGCGATTATTGTTGGCCTGATGCCGGGCAGCCGCGTGGGTGAACTCGCCCGCCTCATGCCGGAACTGATTGATAGTGCAGAAATTCTAAGCCGCCGCTATCCGCATATTCAATTTGTGATCCCGCTGGCGAATACGATCAAAGAGTCCGATATCTGGCCGTATCTGGATGGCACGAGCCTGCCGATTATGCTGATCAAACGCAACAGCCATCTTGCCATGAGCGCCTCCAATGTGCTGATTGGCTCTTCCGGAACGGTCACGCTGGAAGCCGCAGCCCTCGGCGTTCCCATGGTGATTATTTACAAAATGAACGCCTTCACATTTGCCATTGCCAAGCATTTGATCAAAATCAAATATATCGGCCTGCCGAATTTACTCGCCCAGCAATTAATTTTACCCGAACTGATTCAAGACCAGGCGAGCTCTCAAGCCATTGCCCGCGAGGCCTGCCGCTTTATTGATGAGGAGCAATATCTCGCCCGCACGCAAGACGCTTTGGCTGCTGTTATTGATCAATTAGGCCACATCAATACGGCCAAAAAAGTTGCCGAACTGACATTTTCTCTCATTTCCAGCACTCCCCCCTAGTTTTTTTGCGCAAATCGTTTTAGAATAAAGCCCTTAACGAGTAGAAGCTTAAAGAGAGAGCAATGAGTTTAAACGAAACGGGCCAGACCTATGCGCGCCCCTGGGGATGGTACAAAACCCTGGAAATGCAGCCTGGCTATCAAGTCAAATTGATTCATGTCGTCCCAGGAGGACGTCTCTCCCTGCAAAGCCACATTCATCGCGCTGAACATTGGATCATCGCCAAAGGAGTGGCCACCGTCACTGTGAACACCTCCACGCAACAATATACTCCGGATGCTGTCATTTTTATCCCCAAAGAGGCCAAGCATCGCTTAGAAAATCTAGGCCAGGAGCCAGTCGAACTGATCGAAGTCCAAATGGGCGACTATCTGGGTGAAGATGATATCACGCGTTATGATGATGTGTACGGAAGAATTTAACATAGAAAAGGAAAGAGGAATAATCCAATGACAACGACAACAAAAGCCAAGAGCGTTCTGACCAAACAGGAACTCATTCAGCACTTAATTCAAAAAAGTGAGTACACGCATCGGGAAGCTTTTTCGCATGTAGACGCTTTTATTGATTCTTTTATTGAATTACTCAGCGATGGCAATCATTTAAAAATGAGTTATCTCGGCGACTTTGTGCTTCAAGATAAAACGCCTCGCCCCGGCCGCAATCCTAAAACCGGCGAAGAATACGAAATCAGCGCCCGCCGTGTCTTAAAATTTCATCCTTCAGCAAAATTAAAGAAAACCGTTAAAGAACTTTAACAGCACGATCATGGAACTAAGTCATTTCCTGCTCATCCTTGGCTTGATCTTAGTTTCTGCGCGGCTTCTCGGCGAACTGGCTAAACAGTGCGGCATCCCGAGTGTGTTAGGGGAATTGTGTGCAGGGGTCCTATTGGGCCCTTCTTTATTTAATCTGATTCCTCCCAGTGAAATTTGGGATCTGCTCTCCGAAATCGGCGTGATTCTGCTTTTATTTGAAGTCGGCCTTGAAAGCAATTTTCAACATCTCACACGCACCGGCAAAAAGCCGTATTGGGTGGCGGGCGTCGGTTTTTTAACTCCCTTGATTTTGACCTATCTGCTTGCACAGTATGTTTTTCACCTGAGTGTGCTCACCAGCTTATTTATGGCCGGCACCTTAACCGCCACCAGCATCGGCATTACTGTGCGCGTGCTCAGCGATTTGAAACAGCGGCACAATCACGAAGCGCAGATTGTCATTGGCGCTGCGGTCCTGGATGATATTTTAGGCGTGCTACTGTTGGCTCTGCTCTATGATTTTGCCGTCACCAAAACCGTGAGCCTGGGGGCCACCGCCCAAACCGGTGCGTATATTTTACTGTTCTTGATCCTGACCCCACTGCTGGCCAAAGTCTTGTTTAATCTTCTTGATTATTTTGATTTAAAAAAAGAAGCACCCGGCTTATTATTAACCCTAAGCTTTAGCCTGATTCTATTCTGCAGCGCTTTAGCCAGCCTGATTGGTGCACCCTTAATTCTGGGTGGCTTCGCGGCTGGGCTTGCCGCCTCTCGCCAATTCGGCCCCTGCATCCGCTGCAGCAAACGCTTCACACATCTGCTCAGACCGAACCCTGCCCTCAGCGAACGCATCGAACATCAAAGCAAACCGGTAATTCATTTATTCACCCCCATTTTTTTCGTCATGGTCGGCGCGTCTTTAAATCTGCACGAAGTCCCCTGGCACTCCCCTTTTATCTGGCTGCTCACCCTCAGCATTTTAAGCGTCGCCATCATCGGAAAATTACTCTCCGGCTTTGTGATTAAAGAGCCGTGCAAACTACAAGCCATCATCGGTACCAGCATGATTCCACGCGGTGAAGTCGGCCTGATTTTTGCCAAATTAGGCCTCGTCAGCGCCGCCCTCAACTCCATTGAATATGCCGCCCTGATCTTAGTGGTAACCCTCACGACCTTCCTGCCGCCCTTTGCACTCCGCTGGCTGTACCGCCGCCATTCGTAACTACTCAGACCCCCTATCTAAAAATAAGTGCAGCAGCATAGCCCGAGCTGGGCCAGCCATTTAGTTGGGTGATTTTATTGTTTAAGCGCTGACGGGATTAAAGGGCTTGCCATTGCAGGCATCTCTGAGCCCATCAAAGATATTCAAGCCTTGCTTGTTCGCAGTTGAAACAAACCCACGAATTTGGCTTGTTAAGCCCGTCGGTTGAAGGTGGCTTGCTGCTGTTTTGGCTATTCTTCGCCAGCTGAGCTTGAAGCTCTTTAATCTGAGAAGCCATCATTGCCAGTTGCTTTTTTAGCAGTCCGTTTTTTTCTTCCAGTTGTTTTATATAACCTGCAGCCAGCATTAGCAAAGATTTTAGCGTTGAATTCCATGGATATTATTACGTGTATATTATTTTGCAATGCTTCAGCCCAGAAAAAGCAGTTGGCATTCCATCGTGTCATTCCCGCGAACGCGGGAATCCAGTCTAATCATGCTACGGCATGTTTTCCTGGGCTGTTAGATTCATAAAACACCTTTCACCAAAAAGGTGATTGTGTTTTATTAGCCCAATATTGAGCGCTAAAGCGCGTTTTGACTGGAGTGTGCCACAAGAACCAAACCCGAGAGGGAATGGGTGTTGTGTATTGCATGGTGGTAGGCCCACCGAGGTCGGCTGACACGAGCAGGCCTCAAACAGCCCTCCGGTGCTGATTCCTAAGGGGATTGGTGTTGAGCGGTAGAGGGAAAAGGCGGCATAGGTCGTCATGTGAGTTTTAGGGAGATGAGCGAAAGCGATCCGGACCGAAGAGGTGTCGAAACTTAATAAAAATCTGTCGAAAGCATTGGCTCTCCAGTACTGATGCGACGGAATCAAGCGGAAGACGTGTTTGAACTGGCTTGATGGCAGACGACATAAAGGCGGCATGAACCTAGAGCAGGGCAGTACATGGAACTTGGGAACCCACCTTCCTTCCGGAGGGGTGGGGGCGGATGAAGCCGTAGTAGCGATGAAGCGCCTGTAATGGGCGGGGAGCGAAGGGCGGAACTACTCCGGATATGTTTAGTTTAAGCAACTGCAAGGGAGGAGAGAAATCGAACATGTCGAGATTATATGATGTAACTCGAGAGGAAGTGGATGCATCGTGGAAGGCGGTGCGTCAAGCAGGTGGCGGCTGTGGTCATGATGGCAAGTCGATCAAGGATGTTGAAGCGGATTTAGATAATCAGCTGTATAAGATCTGGAATCGAATGTCATCGGGCAGCTATATGGCGCAGCCTGTGCTTCTGGTGAACATTCCCAAAGCAAAGGGAGGGTTCAGACAACTCGGGATACCCACAGTGACGGATCGCATCGCACAGCATGTGATCAAGAGACGTCTAGAGGCGATTGTAGAGCCGCTGTTTCATGATGATTCATACGCGTACCGACCCAATAGAAGTGCGATAGACGCACTCGCTGTTGTAAGGGAGCGTTGCTTCAGACATGAATGGCTGCTGGAGATCGATATCAAGGCGTTCTTTGACACGTTGAATCACGATAAGCTGATGGAAATAGTAGACAGCTACACTGACGACAAGTCAATACGCCTGTATGTACGGAAATTCCTGAAAGCGCCAGGGCGAATGGAGAATAGGGAGGAGGTCGAGAGGACGACCGGCACACCGCAGGGCGGTGTAGTCAGTCCAGTCCTTGCGAATCTCTATCTGCATGAGGCGTTCGACAGCTGGATGGCAAAGGCGTTTCCGGCGGTGAAGTTCTGTCGCTACGCGGATGATATTGTGGTGCATTGTGTGAGCGAGAAACAAGCGTACTTTATGGGGAATCGAATTGGTGCAAGGCTTAAGGAATATGACCTTGAGCTACACCCTGAGAAGACGCGAATAGTGTACACAGGAACGTCCAATGACTTTGATCATCGAGGCCATGGTCTATCGAGGAAATTTACATTCCTGGGATATGACTTCAAGCCGAGAATGGGCAAGGATGGGCGACTGGTATACAGTCCGGGAATTGGAAGCGGAGCACTGAAGCTGATACGAGTGAAGATTAGAAGCTGGAACTGGAAGAGGCGGCTGCCGCGGTCCGTTGAGGACATTGCGAAGGAAGCTGACAGAGCCATTCGAGGGTGGATCAACTACTATGGCCACTATCGAAGAAGCGAACTTTACCGACTGATGCACATGATAGACACCTACCTGACATCGTTTATAAAACGAAAACACAGGAAGGGGTGGACGTGGGCTCAGGCATGGAGAGAGCTGAGAAAGCTGAAGCGGGAAAAGCCGCGACTGTTTAGTCACTGGTACATGATAAAATCAGCAGGATAGAGGAGCCGTATGACGCGAG
>CAMARA010000028.1 GCA_945860585.1 Francisella tularensis subsp. holarctica | reverse complement strand
AGGCGAAGAAGCGCATTTGACTGGATCCCCGCGTGCGCGAGGATGACACTGGGAGCGCCCCCGGCAACATGATAACGATAATCTTCCGTACCGGATAATTCCAGCACATGCATATTTTTTTTAACCAAATCAATCGCCGGCAAAAAGCGCTCACGTTGCAGCCCCTCACTATACAAGGCTTCCGGAGCGATATTACTCGTCGTCACCAAGACCACCCCCGCCTCAAACAAATAGTGCAGGAGTGCGGACAGAATCATCGCATCCGCAATATCCTCTACAAAAAACTCATCCAGGCAGAATAGCTTAGTTTCTTTTGCCAGAGCCTGGGCTACTTTACGCAGCGGATCCCGCTCCCCTTGGCAGAGCCGCAATTCAGCATGAATAAAGTTCATAAATGCATAAAAATGCTGACGCTTCTTCGCACAGCCCACGGCCTCATAAAATAAATCCATCAAAAAAGTTTTACCCCGCCCCACCGGACCATATAAATACACGCCTTTCGGCAGGGTTTTCGCCCCCAACCAGGAGGGCAGCAGAGAGGGTTTTGTCAGAGATTCAGCCAGCTGATCAAATACTTGCATAATTTGCTCCTGCCCCAAATCCGGGCTGAGGGCCTGTGCTTTGATTTGCTTAAAATAAAGGGCGCTGGGTTTTGCTTGCATTTTTGCGAGGGGTATCCTTATAATGAAGGTCACTTAAATAAGCGTGAGATCCTTATGATGGCATTACTAGGCCTGGTTCTGGGCCTGTTGATTGGAGCTGCAGTATATCACTTTTTCTTTCGCCTGTCCCCTGCGGAAAGGCAGCACGAAATGCAGTTAAAAGAAGCGAATCTCAAACTGAAAATGTATCATGCCGAGGTGACGCATTATCTCAATGAAAGCGCCACGATGATGAATCAACTCCAGGGAATTTGTGATCGTTTTCATGATCATATTCTGGATGGCGCCGTCAAATTAAACCTGGCGAGCAATAAGCAATCAGCCCTGCAACCGGCGCCCTACGGCGATCAGACTTTAGCCGCCGCGCCCACCACGCCCCCCAAAGATTATGTATAAACCGGACCCGTCTTATGAACACCGCGCCGCTTACAAAAACCCAAACTAAGCTCATCCATCAGAAAAAACCGACGCAGCCGCGACTGTACCAGGTAGTGATGTTGAATGATGATTTTACACCCATGGATTTTGTCACCAGTCTACTCATGAATATTTTCAATATGGATGAAGTACAGGCCAATCAGATCATGCTGGAAATTCATCATCTCGGCCAGGCGATCTGCGGTGTTTATCCTCGTGAAATTGCGGAAATGAAAGTCTCGCAAGTCCTCGCTCTTGCCCGTAAGGAAGAGCATCCCCTCCACTGTATTTTTGAATTGGCGATATAAAACTATGCTTGATCAAGATTGTGAAAACAGCCTCAATAAGGCGTTTGAATATGCACGTAAATACCATCACGAATATCTGACCGTTGAACATTTACTCTATTCCCTCCTGGATAATCCCTCCGCGCATGATGCACTCGAGGCCTGCAATGCCAATTTTAATAATATGCGCCGTGAAATTACGGATTTTTTAAAAAGCTCGCCCAAGGTCGCCAAAAGTTCCGGCAAAGATACCCAGCCGACTATGGCCCTGCAACGCGTGTTACAGCGTGCGGTCTTTCAGGTGCAATCGATTGGCAAAATGTTTGTCAAAGGCGAAAATCTACTGATCTCAATTTTCAGTGAGCAGGAAAGCCAGGCTGTGTTTTTTTTCAAGCAGCAAAAAATTTCCCGCCTGGATGTGGTTAATTATACCGCACACGGGATCATCAAACCCAAAGAGGAAATAGAGGACGACGAGCCCGAATTTATCGAGGACGATGAGCCCAACACCGATAATGAAGCAGACTCGTCCACACCCAATCTCGGAACAGAGGCCCTCTTTAATCAAACCGAACCCAACCGCCGCAAAAAAAGCCCGCTGGAAACCTATGCTGAAAATCTCAATGAAAAAGTAGCGAGCCGCGGCGATGTGTTTATCGGTCGCGAAGAAGAAATTGATCGCATGATCCAGATTCTCTCACGCCGCAACAAAAACAATCCGCTTCTGGTCGGCGAACCCGGCGTCGGCAAAACCGCGATTGTGGAAGGGCTCGCCAAACGCATTATCGACAAAAAAGTTCCCAGCACGCTCCAGGGCATGATCGTGTATTCCCTCGACTTAACCGGCTTGGTTGCAGGCACCCGTTATCGCGGTGATTTTGAACAACGCTTAAAAGGCATTCTCAAAGAAATACAAACACGCAAAGATATTATTGTTTTCATCGATGAAATTCATATGCTGATCAGTGCAGGCTCAGCCAGCAACAGTGTCGGCGCTGGCGATATGATGAAGCCCATGCTCTCTCGCGGTGAAATTAAATGTGTCGGTGCCACAACTTACAATGAGTACCGGAAGATTTTTGAAAAAGAAGGCGCCATGGCCCGACGCTTCCAAAAAATCGATGTGCGCGAACCGACGGTTGATGAAACCATCGAAATTTTAAAAGGCTTGAAACCCGTCTTTGAAAAACATCATCAAGTCAAATATTCCCTGGGCGCCCTGCGCGCAGCCGCAGAATTGTCTGCCCGCTATCTGACGGATCGCTTTTTACCGGACAAAGCCATTGATATCATCGATGAAGTCGGCTCCCTCATCAAACTCATGCCCAAAAATCAACAACCCAGCGAAATCGGCGTCATGGAAATCGAAAACATCATTTCCCGCGTAGCCCGCATTCCTGCTAAAAATATTTCACTCTCAGACAAAGAGATCATTCGGGATCTGGAAAAAAACCTGCAAATGCGGGTCTTTGGTCAGGATGAAGCGATTACCACCCTCATCAGCACGATTAAATTGGCGCGGGCGGGTCTGCGGGATCCTGAAAAACCCTGGGGTTCGTTTTTATTTGCCGGGCCAACAGGTGTCGGCAAAACCGAAGTCTCGCAGCAACTCGCAAGCCTCCTCAGTATCGAACTGCTGCGCTTTGATATGTCCGAATATATGGAGCCCCACAGTGTGGCCCGTTTGATTGGCGCGCCTCCTGGTTATGTAGGTTACGAACAAGGCGGCCTGCTCACAGAAGCAATCATGAAACACCCGTATTCCGTCGTCTTACTCGATGAAATCGAAAAGGCGCATCAAGACTTATTTAATATTCTGCTGCAAGTCATGGACAATGGCTTTCTGACCGATAATAATGGCCGCAAAGCAGATTTCCGCAATACGATTTTAATCATGACCACCAACGCCGGCGCCTTTGAATCCAGCCGCAACAGCATTGGTTTTATCGAGCAGGATCAAGCTCCCGAAGGTCTGGACGCCATCAAGCGCATGTTTACGCCGGAGTTCAGAAATCGCCTAGATGCCGTCATTCAATTCAAAGCCCTGGGCGTCAATACCATCGATAAAGTGGTAGATAAATTTATCTCCCAACTGCAAGGGCAGCTCAACGAAAAAGCCGTGATTTTAGAAATTTCCGACGCCGCCAAAACCTGGCTCGGCGCCAAAGGCTATGATCCCAAAATGGGTGCACGCCCCATGGCCCGCGCAGTTCAAGAGCATCTCAAAAAACCCTTGGCAGAAGAAATCCTCTTCGGCGCACTCCACAACGGTGGTGTAGCGCATATTGATCTGGATGCAGACACGCAGAAATTAACTTTTCGCTATAGCCAGAAAGAATCTTGACATTAATACTGTGCTAAATTAAGGCTTTCAGCCCTCCTCCGCAAGGGAGGAGGGGATTGGAGATTACTTCGTTCTAAACTTAATCCGCGCTTTGGCGAGATCATAGGGCGTCATCTCAACCGTCACACGATCACCTGTCAAAATGCGAATATAATTTTTACGCATTTTACCGGAAATATGTGCGGTAACGATATGACCATTATCTAATTGTACACGAAACATGGTATTGGGAAGCGTCTCAATGACCACTCCTTCCATTTCGATTTGATCTTCTTTAGCCATATATCCTTTTTCATTCTTAATAAAAATTTTGTCTATCTTGCATGAATTCCCATAAAAATGCAAGAGCTGTTGTACATTACTTGATTTTACAAGCACCTTTATCTAAAATATATTTAAAAACCCCAATCACAAAAGGATCCCCCATGCTGATGCCTGTTGCACACCTCTTCCCTTTTGACTCTGATTTGCAGAAGCCGGCGATTTGCCTGACCGTCCTGGATCAGGCGCATTTTGAGGCCTGGTATGCCAGCCAAAATCCTGCACTTCAAGCCTGGATGCAGGCCAATGCATTTAAGGCGGAAGCGGGACAGATTTTGGCGCTTCCGGATGCTCAACATCAGATGCACGCGCTGCTGATCGGGATTGATCCCAGCGATGCGCTGTATTGCCTGGCGGATCTGAACGAACGCTTGAACGATGGCCTGTATCGCCTCGATGATCCGTATGCCTTATTGGATATGCAAGCCGCTTGCCTGGGCTTTGCATTAGGCACCTATCGCTTCCAGCATTTTGTGGCAGAACGTAAGAAAAAAGCAGTGCAATTGCAGATTGCTCCTGCACTCTCACAGCAATTAACGCCGCAGGTCGATGCGCTATTCTGGGTGCGCGATTTGATCAATCTGCCTGCCGAAAGCCTGGGCCCGACTCAATTGGCATTGGAAGCACAGGAACTGGCGAAAGTCTACCATGCCGACTGCAAGATCATTGTCGGCAATGCTTTGTTGGAAGAAGGCTTCCCCCTCATTCATACCGTGGGACGCGCCAGCGATGAGGCACCGCGCCTCGTCGAGCTGAACTGGGGCCAGAAGAAACACCCTAAAATCAGCATCGTCGGCAAAGGGGTTTGCTTTGATTCTGGAGGCCTCAATATCAAAGGGGCAGAAGGCATGTCGACCATGAAAAAAGACATGGGCGGCGCAGCGCACGCATTGGGTCTTGCTCGCTTGATTATGGAATTTAAACTTCCCGTCCAATTACAGGTTCTCGTCCCCATCGTTGAAAATGCCATCAATGGTCATGCGTTTCGACCCGGTGATATTTTTATCTCCCGCAAAGGCTTGAGCGTTGAAATTGGCAATACCGATGCAGAAGGCCGTCTAATTCTAGCGGATGCCCTCACCAAAGCCAGCGAAAACAAACCTGAACTGATCATTGATTTTGCAACGCTGACTGGGGCTGCGCGCATCGCGATGGGGCATACCATTGGCGCTTTGTTCTGCAACAATGATCTTTTGGCTGCAGGTTTGCTCAGTGCCAGCGAAAAAACGGGCGATCCCCTCTGGCGGATGCCCCTGTATGCCGGCTACAAAAAAATGATCCGCGGCAAATTTGCAGATCTGAGCAATCAAGCGAATCACAGTTATGGCGGCGCGATTACGGCAGCTTTATTTTTAGAATATTTTGTCGGCGCCGGTATTCCCTGGGTGCATTTTGATATCAATGCCTGGAATGCCAGCGCCCAACCGGGACGTCCGGAAGGCGGAGAAGCGATGGGCGTACGCGCGGTCTTTCAGTATCTTGTAGCGCATTATGCTGCATAAAATCAGAGAGGCCGGTTCAGCCCAGGACTGGCTCGCGATGCGGCATGGAATCGAACGCGAAAATTTACGCCTGAACCCACAGCAGCATCTATCGCAACGAACGCATGCCGAAGCCTTAGGGGTCTCCCCCAGTGATGAAACCTTTACGCTTGATTTTGCTGAAAGCCAATTAGAAATCGTCACGCCGCCGCATGCAGACATCTCCACCCTACTCACGCATCTGCAGCAATTGACCCATCAGGCGCAACAAAAAATTGCCCCTGAAACCCTGTGGCCACAAAGCATGCCGCCTTTTCTAGATGTCGATGAGATCAAGCTGGCGCGTTTTGGTGAGACCCCGGCAGCCCAACAAAAGTTTTTATACCGCAAAGGGCTGTGCCATCGCTATGGGCGCATGATGCAGATTATCTGCGGCCTGCATTACAATATTTCATTTGAAGATTCCTTTTGGCAAGCCTATCGCCGGCTTCATCCTTCAACACTGGATGATCAAGCCCTTAAAAATCAAGTGTATTTCAAAATGATGCGCCAGTTTTTACGGCACTATCCGCTCTTAATTTTGCTATTTGGGGCTTCCCCCACCTGCTTCGCGCCCTCGCTGAAACCGCAGATAGACTGTCGTTTTTTGCACACGCAGGATCAGCATCTTTATTATGGCCCTGAGGCCACCTCCCTCCGTCTGAGTGAGCTCGGCTATCATAATCCCCCGGTTCCTCATTTGCAGGTACAATATGATACGCTGGGGTCCTACATCACCTCACTGCATCGCGCCACGCATACTCCCTATGCGCCCTATGCCGATATTCCAGAGGACGGACAA
Organism: Francisella tularensis subsp. holarctica; assembly: GCA_945860585.1. GTDB lineage: Bacteria > Pseudomonadota > Gammaproteobacteria > Francisellales > CACEW01 > JAJZUD01. The sequence continues at coordinate 15,668 of CAMARA010000028.1, read as the reverse complement.
CTCAACCACAATTATCTCCAAATTGAAAATGAGTATTACGCGCCTATCCGTCCCAAACCTTATCCTGGGCTGACGGATCCCTCCGTCACCGCACAGCTTCAAGCCCAGGGCGTGTGTTATCTAGAAATCCGCATTTTTGATTTAAATCCCTTGCTGCCATTGGGTATTGATGCCGCCACCCTGCATTTTACCGATCTCTTCATGCTGCACCTGGCCCTCAGACCCGAACCACAGGATCTAGATCTGCAACAAAGCAAAGCGCAAGCCCTGACCATCGCCAAATTTGGTTTGAATCCTCGCCACGCCCCCTCTTATCTCCCGCTGCTCACAGAGCTGCAAGCCTTAGCCGATGCCCTCGAAAGCCCCCCGCATCAACAGAGCGTGGCAATACAAAGAGAAAAATTACTGAATCCAGAACGCCTGCCCGCGCAGGAAATTTTATCAGCGTTCGATAGAAACACCTGTTGATACCGACTCAGTGTCAGACTCAGTAGTGTAAAATGGAAAAGCGGAATGACCCTCCGCCTCACTATCTCGATCCAAGAAATAAAACCCCGTGAATGCTGTGCCCATGTTGACCACAACACCAATCACAATAATCACCCACAACGCATCCTGGAGAGGAGTAGATGAAGCAGAAGAGGTCGGTGGTGACCGAGACGGGGGGGCATCGTCTTTGAAATAGGTGCCCATCAATACCACCAAGGCTGTCAATGCCATCACAGTGCTAACACCCAGTACCCTACAAGCCCTACGACTCGCTGGGGACGCACCCTCTAACACCCAGTCTAACGCAGAGACCGGTGGCTCATTTTGATTCATTTCAGACCTTTTGATTTCAAATTCAAAAGGTGATTATAAAAAAAAACCCCTCAGAAGGCGAGGGGTTTTTTTTAATTTTTTTAAAAATAAACTTTTACAGCATGCCGTAAAAAGCCAATTTTTTGCGGAAGGTACCACGGTTGATTCCGAGCAGATGTGCTGCCTGGCTTTGATTGCCATTGGTAAACTTCATGGTTGCTTGCAAGAGTGGGTATTCGACTTCAGTTAAAACCAAGTTATAGACATGCTCTGGTTTTTCACCTTTGAGCGTATCGAAATACTCGGTCATTGCTGCAGCAACGACATCTTTGAGTGCGGGTTTTTTAACTTTGCTGCTGGGCTTTGCGTAATGCATTGTAGCTGGCATAATAAACTTCTCCTTTTTTAGTTGATAATAAGCAGCAAATTTTTGATCGTTTTTTCACTGCTCTCTAATTGTACGACACGATCATAATAAAAACAAGGGGGTGACAAGAAAAAAAATTCCAGGTAAATTATAGGGTAATTACATCGAACTAAGGGACATAAAAATGCAGGACTTATTTATTGGGGTAGATGGTGGTGGCAGCAAAACACGCGCAACCGTGCAGGATGAAATGGGAAATATCCTCGGCAAAGGAGAAGGCGGCCCCGGCAATATCAAAACCTCGGTGATGGGCAGCTGGCAATCCGTACGCACCGCGATTAATAATGCTTTGTCCAATACAAATCTTCCGGATATTGAACGCTATCAAACCCATGTAGGCCTTGGCATGGCGGGCAGCACGGAAGTACCCGCATCACGGGCAAGTTTCCTGAATGTTCCCCATCCTTATCATACTTTAATTCTGGATAGCGATGCCTCCGCCGCCTGCATCGGCGCCCATGCCGGGGCAGATGGCGCGATTATTCTCGCGGGGACCGGCGTCATGGGATTTCAAATTGAAAACGGAGCCGAAAGTCGCGTCGGCGGTTATGGCTTCCCGCATTCTGATGAAGGGGGTGGCGCCTGGCTAGGCATGGAATTGGCGCGAGCAACCTTTCAAGCCTTTGATGGACGCCAACCCTGGACGCCTTTATTACGCAAAGTGTTTGAACGCTTTCAGCAAGATATTTTTCAATTTTCCACCTTTGCCAATCAAGCCAAACCCGGTGATTTTGCAGAGCTCGCCCCGCTTCTGATCGAGGGCCTGAATGATAACGACCCCTTTGCCGTCTGTCAGATCAAGATTGCCGCGCATGAGATCGATCGCCTCTGGGATGCCCTCAAAGCCAAGGCCACCCGTGTTCTGCCCTGCTGTCTGCTGGGAGGCATTGCCCCTTTTATTGAACCGCATCTGTCCCACCGCATGCGCTCAACCCTGGTGCCGCGCCAGTTTGATGCCACCATCGGCGCGATTATGCTGCTCAAACAACATATGGGAATTCGCATTTAAATGCAGATTCATGCCGCCCGCCTGATGAGCGCAGGCGAGACCCTCCACCATCAAACGCTCACGATTCAAAATGGCGTGATCACCCGCATGGAGTCAGCTGCACCCCATCCCCAGGATACCCTCCGTTTTACGGCAGAACAGATCCTCATCCCCGGCATGATTGATCTGCATATCCACGGCGCCAAAGGGCATGATGTGATGGACGCAACGCGCACGGCTCTATCCAGCATCAGTCAGACTTTAGCCGCAGAAGGCGTCACCGGTTTTTTAGCCACAACCATGACCGAATCCACCGCCCGCATTGAAGCTGCGATCGACAACAGCCTCGATTGCCAACGCCATCACCTGGACCAGGACGGTGCGGAGATTTTGGGCCTGCATTTAGAGGGCCCTTTTTTAAGCAAAACTTTTATGGGTGCGCAATGCGAGGCGTATCTCCGCACGCCCGACCCCGCGCTGCTGGAGGCCTGGCAAGAACGCGCTGCTGGTTCGATTAAATTGTTGACCCTCGCTCCCGAACTCCCGCACGCACTGGCGCTCATTCAGCAGGCAAAAAAATTAGGCATTGTCGCCGCCATCGGACATACCGCCGCCACGTTTCAGGAAACCCTTGCAGCCATTGATGCCGGCGCCACCCACGCCACGCATCTATTCAATGCCATGAGCGGCCTCCATCATCGCACACCCGGCGCGGCTGCAGCCCTGCTCATGGATGAACGCGTGATTGCGGAACTCATTATCGATGGCCTGCACATTGCGCCGGAAATGATTCGCTTTGTCTTTCACACTAAAAAATTAGCCCACTTGGTCTTTGTGACCGATGCCATGCATGCCAAATGTCTCAAAAACGGGGAATACACTTTTGGTGGTCAAGCCGTCATTCTCCAAGATCAAGCCGCCCGCCTCAAAAAAAATGGGGCCCTCGCCGGCAGCACACTTTGCCTCAATCAAGCTTTAAAAAATGCGCACAACTACAGCGGCATTGCATTGGAAAAACTCATTCCCTGCGTGACCAGCATTCCTGCAAAAATTCTCAAATTGGACCATCAAATCGGCACGATCAGTCCGGGGAAGCAGGCGAATCTAACGGTGCTGGACGCGCATCTGCAGGTGCACATGACGCTGCGGGAGGGGCGGATTGTTTACAAAAATCCTGCCGCAATCTAGCGACATCCTGCTCGAACTGATATTTCATATCCTGGATCAGCTCTTCCTTATCCCGCATAAACTGGCGCAATGCCGCCCGCTGCGCTTCTGAAAGATCCAATTGCTGCGCATTATACTGCGACACCTCTTTAACCGCGGCTTGCAAGGCTTTGGCAGCCTCCAGCAAGTCGTTTTTGTTTAAATCTAAATCGTTCATGATTGCGAAACCTCTCCTTTCAGCTTAAAATACCCTTTTTCACGACCCGCGTCAATTCAATATGGCTTTTTTCAAACGCATTAAAACCGCGCTCAGCAAGACCCGCTCTGCCTTCAGTCAGGGTTTGCAATTTTTAGGGCTCAAAACCGTTATCGATGAAGAGACCCTGGAGGCCTTATCCAACCTGCTGCTGCGCGCTGATTTTGGCCTCCCTACAACAGAATGGGTCCTAGCTCAAGTCAAAACCCGCGTTGACCGTGATGCTTGCGACGTGCGCACTGCACTCAAAGCCGAATTAAGCGCAATTCTAGAAGCCAGTCAAAAACCTTTTAGCCTAGAAAGCCCGCATCAGCCGCGCGTGATCTTGTTTGTCGGTGTAAATGGGGCAGGCAAAACGACTTCCATTGGCAAGCTGGCTTATTTTTTAAAACAGCATCATCAAAGCGTGATCCTGGCTGCGGGCGATACCTTTCGTGCGGCAGCAGTTGCACAATTGCAAGTCTGGGCCGAACGCAATCACATCAGCATGATTGCACAGCCTACCGGCAGTGACAGTGCCTCGGTTATTTTTGATGCCATTCAATCCGCGCAAGCGAAACAGACACAGGTTGTGCTTGCAGATACCGCCGGCCGCTTACAAAACCAGGGTCATCTCATGGATGAATTACGCAAAGTCACACGCGTCATCAAAAAAATCGATGCCAGCGCCCCCCATGAAGTGATTTTAGTTCTGGATGCCAGCATCGGTCAAAATGCAATTCAACAAGTCCGCGAGTTTCATGCCGCCCTCCAACTCACTGGCCTGATCATCACCAAACTCGATGGCACCGCCAAAGCCGGCATTGTTTTTGCACTGGCCCAGGAGTTTAAATTACCCATTTATTTTATTGGAACTGGCGAGGCGATCGAGGATCTCGAACGCTTTGACGCCCCATCATTCATCGACAGTTTATTTGAGGAAAAATAAGATGCTGAACAAAGAAATCTATGCCGAATATCTCTACGGCCATCTCACCCGCTACTTTACCAGAATGCTGGGCACCCTCGCTGCACCCGGCAAAAAAATCTATTTCTTTACTTTTCTCTGCAGCATCGTCCTGGCGATGATCTTAACAGCCAGCAACTATTTTTTCGGCCTGCTCTGCATTGCCCCTCTTTTGATATATACCTCCTTTTTACGCACACTCCATGCCTTGAAAAGCACACCCATCCAAGCACTACAATTACTTGTTTGCGAAGCGATTATATTAATCGGCTTGATTTTACACAGCGCCGAGGAGCCTTTCATTCTGCTTTTCGGTCTTTTAACCCTCTTTGGTTTTCTGCTCATCCCTTATTTTGCCAGCCAGTCTAAAACCACTTTTTACACCCTCAGCTTTGAACTGCGGATGAGCTTACTGATGCTGAGCCTAGCGATCAACCTACCCATTCTGCTGCTATTCTTTTACACTCTTGTATTGAACGGTCAGCTTATACTAAAAATAATTGATTTTGAAAAAAACAGCTAAATTTATTTTTTATCACATTGCAATTCGGTACTTTTTGATATATAATGATCACAAAGATCAATCATACAAGAATAAAAATGCAAGCAGGCATCACAGATATTTCTTTAAGCGGAGGAGGCCCCAAAGGCGCAGGCCATGTCGGCACCTTATTAGCACTCGCTGATTTTAACATGCTACCCAACATTCAACGCATCAATGGCACATCAGTAGGCGCATTGATCGGTTTATTATTAGCAGTCGGCACCAGCCCTGAAGATCTGGCTCAGCTGGTGCGAGAGGAAGACTTTAAAAAATTACTTGATGATGACCCCAAAATGCTTGGCAATAGTGGGCAGCCCATTATTAACATGCTCAACATGTACATCACAATACAACTACATGACACGCTTGTCGCTTACAGTGAAATCGACCAAGAGAGCCCCAACATCACTAGTAATATTAAAAAAATTAAAGCAATCCTTACTCGCCTTACAGAGTATCAACAAACAGGCAATGAAGCAGCTCTTAATTTTACATTTGCAGATTTAAATTTTTTACACCGCAACGACCCCAGCCGTTTTAAACATTTTTCAACCAATGCAGTTTTTCGCAACACCAAAGGCAAACTAAAAAGTAAAATTTTTGACGAAACCAAGACCCCAAACATCAACCTGGTTGATGCCTGTCGCGCCTCCGCCTCTTTACCGCTAGTTTTAAAGCCGCACGCTATTGAGGGGGAGCAGTATCAAGATGGTGGAACATTAGAAAATACCTTGTGGGCCCCCTCTCGTCCAGCAACACAGCAGCTGATGTTAGTATTTAGGGACCCTAATTCTGCAGATTTACTCGATGCATGGAAGAAAAAAGAAATAGATATTTCATATGCAAACGCAAAAGCCTATGCTAACACTCATCTCAAATATAGCTTCGCAAACCGCGCCATCAGAAACTATGCTGCACACCATGCTTTCCCCCAAAAAGCGATACAAGGGGATAAATCAATGGTTGAAGTTCGAGAAGCAGGCATACGCAAACTATTGGAAGAGCGGCCAGACTCCGTCCTGATTGTGGACACACCGGGCATCACCAGCTCTGATTTTAACAAAGCAAAGAATAAAGCAGAGTTCTTATTTTTGTACAATTATTTTTCTACTGCCCGGGCCTTAATTGAAAAAAACATGGGCACCACCCCAATCCCGCAAGGCGATGAAAATGCCAATGCATTTAAACAGCGTATTGAACTGGGCATGTTTTTGCTGAAACATTTTCAAGCAGCAGGAGGTGAACAAGCCAAAACATTTAATCAAACAAAAAGACATGCTAGAAATCTGCACAAAATTGATGAATAAAAGTATGTCATCCGAAAAGGCTTTTGAACATTACGTGGCAAAATGCCAAGAACAAAGAAACAGCATTTTCAAATCTGATGAAACACACAGCACCACAACGATGAAAAAAATGCTTAGAGAATCAACTCTACCTCAATTTTTGCAAGAACTACGACAAAACTACGCCACGCTCACCAGCACATCACAACATACTTTTTTCAGCCAAAAAGCACGCGCTGCAGACATGCCGATGGGACGTCATCTTTTTTAACCCTGAAGCTATGCACGTCCCCTCCACCTTAGTAGAGCGCCATCACCCTGTTGCACAGGATCACGACCTTGCTTTTCACAATAGAAGACTTTAAAATAGCGCTTTTCAAGGAGAGACCTGCACATGGAAAACTCGAATCCCGCCCCCTTGCTGAAAGCTTTTTTTGTGATCTTTATCACCTCCTTTTTGTTTTTTTACGAATTCTCGCTCGGCAATATTTATGATTCTTTCGGGCCTTATATTGGCAGCGCCTTTCATCTCAGCTCCACGCAATTAGGCTTAGTGGCCAGTTTGTATTTTTATACCGACCTGCTTTTTTTAATTCCAGCGGGTTTGATTATGGATCGCTACTCGCCACGCCTGGTTATTTGCTTTGTGCTGCTGATTTCTTCTTCCGGCGTGGTGCTCACCACCTGGGCACATAGTTTAACGGCACTGGTCATTTTGCGTTTGCTCATGGGCTTTGGCGGCGGTTTTTGTCTGCTAGGCTGTATTCGCATTGCGGTGAACTGGTTTGATTCTCGCTATCTCGCACGAGTCAGCGGCTTTATTATTACCATGGGCATGCTGGGTGGATTTTTAGTCCAGACCCCGCTGACCTTGCTTATTCATCATGTTGGCTGGCGCGAGGCAATGCTCGTATTAGGGCTGGTCGGCTATGCTTGCATGCTCCTGATTTTTATCATTGTGCGCGATGTTCCAAAAGGCTTTGAAAAACAAGCCGCCGCACGCAAATTGCTGCACATGGATACGGGTCTGCTCCGCTGTTTAAAAATGGCTTTATTGCGCAAACAGAACTGGTGTTGCGCACTCTATACTGGCCTCATGAATCTGCCTATTTTTATGCTGGGCGCATTGTGGGGCATCCCTTATTTGACACAGGTTCATGGCATGAGCGTCACGAATGCAGCCACCGTTGCTGGCATGCTGTATATCGGCACCATGATTGGCTCGCCACTGGTAGGTATCCTCTCCGACGTCATGGCACGCCGCCGCTTGCCGATGCAATTGGGTGGCGTTTTAGCGATTGCTTTGATTTTACTGGTGATGATTTCCGGCTGGCATAATTTCTGGTTTTTACTGATCGACTTTTTATTACTGGGCATCATTACCAGCACGCAGATTATCAGCTATCCTACGGTGATTGAAAGCAATTCCCGCATTATCAGCAGTTCATCAACCTGCGTGGTCTCGATGATGTGCATGGGTGGCGGCGCGTTGATTCAGCCTTTGTTCGGCTATCTGCTGGCGTATAAGGGTCATGCAACCACACTGATCACCGGCATTGATTATCCTGCTGCCAATTATGAATTTGCGATGTGGGCTCTGCCAATTGCCTTTTTGATTGCTCTCTTTTTTACCTTTTTTATTCGTGAAACCCACTGCAAAAATATCAGTGAAGAACCTATGGAGGACACCGCAAAATGAGCACAAAACCACAGACCCTCGGATTTCAAACTGAAGTCAAACAACTGTTACAATTGATGATCCATTCACTATATAGTAATCAGGATATTTTTCTGCGCGAATTGATTTCCAATGCTTCGGATGCCTTGGACAAGCTGCGTTTTTTAGCTGTCTCCGATGCGAATTTATATGAGAACGACAGCATCCTGCAAATTAAAATTTATTTCGATGAAAAAGCCCACACCCTGCGCATTTGCGATAATGGCATCGGCATGAACTACGATGAAGTCATCCAGAATCTCGGCACGATTGCCAAATCCGGCACCAAAAGCTTTATCGAATCCCTCAGCGGCGATCAAAACCAGGACCTCAGCCTCATCGGCCAATTCGGTGTTGGTTTTTACTCTGCGTTTATGGTCGCGGACCAGGTGACGGTCCTCACCCGCAAAGCCAATGATCCCGGAAGCGCTGGCGTAAAATGGCAGTCCAATGGCGATGGCCAATTTACGATTGAAAATGTGGAACGCCCAGAGCGCGGCACCGAAATCATTCTTTCACTCCGCAAAGAATCGCAGGATTATGCCAATGAGTTCCGCTTAAAAACCATTATCCATCAATATTCAGACCATATTTTATTTCCGATTTTACTGCAAAAAAAAGACAGTGAAGAACTCGAGCAAATCAATAGCACGCAGGCGTTATGGACAAAATCAAAGGCAGAGATTTCGGATACGGAATATCGTGAGTTTTATCATCATATCAGCCATGATCATCAGGATCCGCTGGAGTGGATTCATTATCAGGTTGAAGGCAAGCAGCAATATACTGCGCTCCTGTATATTCCCAGCGCGAAGACACCGGATTTGTTTCAACAGGAACGTAAAAACGGTTTAAAACTATTTATTGAACGTGTATTTATTATGGACAATGCGGATTTGCTACCCGGCTATCTGCGATTTATCAAAGGGGTGATTGACTCCAGCGACCTGCCACTGAATATCTCCCGCGAGATTCTGCAAAGCAATGCACTCAGCGAAAAGATTAAAAATGGCCTCACCAAAAAAATCCTCCAGACTTTAAGCAAAATGGCGCAAGATAAGCCTGAACAATATCAAAATTTCTGGTCTGAATTTGGCGTCGTCATGAAAGAAGGCTTTACTGAAGATTTCCAAAATCAAAAAGACATTGCGGAACTCTTACGCTTTGCCACGACGCAGGCCAATCAAAGCCTGCAGAACGTCTCTTTGAAAGACTATATCAGCCGCATGAAGGCCGATCAAGAGGTCATTTACTATATCATTGCCGACCAATTTGTCACGGCACAAAATAGCCCGCATCTGGAAATGTTCCGTGAGCAAGGTCTTGAAGTACTGCTGCTCTCAGACCGGATTGATGAATGGATGATGGCTTATTTGACGGAGTTTGAAGGCAAAAAATTCCAAGCCATTACCAAAGGCGATGTTGACCTCAAGAAAACCGAAGCGCAGGTCAAAGAAGAAGTCGCGGAATCTGCAGAGTTTGATTCCCTCCTCAAACAAATGACTGAAATTTTGAAAGAACAGGTCGTGAGCGTACGCCTGTCGAAGCGCCTGAAAGACTCGCCCGTCTGCCTGGTGGCTGATGAGCAGGGGCTGTCTCTTCATCTGCAACGTCTGATGAGCCAGGCAGGACAAATGCTACCCGAAAGCAAACCAATCCTGGAAATCAATCCTAGCCATGCCCTGGTCAAACAGTTGTTACAGGAGACGCATGAAACAACGATTCACGATTGGACAGAGTTTCTGTATGGCCAGGCATTGCTGGCAGAAGGCGGTCAATTAAAGAACCCTGCCGCTTTTGTAAAACAGGTCAATGCCCTCCTTCTGCGCAGCGCAGTGTAAAAAACCACACTGCAATACAAGTTGCGCTTTGCAGGGGCGTTACATTTTTATCCGCCAAAACAATACATTTTAAAATATAAATGTAATTATTGCGCAGAATAAATAACTACAATCTATGAGAACTTGCAATTACAGGTAAATAGCGTAGAATGAGCATCAGTTCAATCTTGAACTTTAAAAAATAATACACAGGAGCACAGGATGAGTACCTACATTTATCTTCAACCCGGCAATTCCGTTAAACACGCTGAACTGCTAGCCTACGCAAAGAACAATAATCTAGGCACATTCAAAGTATTAGATGAAAGCGCACAACTGGAAGCTGCACTTCGCACTGCAAAATCTGGTGATCAGGTTGTGGTATATGATGCATTAAGCTTAGCTCATAATCACTCTGCCGTATTGAGCACCTTTCAAGAAGCGCTCAGCAAATCAGTTGACCTCCATTTCGCCAAATACAATCTGGCCTTTCATGCCAAACCTCAAAGCAATTTGCAAAGCTTGATTCAATTAAGCCGCCGCATTGAGGCAGACTTTGTATCAGAACGCAATCGTAACGCGATCGAAAAACGTCAAGAATATGGCATTGTTTTGGGTCGTCCCAAAGGTCGCAAAAACAGATCGCTCAAATTGGATAAATTCAAAAAAGAAATCATGCGTTATCTGGAACTGTCCATCAGCAAGGCCTCCATCGCCAAGTTGGTTGATTGCCATCCGCAGACACTTTACGATTGGATCGAACGCAATGAACTCGATGACAACAGATCATCAGAGCGTTCAGAGGAATTAGACAACGCTTAAACAGCAAAAAATCCCGCTCCATGCGGGATTTTTTTTATACCTGCTTATCCGAAAAGCGCCTATCGTTTTCCTGACTCGTCATCCTGATCCCACATTGTTCCGAATAAACATATGTTTTTTTACGCCATCATTTTGATCAGCAGCTTTTTCACGAAATTCAGACGACTCAAACTCCGCCAGCCAAATTGGCGCGCAGCTTTGATAAGACTAAACTCCTCTTGATACAAACGATTCAACACCGAGAATCCTAGACTATATAGTTGGTTATGTCGTTTAACCCGCGTGGAATAATCACGTAAAGGCGCTTTCGTTTTTAAAACTTCAACCAAAGCCGCCACATCATGCAAGCCCAGATTCACACCTTGCCCGGCCAAAGGATGCACCGTATGCGCCGCATCGCCGATCAAAGCAAAACCTTGCCCCACATAAGATTCCGCCGCTTGCGCAAAGAGTGGAAACTGCCCCACTGCGGAGATTAAACGCAAGGCCCCTAAATCAGGAAAGACACGCTGCAAACTCTCAAAATCAAAGACCTGCGTCTGCGGCAAGGTCCACACCACGGAAGACCAATTCGCTTTAAACAAAGGTAAAAACGCCAGCGTTCCTGTAGGCAAAAACCGCTGATACGCCAAAGCAGCGTGAGGCTTTTCGCTTTCAACATGAAAAACCCAAGCCGTCTGCTGATAATCCATGATCTCAACCTGCACCTGCAGTTGTCGCCGCAACGCACTGTTGCCACCCTCCGCAATCAGCAAAGTTTTTACAAAAATAGGTGCCTGATCTTGCAGATGAACAATCCAACCTGTCGCCACACGCTCGACTCGCTCTGCCCGCGTCCGCATCGGAATAATGTCTAAGTTATGCAAACGCTGTTGCAGCGCAACATTCAGATGTTCATTCTCAACGATATAGCCCAGCCGCAGCTGCGCAATCTCACTGGCCCGCAAGGAAAGCGTCTCCTGCTCATCACTTAATTCCATCCCCAAAATCTCACCCAGGCGCGCCGGATCGAGATGCTGCATGATTTGGGCCGCCTCCAGCAAAGCAAGCGATGCCGGTGTCAGCGCACTCACTCGCAATTGCGGCAAGTCCGTCAAAGGCAGCGGCGCATTCGGCTCAATCAAAGCCAGCGAAAACCGCGAGGCCAGACAAGCCGCCGCAAAGCTCCCCACCATGCCGCCGCCCACAATCCCCACTTCAAATTTTTGCATGCTTGCCCCCTCACTGATTCACCTGCCATCTTAACATAAGACGCCTCTTGCACCCAAAGCCTAAATCCCCTACACTACGCGCTACTGCTGCTAAATTAAGTAAGTTAAACACATCCAATAATCCCCTCCTCCCTTGCGGAGGAGGGCTAGGGTGGAGGGCGTACGAGATTTCTTTCACCTCCATCCCAACCCTCCCCCGTCGAGGGGTACACTACGCGATACTTATTGACTCAATCTATCAAGGAGAACCGACATGTCTTATTTAACTGCTACTTTTCATACGGCCAAGGGCGCGATACGCATCAAATTGCATGCGGACAAAACGCCTTATACTGTGGCGAATTTTGTTAATTTAGCGCAGAAAGGCTTTTATAAAAACAAGAAATTTCACCGCGTGATTAAACCTTTTATGATCCAAGGCGGTTGCCCTCAAGGGACGGGAACCGGCGGCCCTGGCTATCGTTTTGCGGATGAGTTTCATCCTGAATTACGTCATGACAAGCCCGGTATTTTATCGATGGCGAATGCAGGTCCTGGCACCAATGGCAGTCAGTTTTTTATTACCCATATTCCAACGCCGCATCTAGATAATGCCCATACTGTTTTTGGCGAAGTCGTAAGCCCAGCAGATATGGAAATTGTGAATGCCATTCATCAAAATGATGCGATTGAAGACATTACCATCGAAGGCGATACCAGCGCTTTATTTGCCAAAACTGCGGACAAATTAACCGAATGGAATAAGCATTTAAAAATTTAAGTTGACAGACAGGGGTCGCTCAAATGATAATGATTCTCATTTACAGGATGAACGCCCTATGACCACGACTCCGCAATCCCGCTCACGCGGATTTTTACTGCGCTTCTTCATGTTCGCCATTGGCCCGGGACTGGTGGTGATGCTCGCCGATACCGATGCCGGCAGCCTGATTACCGCTGCGCAAAGTGGCGCCGTCTGGGGCTATCGCATGCTCCTCTTGATGCTGATTCTCATCCCGATTCTCTTCATTGCGCAGGAATTGACTTTACGCCTGGGCCTCGTCACCGGCAAAGGCCATGGGGAACTCATCAAAGCCCGCTTTGGACGGCGCTGGGCCTGGCTCTCAGTCGGCACTTTATTGCTCTCCTGTATGGGCGCGATTGTCACGGAGTTTAGCGGCATTGCCGGCGTGGGTCAGCTTTTCGGCATGCCCTCTTCTTTCAGCGTCGGCCTCGTCATTATATTTATGGTCATCATGGCCTGGACTGGCAGCTATCATCATGTTGAACGCTGCGCCATTCTGATCGGCTTGTTCGAGCTTATCTTTGTCGCCGTCGCCATCTTAGCGCATCCGCATTATCACGAAGCCCTCCAAACCATGTGGAATATCCCCTTCAAAAGCAGTCAATACTGGTATCTCGCTGCCGCTAATGTGGGTGCGGTCATCATGCCCTGGATGGTCTTTTATCAACAATCTGCCGTAATTGATAAAAAGCTCAACCGTACGCATTTAAAAATTGCACGCGTCGATACGGCAATTGGCGCGATTCTGACCCAAGTGATTATGGCCTCGATGGTCATTATTACCGCCGCCACGATCGGCAAAACCAATCCGGGCGCCCCCCTCAATACTGTCGCTCAAATCAGTGATGCCTTGATTCCCTTCCTCGGCAAAACCGTCGGCCAATTATTTTTCGCCATGGGCATGCTGGGCGCCTCCCTCGTTGCCGCCATCGTCGTCTCCCTGACCGCCGCCTGGGGCCTGGGCGAAGTCACCGGCTACAAACGCTCGCTCGAACACCACCCCAAAGACGCGCCCTGGTTTTACATCGTCTACACACTAATCCTGATTTTCGGCGGCCTCCTCGTCGTCTCCGGCATTAACCTCGTCTCCCTCAGCGTCGCCGTCGAAGTCATGAACGCGATTCTCCTCCCGATCGTCTTAGGCTTTTTATATCTCCTAGCCCTAAAAACCCTCCCCGACCCCTATCGCCTCAAAGGCAAATACGCCCTCTTCGTCGGCTTGACTTTAGGCGCTACCGCCTTGTTTGGCTTGGTTTCCGGTATTTGCGGTGCGTTTTAAAAGAAAAAATATTGACAAATAAATTAAAACCACACACACTTTAGTCAATTATTATAAATAAAGGATAAAGAACCATGGCTCATTCGCGTACTAGACAAGGTCATGCCACAGGCTATCAAGGGGCCCCATATTTTCCCGGACGTGAAACCACAGTTGAAGTTAGTAATAACGAAATGTGCGTTCAATTTTCTGACCCTCAAAAGCACACACCCGCCACACCATCTGCTTACATAAAACTTTCAGTCAAAGCAACAAAACGCGTTCGGGGTGAATTACCACCAGGCTATGTTCCAGAAACAGTCGGCAGGCATGACCTTACCATGCGCGATGAAACGGCTGGAGGCGAATACCGCACTGATACTCCGTGGCATGACGGCGCATATACCACACCCGCACCTGTTCATCTTCAAATGGAGTGGGATTCCAGCAACCCAACCGGCCTGTACATCGACTGGACAGTGAGAGGATACACCGACGGCTCACACATGTCGGGCCCACCTCTTTACATGTCGGGCCAACCTCTTTTTTTTATTAAAATCTTCATAGGCACAGTCAATATATTAAACCCTAACAATGACCCTTTAAAACCAAGCTATTTTGAAGCAGGATTGGGACCATACTACACAACCCCCTATTGTGATACCTGGTACAATGGCTCGCAACTCGCGCCCACCATTTCTGGATGCATCTTCATTAATAACAAGATCCAATGTCCAGTGCAAGCAGTTCTCCACACCCCAATGAGCGCGTACTGCTGACGCAAGCTTTTGCGCGTTGGCAGGCAAACTGCTGATGAAGAAGCATTTTTCAAGACTGACTTTTTCGCCAACCTCACGGCGCTCCTCAATCATCGCAATGCTTCTAAGGCTTTTCCATTTTTCCTTCTGAATCAGCCAGTCTACCTGGCCGCTGATAAAGCATGTGCGTGTTTCATTGCGGCCATGGCCGCAGTCAACGTCTTCATAACGATCTTCAATTGCCTTTGACGCTTTTTTTGCGACTTCTGCATTCAAGAACAATTCTACATCTTGCGATAAAGTGCCTTGATTTCCTTTGAGTGCAAGAACATAATCCCCGCCTTTATCAATGATCTTTTCTGCAATAGCAGTTTGACAGCCCATTGCATCAATCATGACGATTTGGCCCTCGAGACTTAGCAGATCCAATAACTTTGGAATGGCTGTAATCTCATTGGATTTGTCGTCTACTTTTTGTTGCGCTAAAACCAGGCGTGCTTCTGTCGCAAACGCGCTGACCATATGGATTGCAGCGCTGCTGCTTGCCGCATCAAAGCTCCCTCGCAAAGTCTTGCCATCAATTGCAATCACGCCGTTTAATGCTGTCTGTAAGCTTTTGACGCAATCGATGAAGCAGGCTTTGAAGCACTCTGGATCCAGCGATCCAAATACCCGTGCAAACGTATTCTTCGAGGGAATCCCATTTGCAAATGGAAAGTGCTCTCTCAAAAAATCGTAACGATTCACCAAATTAGATTGAGTCGTAAACAAAGTCAGGCATTTTCCCTTGAAACAAGAGGGTTAGGGCCTGGGTCATATTGACGCCATGTTTACGACAGGAGGAGAGATACCCTCTGATTCGACAGAAGATTAAAGCGCCATC
>CAMARA010000027.1 GCA_945860585.1 Francisella tularensis subsp. holarctica | reverse complement strand
AATATTGGGCTAATAAAACACAATCACCTTTTTGGTGAAAGGTGTTTTATGAATCTAACAGCCCAGGAAAACATGCCGTAGCATGATTAGACTGGATTCCCGCGTTCGCGGGAATGACACGATGGAATGCCAACTGCTTTTTCTGGGATGATTGGGTCCTGGGTCCTGACGCCTCCTGGCTTTGCCAGGAGTGTCAGGATGACGAGTGAGTTCGCAATTCGCTCAGAGATGTGTGCATGCCGTAGCCCTTGCGGAGGAGGGCTAGGATGGAGGAAATTATCACCACCTCACTATTTCCCTCCTCCCTTGCGGAGGAGGGCTAGGGTGGAGGGAGTCATCACCACACATCGCCCCTCCTGCGCCTCAATCTGAAACCGCACCCCATCCAACTGCACTTGCTGCGGCACCAGGCAATTCGTGCGCTGCGAGTCATAAATCTGATACGGCTGCGACGTAATCAGGCTATCAATCTGCAGCGGCAGCCAGGCATGCTCCAAGCTTTGCAAGGCGGCATCTTTCCCTTTAAAATTCAGCACCCACACATCCACCTGCTGCAAACCCGCAGCCTGCAAAAACGGCAGCACTGTATATTGAATACTCGCCTTTGCAGCTTTAAGATGCAGCGCATCCTCGGCGATGATAACATGATGCTGGGTCTGATACACACGCACCGCGCCCTCCTGCACCTGCAGATCCGTCACTTTCACCTGCCCCGCCTCTATGGCAGGCAGCGGATAAAAGAGCGGCAGCAGCATGATCCATCCCAAATAACGCCCCGGCCAACCACGCGGCGCAAAGGCCAGAATCAAGCCGATCTGTGCCAGGAGCATGGCCATAATACTGGGCTGCGGCAACATCACACCCCACCAAGATTGCAAGGCAAAGTAATGCAGCATCTGCCACAGTACATCCATCACCTGATTGCTCCAATCAAACAGCAGCGCTCCCGCCGCCGGCCAGATAAAAATCAGCACCGCCCCCAGCAATGCGAGCGGAATCACCGCCAGAATCATCAACGGCACCGCAAGCAAATTGGTAAAAAATCCAATCAAGGAAAACGTCTGAAACACATAGATGATAATCGGCACCAAAGCAAGATACATCACCCATTGCGGATACAGCCAATCCTTTAAAATCCGTCGCCACCAGATCGGCTGATGCGGCCGTCCACTTAAAGTATAAATCAGAAAAAACACCGCCAGAAAAGACAGCCAAAAGGCCACACTGTAAACACTGAAAGGATTCCACAGCACCACCAGCGCCAGCGCCCACATCAACATCTGCAAAGGCTGATATTGCTTTAAAAACAGGCGCGCCAATCCCATCAGCCCAATCATCCACAAGGCCCGCTGCGTCGACACTAAAAATCCTGCCAAAATACTATACAGCAGCCCCAGGATCAGCCCTGCAATCAGCCCCACCTGTTCTGCCGGGATCAACAAAGTCGCGCGATGCGATAAACTCCACAGATAGCGTAACAGCACCCGCCCCAGCATCGCAAACAAAATAATATGCAAGCCGGAAATCACCATAAAATAGCTGGTCCCCGTCCGCTCAAACACCTGCAGCTGCACGGGGTTCAGCAGACTTTTATCCCCCAGAATCAGCGCCAGCAAAATCCCTTGCATCGACAAGCCCTGCGTCGCCTGCAGCACTTTTTGATAGACAAAATACCGCAGCGATTCCGCCGGCGTGCGCCAGGGCGAAAAACCCAGCAACTGATTATCCGGCCGATTCTGCACATAACCCGAGGCCACCACCCCCTGCCTTTTCAAATACGCCGCATAATCAAAGCCCCCCGGAGTCTGCACCCGATCGGGCTGTTTCACCTTCACCCACACTTGCCACAGCTGCCCCGGCCGCAGCACCGGATAAGGCTGATACCAGTTCAACTCCACCATCCCTACCGTCGTCTTCAACCAGATGCGCTCCGCATGATCCCGCTGCTGTGGCAATGCGCTCACCCGCCCCACAATCTGCACCGGCTGATCAAACCACCCCAGCGGCCACTGCTCATGATAAAAATTCCAGCACACTACCGCACCATGCACCGCAGCCATCAGCAAGCAAAAAAATACCACAAAATGAAATCGAATTATTTTCATACTGTTTAATTATAGGATAAAAAAACCCGCTAAGCAATCGATGAATTTCCCCTCCACCCCAACCCTCCTCCGCGAGGAAGGAGAAGATATTTCCCCTCCACCCCAACCCTCCTCCGCAAGGAAGGAGGGAGAAGATATTTCCCCTCCTCCCCACGCGGAGGAGGGCTAGGGTGGAGGGGTTAAATACCTGAAAATACATTCTAAAACACCATACGTATTTTGAAATATCTCATTATCCCAAAACCGCAATACTTGGAAACCCTGCGCCCTCAAATAGTCATCCCGCCTTTTATCATATTCTTTTTGAATCGCATGCTGCCCACCATCACATTCAATAATTAATCTTGCCTCCAGACAAACAAAATCAACAATATAACTGCCAATGCTAAATTGACGCCGAAAAGCAAATCCCTTAAATTGTTTTTTACGCAAGAACATCCATAGATATTTTTCCGTATGCGTCATATTACTACGCAGCTCCCGTGCATACTGTTTATGTTTTTTAGATTGATAAGGCATCTCAAAAAGAATTAAAAATGATAAGTTCTTATAACAATCTAAATATACGTATAATGCAAATTTATTCTGGTCTGTATAAAGTTGTAAAACCCCTCCACCCCAACCCTCCTCCGCGAGGAAGGAGGGAGAAAAAGAGGCATCACAATATTTACATTCCACTGCAAATCAAGCAAAATAGCATCAAGCTTTAAAACAAGGAACCCGCATGCCCTTTGTCGTCACCGAATCCTGCATCAAATGCAAATACACCGATTGCGTCGAAGTCTGCCCCGTCGACTGCTTTTACGAAGGCCCAAACATGCTCGTCATCAAAGCCGACGAATGCATCGACTGCGCCCTCTGCGAACCCGAATGCCCCGTCGATGCCATCAAGTCCGAAGACGAAGTCCCCGACAGCCAAAAAGAATTCATCGCCTTGAACATCGAACTCGCCGACATCTGGCCCAATATCAACAAGAAAAAACCCGCTCCCGCTGATGCCGACACTTGGCAGGACAAGCCCCACAAGCGCGCTTTACTCGATAGATAATCAGACCAAAAAAAATACTTGACCCCGCCAATCACAGCCGCTAAAATAACCACGTGCAAATTTTTAAACCAGCTGTTATAATCGGGGAACACACAATCATGATACCGTCCATGCGCACGCCATTCAAAGCCTACAATCGTCTAAAAAAATCCGGCATCCCAGAACCGCAAGCCCAAAGCATCGTCGAAGCCATCGATGACGCCTCCGACTTCAACCTCAAAGACCTCCTCACCAAAGCCGATCTAAAAGCAAATAACGCCGAGCTGAGAACAGAAATGGCCAACCACAGAACCGAGCTCAAAACCGACATTGCCGATCTACGCACAGAACTAAAAGCCGACATCGCCCACCTCGACACCAAGTTCAGCGCCGCCATCTCAAGCCTCCAAGCCAGCTTCCACTCCATGCAAAAAGTCCTCTACAGCGGCTTCCTCATCCTCCTAACCACCATGATCGCCACCAATCTCCACCATTAACCCTAAGTAAAAAAATAATATAAATCCATCCATTGACATGTGATTGCTATTTTATTATAATAGAGGAAATAAATTCAATTCACTTTTTTAAAGGAGAAATTTTATGCAAGGTAAGCCAGAGCAAATCAAGTCATCACGCCAAATAAGGCTGGAGCAACAAAAACAGGCAAACGCTACTCGTACAGCTCAATTTGAAGCATCACGTGATCAACCGAGAAGTCCTACTTTGTCAGGAGGTGCCACCTATACTCGCCCTGCTGTCATTACCAGTCCTGCTACTGCCGCTAGTCCTGCTGCTGCTGCCCGCCCTGCTGCCGCCGCCTCAAGCAATCAATTCGCAGCACAAAATTTTATAAAAATTGTCAATGAATTTTCTGAGAAAGTGAAAACTTTGAAAGCAAGACATGATCAGCCCACTACCCGTCCACAAGACATACAAGCTCTTGCACAAACCATAGATCAATTAAACAAGCAAGCACACACTCAATATAATGCGCTAGCCGAAGCGGTAAAACATAATTCATCAGTCATATCAGCGCTTTCTTTGTGGACAAAAGCCTATAACGAAAGACTCGACATCACAGGACAACAAGCGACGGTCACCCCACCTATACCCTCACAACAAGGGGCGACACAACACAGCCAGCCAGCTGCTGCTGGCACTCCAGGACCCAACACTTCTCCTGCTGAAGCCGCAACCCAATTAACACTTGCTGAAGTATTCCGCCGCAGGCAAGCCACAACGGGAGCTACAGCAGCAACGACACAACCATCTGTAGGTCAGCCTGCCAGCACACTTTCTGCTACCGAGCAAGGACTTATGCAGGCGAGTTTAGATGCAGTTACACAGGCGGCTCATTCAACAGAGGGAACCCTTACTGCACCTGCCGCTGCTGGCACTGCAGCTTCCAGTGCATTATCTGATACTGAAATAAAGCAGCTGGCTATTAACACGGCTTTAGAAACATTAACTACCGTGACAAAGGAAATAGACGTAGCACGCAATCAAGCAAATGCCCATACTGCGACGGCATATACAGCTGTCAATAATGCTTTTACAGGAGGCAAGACAAGGGTAGAAGTAATTAGAGAGGCGCAGGCACAAGTAGACAAGATCAACGGAATAAGCATGGACCTCGAGAAGCAATATACGAAAGCTTTGCAATGTCTGACAAAAGCAAAAGAGGCCTTAGAACTTAGCAACACAGCAACCCAGCCTTCTTCTCCCGCCTTACCCAATCCACAATATACCAATGTGATAGACTCATTTGAAAAACAAATCACAGCCTTGGAAAGCAGGATCGCCAGTGCTCACAATTCGTTCGATGAGAAAATAATAGAAATTCAGAAGATCGTACATCAAGCCCAAAATCGACCTTTTGCCTCAACTACTGCTTCTGCTCCTGCAGCCACAACAACCCCTGCTGTGGCTATGCATACAAATGCTGTAAATTTAAAAATCGCAATTGAGAAAAGAACTGACGACGAGAATGCAAAGCTTTGCATACAGCAAAAAAGCAGCAGCGCTACAGAAACGGTTTATACAGCTTCCATCCCAACAGGCACTGCAGCTGATCCAACGCATAAAACTGCAATTTTTACTGCAACGATTAACCATACAAGCGGAGAAACCACACTTAAAGCAGAGCCAGGCGTCAGCGCAGCGCATCTCATAACAGGATTTCAAGAGAAATTTCTATTCGTTCAAAAGACTTCAGGCTGCGTCTCCTTTGCAAGCATTGGTGATGGCTCATCCAGAGAATCCTCTGCAATGAGAGGGGCTATTGCAGCAATATTAAATAGCAACACAACCATCAACCTCTCTTTTGATAACCCGGCAGTTTCAGATGATCACATTACAAAACTTTTAACTACGCTAAAAGGCACTGTCAATCATTCAAGTGCAATAGCTGCAGCACTTCAAGGTGACACCAGAGCCTTAGAAATCTGGACGAAAATGGCGCCTATTGCAGTATCCACACCTTCTGGGGCAAGTGTATCGCCCGCCTCATCAACAGTGACACCCTCCACAACGGTATCGTCAGGAGCTTCTGCAGTAGGAACACCTAGCGCACCAGCACCAGCACCAGCACCGTCAACAACAGCTTCTGCACCATCAGCGCCACCTGCTAGCCCAGCAGCCACAGCTTCCGGGACGGCATCGCCAGTAGCTTCTGCAGCAGGAGCACCTACCACACAAGTATCGTCAGCAGCTTCTGCACCAGCTTCAAGTGTGACAGCAGCTGGAGCAAACCGCTCCGTTAAAGATATCGCTAAGGAGGCAGACGACCAAGCCAAAGCTCGAATAGCAGCGCAAAGCAGAAGTGGCAGTCGCCCCTGGAAGGATGTATTAGAGACGGGAAAAAAAGTAGCAACAGTGGCAGGTGGAGCAGCATACGCTGCAATGGAAATGACGGGCAAATAACAGTTCGCAGCAAAAATCCCCCTACAAACTCCCATCCCGATTATAATCAGCACAGCATTTTAACGCGCTGTGTGTTATAATCGGTCTTATGAAAAAAGGGGATGTAGGGACGGGATTTTGAAGACGCTTTTGCTGCATTTGCAACCTGAAAATACAGGGCAGTTATCGCTGTTGTGCGGGGAGCTGAATGATCATTTGCGGCAGATTGAGCGGCATTTGGGGATTGAGATTGGGGCGCGCGGGTTTCACTTTAAACTGATTGGGCCGGAGGATGCGGTGCAGCATGGGGAGAGCATTCTCAAAACGCTGTATCAGTTTAAGGGGGAGGATCTGGCGCTGCGACAGGAGTTGAATCTGCTGCTGCAATCGGTTCCGAATCAGAATCGACTGCAGCCACTTGAGAAACGTGAGGATTTTAGCCAGGGGCTGATCAAGACGCCGAAGCTAGCGGTGAAGCCGCGTGGGGTGAATCAACTTCGTTATGTGAAACGAATTTTGCAGCATGATATTAATTTTGGGATCGGGCCGGCGGGAACGGGGAAGACGTTTATCGCGGTAGCGGCAGCGGTGCAGGCTTTGATGCAGGAAAAAGTCAGCCGGATTGTGCTGGTGCGCCCGGCGGTGGAGGCGGGAGAACATCTCGGGTTTCTGCCGGGGGACCTCTCGCAAAAAGTGGACCCCTATCTGCGCCCGATGTATGATGCGCTGTATGAACTCATGGGTATGGAAAAAGTCCTCAAGCTGATCGAACTGCAAACCATTGAGATTGCACCCCTCGCTTTTATGCGCGGCCGCACTTTGAATGATGCTTTTATTATTCTGGATGAGGCGCAGAATACCACTCGCGAGCAGATGAAAATGTTTTTGACACGGATTGGTTTTAATTCGACGGCAATTGTAAATGGCGATATCACGCAGATTGATCTGCCTCACGGCAAGGGCTCGGGCTTGCGTCATGCGATTGATGTGCTGGCCAATGTGCAAGGCATCAGCTTTACTTTTTTTGAAAGCGGCGATGTGGTGCGTCATCCCCTGGTGCAAAAAATTGTCGAAGCCTATGAGGCCATACGCCCCAGCTAGGTAAATGCATTTGCCTCGCTTTATCTCCTCCTTCCTTGCGGAGGAGGGCTAGGGTGGGTGTATGCAATTTTGTTCACCTCCACCCCAACCCTCCCCCGTCAAGGGGGAGGGAGATAAAAGTATTGCTGCTACTGTTGCAAATCCACTCAAATAGACTATAATAAGCACAACACTTCAAATGAGTTGTGTGTTATAATCAGTCTTATGGAGAAACAGGATGAGTTTGGCAATGCGGGCATTTAATACCTTACACTCTTTTGAACAATTGATGGATGCGGGGATTTCTGAGAAGCAGGCGCGCGTTTTTGTCAGGCTGTTTGAGGAGTCGATGAATTCTAGCCTTGAGAATTTAGCTACGAAAACAGATGTACAATTGACGCAGGCCGAAATCAAGGCTGATCTTGCTGAGCTCAAGGCGGATATTCAACTACTCAGAACAGAAATGGTGGAGAATGATTCGGGTTTACGCGCTGCGATGCTGGAAATGGACAATCGCCTGTGCAAAGAAATCGCAGAGCAAACTGTAACGTTAACTCAAAAAATAATGGATCAAGGTGAGTCGTTAGGTCAACGCATTACTGATCAAGGTGAGGCTTTAGGCCAACGCATCGATGCTCAAAGTCAGCGCATTACTGATCAAGGTGAGTCGTTAGGCCAACGCATTACTGATCAAGGTGAGGCTTTAGGCCAACGCATCGATGCTCAAAGTCAGCGCATTACCGAGCAAGGCGAGCTGCTCAATAAACGCATCACCGAGCAAGGTGAAACGCTGAGCCAACGGATTACGGACCAAGGCATCGCCTTACGCCAGGAAATTGCTGATCTGCGTGTGGATATTCGCGGCCTACAGACTGATATGAATACGGTTAAACGCATGATCATGGGCTTGTGGGTCATCGTTGCAGGTTCGATTCTCAACTCCATCATTCAACACTTCTGGCATTAAACATGAAATGGACGCTGCAAATGGGTATCGAAAACATCGCAGATCTGCCCAAACGCGCCCATTTTAAGCCGGCACTGGATCTGCTGTCACAACAATTTGACTTAAGCCAAAACCAGATCTGCATCCGCATTATTGATGCCGCAGAATCACAAAGTTTGAACAAACAATTTCGCGACAAAGACAAACCCACGAATGTTCTGTCTTTTCCCTTTGAAGAGGAAAACTATCTCGGCGATTTAGCCCTCTGTCACAGCGTGATTCAAGCAGAAGCCGCTGCGCAAAACAAACCCCTGCGCGCCCATTATCTGCATCTTGTGATACACGGCCTCTTGCACTTGCTTGGCTTTGATCATGAAACCGATGCGGATGCCGCCGAAATGGAGCAGATTGAAATTGAAATGCTGGCTCAACTCAACATCTCCAATCCCTACGAGGAAATCCCGCCCCCCCTCCACCCTAGCCCTCCTCCGCGAGGGAGGAGGGAATAATGAAAAAAATTCAAGCTAAACCTAACCCTGAGGCCCACCATGACTGATCCCTCCCCTACGCTCTCCTCCAAAAACTGGCTCTCTCTTTTGAAAGCGGCCTTCCGCACGCAACCGAAATCTTTGAAGGATTTGACTGCAATCATGAAGGCAGCGGAGGCACAGCAAATTATTGATCAGGATACGTATAAAATGATTGATGGCGTGCTGGAGATTTCGCAATTGCAGGTGCGGGAAATTATGGTGCCGCGCTCGCAGATGGTGGTGCTGCCGATTGAGGAGCCCCTCAAAAATATTGTGACCATTATCTCGGAAGCATCCCACTCGCGCTTTCCCGTAATTGGTGAGAATAAAGATGATGTGCTGGGGATTCTGCTGGTGAAGGATTTTTTGAAAGCGTATCTGTATGAAGACAACAAAAATCTGGACCTGAAAACGATTCTGCGGCCGGCTTTTTTTGTGCCAGAAAGCAAGCGCCTGGACACCCTGCTGAATGAATTCAAGGCTCGCCACAACCATCTCGCGATTGTGGTGGATGAGTATGGCGGCATTGCCGGCCTGATCAGTATTGAAGATATTCTGGAAGAAATTGTTGGGGATATTGAGGATGAGTTTGATGATACGCCGGCAGAGCAGATTCAAAAAATCGGCGAAGATCATTATCAGGTCTTAGCGGCCGTGACACTGGAGGACCTCAATGAGGCGATCGGCACTGATTTTAAGGATGAGGAAGTGGATACCATCGGCGGGCTGTTGACGCGCCTGCTCGGCCAGATTCCTGAGATCGGCCAACACATACACTTCCAGGGTTGGACGATCAAAGCCCTGCGTTCAGACTCGCGGCGGGTCATCCAGATTGAAATGCAGGCCAACGCTTTCACGCCGGGCCATAGCGGCGTTGACGACGAGCTCAGCGACTAAGACCAGATTCCGCAATTCCAGCAAATCACGACCCACGCGAAAATGCGCATAGTATTCTTGGACCTCGTGTTTCAGCAATTGAATGCGATCATGCGCGCGCTGTAACCGTTTATTCGAACGCACAATCCCGACATAATTCCACATAAAACGCCGCAGCTCATCCCAGTTTTGCGTCACTAAAATTTCTTCCGCCGAATCCTCGACATAACTATCATCCCAGGGCGCGATCTCCGGCACCACAAATTCATCCTGCCACTGCGCTAGAATATCCGTCACTGCAGCCTTCGCGTAGACGAGACATTCCAGCAGGGAATTACTGGCCATCCGATTGGCGCCATGCAACCCCGTGCGGGTGACTTCTCCCGCCGCATACAGGCCAGGCACATCGGTGCGCGCCCGCTCATTGACAATCAAACCGCCACAGGTGTAATGCGCTGCCGGCACGACAGGCACGCGATCACTTGTCAAATCATAGCCATATTGAAGCAAGGTCTGATAAATATTCGGAAAATGCTGCAGGATCAATTCCTTCGGCTGATGCGAAATATCAAGATACACACAATCAATCCCCAGACGCTTCATCTCGTGATCAATGGCGCGGGCCACGATATCACGCGGCGCTAATTCTGCCAGCTCATGAAATTTATGCATAAAACGCGAGCCGTCCGGCAGACATAAAATCGCGCCTTCCCCACGTAGGGCCTCACTCAGCAAAAAAGAGCGGGCCTCGGGATGATAAAAACACGTGGGATGAAACTGATTAAACTCCAGATCCTGCACGCGGCAGCCGGCGCGATAGCCCATAGCAATGCCATCACCACTCGACACGCGCGGATTTGTCGAATACAAATACACCCGGCTCGCCCCGCCTGTGGCTAAAATCACGGCCTGCGCGCTGAAAATCACCACCTGATGCCGGCCTTCATCCAAACTATAACAGCCGACACAACGGCCATTTTTTTGAATTAAATCAATGGCAATATGGTTTTCAAAAATCTGAATATTCGGCGTGCTGCGCGCCAGTTCTACCAAAGTCGTGGAGACCGAACGCCCGGTCTCATCATCCGAGTGCAGAATCCGCCGATGCGAATGCCCGCCTTCCAGATTCAAATGATAACGCCACTCACCTTTAGCATCCTGCTCCTGCGTAAACTTCACGCCGCGATCAATCAGCCATTCCACGGCATTACGACCATTTTCTACGGTGAAGCGCACTGCTTTTTCATCACAGAGCCCCGCGCCCGCAATCAGGGTATCCTGAATATGCGCACTCACACTATCCTCAGAATCAAACACCGCCGCAATGCCGCCTTGCGCATACAGGGTTGAACTTTCCTGCAGGGAGCCCTTGCAGATCAAGCCCACTTTTTTACCCGCCTCCGCGAGACGCAAAGCCGCACTCAAACCCGCCGCACCACTGCCGATAATCAAGACATCAAATGATTTTTTCACAATCCCTCTCTATTTCACCAAATGCTTAATCAGCGGAATCACGATAAAACTAATCACCGCAGCAACGGCTGCAATCATAAAGTAAACAAAAAAAGCATGATGGTAGATCTGATCAATCCCGGCAACGGTCACAATATTGCTGGGAACCGCAGAAATATTCGCAAACAAGCCCGCCAGCTTGCCGCCGATGCCCAGCGAAATAAAGAAAATCCCCATCATCATGCCAACCAAACGCAGCGGCACTAATTCTGTCACCATCGCCAGCCCAATCGGCGATAAAAACAGCTCACCCACCGCAATCAATAGATACACCACAATCACCCAGCCCGACATCACCATCCCGGCCGCGTTTAATAAATGCGAACTCACAAAGAGCAGGCCAAAAGACAGAGCATTGACCGCCATGCCCAGTGCAAACTTCAAAGGGGTTGAAAACGACCAACGCGTATTCGCCAGCTTGGTCCACAGCATGCTCATCAGCGGCCCTAAAATAATAATCCCAAACGCCTCCAAAGCGATAAAAGTAGAGGGCGGAAACGTGATACCCCAAAGCGTGCGATCCACCACGCGATCCACAAATAAGTTCATCGAGAAAAACAATTGAAAATAAATAGCCCAGTACACCGTCGAAATGCCCACCAGAATCAAATAGGCCAGAATCCGCCGCCGCGCGACGCCTTTTTCAACAAAAGCCTCATACAGCACGATCAGCACACTCAGCAGCGCAATCGCTAAAAAGGCATACAGCCCCAAGTGTGGATGCCTCAGAATCGCATCACTCACCGCAATCATCAACAC
Source organism: Francisella tularensis subsp. holarctica (assembly GCA_945860585.1). GTDB lineage: Bacteria > Pseudomonadota > Gammaproteobacteria > Francisellales > CACEW01 > JAJZUD01. The sequence goes on along the minus strand of CAMARA010000027.1, from coordinate 10,603 downwards.
CAGAATCAGCGCTGCTTTTAACCAGGAAAGCCAGGTGATTTTTAAAGGGCGAATCAAATCAATCCGAAAATAACGCGTGCCGAAATAAAACGTGACAAAGGCAATCACCAGCGCCAGCGCGCCGGTCAAAAAAGCAATGTGAAAGCCCCAATATTCTTGAATATATCCCGCTACCGACGTAGACAGAATAATCCCAAAATTAATGCCGACATAAAATAAAACAAAGCCACTGTGCCGACGCGGATCATCTTCCTCATACAAAGAGCCGACCATGCTCGAGATATTCGGCTTTAAAAGACCGGTGCCTAGGGTAATCACAGCCAGCGCCACCGCAATCCAGCCGAGCCCCAGATGCAAACTCAAGACCGCATAACCGATACTCAAAAACAGCGCCCCTAGCAAAACTGCCAGGCGATGCCCAATCAGCTGATCAGCAATATAGCCGCCGATAATCGAATTGATATAAGCCAGCGCCGTCACCGAACCCAGGATCCCATAACTGAGATCATCATCCAGATGAAACACCCCAATCAGATACAAGATCAACAAGGCCTGAATCATGTAGAAGCCATAGCGCTCCCACATTTCTGTCAGAAAAAATACACTAAGTGCACGGGGCTGTTTCGTTTGCATGCTCTTATTCCTCATGGTGGTAGGAATCTAATTTAGCATAAATTTTGGCTTTGCGCACGGCATTCCCCTTTACACTTAAAATTTCAAGGGGATAGCCTTGAATTTTAATGGATGTCTTGGGCGTGGGGATCATTTCCAAATGCTCGACAATCAAGCCACTCAAAGTCTTGGGCCCGTTTGTGGGCAAATTTAAATTCAAATCTCGATTCAGATCGCGAATCGTCATCGACGCATCCACCAAGGTCGAACCATCTTTCATTTCACGGGTATGGATATGTGCCGAGGGCTGGCTAAAATCAGTAAACTCTCCGACAATCTCCTCAAGAATATCCTGCGCCGTCACCAAGCCTTGAATATCGCCATACTCATCGACCACCAAAGCCAGATGGCGCGAATGCTGCTGAAAATGCACTAATTGCTGCTGCAGACTGCTAGTTTCCGGAATAAAATAAGGAGGCTCCAGCAAGGCTTCCAGCGTGACTAAAGGATCTGGGCAGTGCTCTGGGAAATTAATGATTTTGCGAACATGAAAAATCCCCACCACCTGATCAATACTATCGCGATACACCGGCAGCTTGGAAAAAGAACTCTGTTTTAACTGCAGCAAAATCTCCGGCCAGGGATCATTCAAATCAATCCCGGTAATGTTTTGCCGCGGAATCATCGCATCCTGTACCGTGGCATGTTCCAAATCCAAAACCCCCAGCAGCATATTTTTATGCGAGCCATTCAGGGAATGACCTGAAGCACGCACGACACTGCGCAATTCCTCGCTGGTGAGGGGGTCCATCATTTTACGGTCTTTCACATAGACGCCGAAACACTTCAAAATATTATTCACGATGCCATTCAGCACAAACACCAGGGGATAGAGAACCGTTTGCAAAATTTGCAAAGGCAGAGTTGCAGGGAAAGCAAAGGACTCCGGCCGAATCGCGGCGAGGGTCTTTGGCAACACCTCCGAAAACAGCAGAATAAATAAAGTTAAGACCAGGGTCGTCACGGCCACACCCAAATCACCAAACCAACGACTTGCCACGACGGTCGCTAACACCGACGCCAGAATATTGGCAAATGTATTGCCAATTAAAATCACACCGAGCAAGCGATCTGGACGTTTGAGCAAGGACTCTGCCCGTTTTGCCGCCACTGATTTTTTAGCCAAATGACGGAGGCGATATCGATTCAGCGCCATCATCCCGGTTTCAGACCCCGAAAAAAATCCGGAAGCAATCACCAGCAAGACCACAATGATCAGCAAAATAATATTCACAAACAAATCATCCTCTTCCGTTGTTATTTCCCTTTCAGTATAACAATTATTTTGCTTTCTCTACAACAGAATGTTATACTGCAGATGTGAGTATAAATGCTGTCTGCGTTGTTAGCGAGGCTACTATATCCTGAGCTGATACTTTAAAAAAATAGGAAGCTGTCTTTTTGAAACGGTGTGCAAGCTGACCTTGAGTAAGAAGCCTGAAGTTTCAAAAGCAACATCCGCCCTGGACCCTTCTACGTTCAGGTATCTTAAAGCTAGCGGCAAGGTGGACGGCGCCCTTTCCCCTGTTTCTAAGGATTTCGGCAGTGAACGATCTGTCCGCTCTGCGTAAACGTATACAGATGCAAAGAGCCCATCTCTCCCCCACCGCCCAAGCTGACGCAGCGCACGATTTTTTGCAGCGCTTACAGCAGTCCCGCTTCGTGGATGCCGCCCAAAGCATTGGCGTCTATCTGGCCCATCGCGGCGAACTGAATCTGCAACCGACCATCGACGCCCTCTGGCAACAAGGCAAGACCCTCTACCTACCCAGCCTAGAGCAAGACCAGCTTCTTTTTAAAAAATACACCCCCCACAGCCTCCTGCACCCCAACCGTTTCGGTATTCTCGAGGTCACAGAAGGCGCATTGATCGCAGCAGAAAATTTAGCTGCCGTCTTGGTGCCCCTCCTCGCCTTTGATCAGAACAACCATCGCATCGGCATGGGCAAAGGCTACTACGATCGCAGCTTCGCCTTTCGCCGCCTCACCCCCGCAGAGCCCCCCCTGTTAATCGGCTGCGCCTATGCCTTTCAAGAGATCCCCCTCTTTACCCCCGCAGCCCATGACGTCACGATGGATGTTATTTGTAAGGCTTAGCTGATTTTCCCTATCTTTGCGCTCACCTTATCATTGCCATAAATTGATGGTATACTATCCACACTGAAACAGCATTAAAAACTATGTCACACACTCCTACCCCACTGCTTGAAACTCACTTTTCCGAAATCACGTCGCTGATTACCAGTGCGCAAAAAAAAGCGTATCAGACCGTTAACATCTGCTTAATTGATTTGTACTGGCAAATTGGCGAATACATTAGTCGTAAGCTTGAAGCAGCCGAATGGGGTGATGGAGTTGTAGAGCAGTTGGCAAAACATATCATGCATGTTCACCCGAATCTGCAAGGATTTACGCGTAGAAATCTATTTCGGATGCGACAATTTTATGAGACCTATTACCAGGATATAAAAGTGTCACCACTGGTGAGACAATTACCTTGGACCCACAACCTCATCATTTTTAGCCAAAGTAAACGGCCTGAAGAGCGTGAATTTTATTTGCGCATGGCCATTTCCGAAAAATGGAGCAAGCGTGAGCTTGAGCGGCAGTTTAGGTTGGCTCTTTTCGAGCGATCAGTGCTGACACCCCCAAAAGTGTCACCAGCGGTGACACAAATTTACCCTGAAGCCTTGTCAATTTTTAAAGACAGCTATATGGTTGAATTTTTGGCATTACCAAAGGGGCACAACGAAACGGACCTTCATCACGCTCTGCTTCATAAACTTAAGGATTTTTTAATTGAACTAGGGCACGATTTTTGCTTTATTGGCTCAGAATATCCTCTACAAGTGGGCGGAAGGGATTTTGCATTAGATTTGCTCTTTTTCCACAGAGGTTTGAATTCGCTCTTGGCGCTGGAATTAAAAGTAGATCGTTTCGAGCCGGAGCACCTGGGTAAACTTAATTTTTATCTGGAAGCCCTGGATCGGAACGTCCGCAAACCCCATGAACAACCTGCTATTGGCGTTCTACTTTGCGCAAGCAAAGAAAGTGAAGTCGTTGAATTTGCGCTCAGCCGCACTCTCTCCCCCACACTCATTGCCGAATATCAAACACAACTCCCTAATAAAAAATTACTACAGAAAAAACTACATGAATTTTATCAGGCGATGACCCAAGAAAACCAATCTGACTGAATCCGCGCACGCAAATGATACTAAATGTTTCGTCAATCAAAATCGAGAGATCCTTGGTAAGGCATAAACACCTGCACCATACGCATAAACGCCCCAATCATGATAATCTGTTGCAGCGGCATAAAATCACCCTGCAAGGTTTGAGCACGCATACTTTGCAATAAGCCATCTACGCTGTGACGCAACAAGACAGGATCTGCAGTTTGCATTGATTCAAACACCACTTGCACCACAGACTGATAAGCCTGCAGCGCCACACCTTCGATACTGATAAACACCAAAAATGCTTCCAGCTGATCTAGATTCCTTGCATAATCCGGGAGCGGGATCTTCAACTTTGCCGCTTGCCCCGCATCCCGTTTGAGCATCCGCAGAGGCTGCTCCATCGCACGCAATAAATTAAAATGAGGGGCCCGCAGATACGCCAGGGTCATCGCTTCTACATCATGGAGATGTTCCGCAATTTGCCCCTGATAATGCTGCCGCAAAGCCTGGGCTGAAAAAGGCCAGAGATAAACCAGAATCCCATACAAAAACAAGACGCCCGCCGTAATATCAAATAAACGCTCCACCGCCGGATCGGGAATGAGACTCGGTGAAAAATTGACGATCACGCCCATCAAAAAAGCCACCAGTGCCTGCGTCCCAAGATACGCAAAGCGGGAAGGACTATTATGCAGATACGAGCAATAATAAGCCACCGCAAAAATCAAAACCAACAATACAGTCAAAGACTCCACCCGCAGCACGACCAAGGTGATCATAGCGAGGCCCGCCCCGACAAAACAACCATACACCCGCATCAGACTTTTTTGCTTGGTGAGATAGAAGTCCAGATTCAACACCGCGCCCATCGACACGGCAATCTGCATCGCTCCCGGCAAGGCAAACCAGACCCAGAGCAAGGGACAGAGCAGCAGCCCCAAGCCCACCTTCATCGCAAAAAACCAATAAAAGCGATTCTGTTGCAACGAGACAAATAGCTTCTTTTTTGGGGTAACATAGGTTTGGCGCAACGGCTGCGAGGGGGCTTTGACAAGATCAAAAATCAACTGATGCAGGGCAACGCATTCATGAAACACCGTCACTGCCTCCAGAGAATACTGAAAATTCAAGCCTTCATGCCGTCGCTGATCATAGCGCAAATGTAATTGCTGCAATGTTTTTTTAAGATCTGCATGCGCTTGCAGGGGATTTCGTAAAAAGCGTTTAAAACAGGCCTGCACCTCTGCAAATTCGCGCTGATAACATTGCAGATATCGCAGATTTGCCCCGTCAAAATGCTGCACCATCGCCAGCCATTGGGTCACTGCAATCTGCACGCGTTCAAAATGCACCAAGACACGTCGCCGCTCACCTTCAAAAAACACGGCTTCCTTTTCTGCAGCACGCCGCAGAGCACTCAAGCGCGCAGATTTTGCCACAAGGCGATCCCGCAATGTTAGGAGTCCCGCCTCTGTTTTGGACGAAAAAAAAGACTGCATCACTGCATCATAATAGGCCTCAAACTCATCCAAAAAAAGAGGCAAAGCAGCATCCAGTACCGCACCGGCCCGCACTGGAAAAACCAGAAGATTCACCAAAAAACCAATCACAGAACCCACGATAATATCCCAACTCCGATAGAGCGCCACATCTAAAACCGCATGCGCTTTTGCCCCGGTAAAGACCGTCGTTACTACCATAAAAAAGGTAATTAGGGTAAAGATCCAGATATACCAGTTATCGTTTTTAAATCCTTGATAAGTCAGGATCGTAATAAACAGAAAGGCCACCAGCACCAAGCCGATGGGATCTTCTATTAAAAAATGTACCACGATCAAGCCGCAGACCGCCCCCAGCAACGTGCACAAAATACGCTGGATCATTTTATCCAGACTATTGCCGACTTGTTCTGCACAAATCAAAAAAGCACTAATGCCCACCCAATACGCATCCTGCAACTGCAGGCACAGCGCCACTAAAGTGGCCAAGGCGGTCGCCAGCCCTACTTTTAAGGCTAAGCGCGTTTCAGGCAACATCATACCATAAGCCCTTGAAAAGATTGTTGATAGATGCGAGTTGCGCAGGTGAAGCCAAGCATGTCTGAACAGAAATCAACAAGATTTTCAAGGGTTTTTAGTATCATCTAAAAATCCAGACGCGCGCATCCTCGCCCATATGGAGCTGCGGCGGCAGCTCATCAAAATAAATCGTTACGGGAAAACGATAATCATACCGTATCCAATCCACGGTCGGATCCACATACTCTAAAGCCTGGGTCTGGTCTTGGGACCGTGCCACTCCTGCTGCAATACTGTGAATCGTACCGCGATAAAAATGCAAGGGACTGGAGCTGAGATAAATCCAGACTTTCTGCCCCGGCTTGAGCGTATTCAAAGCATACTCTTTAATATTGGCAATCACGCGCCAATTCTGGCTTGTCACCAGGGTAAACAGGGGCTCGCCCACTTTTAGATACGCTCCCACATAGGTATTAAAACTCGTGACCACGCCATCCTGTTTAGCGAGAATCGATGTTTGCGTTAAATTATATTGCGCCAGATCCAATTGCTTTTGCATCAGGATAATCGCAGCTTTTTGACGCTGTATATTTTTTTGCAGGGTCATGGAGGAGGCTTCGGCCTTATTAAGCAAGGCCTGATTCACCAAGACCTGGCTGTTGATATTATCCAGATCCTGCCGCGCTAAGACTCCCGAACCAAATAGACTTTGATAACGCGTTTGGGTTTGTTGCAGAAACGCCAGGTGCGCTTGCTCGCTTTTGATTTCTGCACCGACTTCATTCATCTGAGAGTACAAGACCGGCAAGGCTTTTTTCGCATCATCGAGGTTTCCGGCCGCAATCTCTTTGGATAAACGGAGGGAAGTCGGATCAATTTCCAGCAAAGCTTGACCCTGTTTGACCACATCATTATTACGCACTTGAATGGCAATCACCCGCCCTTCCACCTGCGACGCAACCGGCACAGAATCCACTGTAATATAAGCGTCCTCGGTATAGATCACCAGCATATGGCCGAGGCCATACAGCAGCCCGAGACCGAGTAAAATCAAGGCTATTTTGACAGAGCGAGGCCATGCTTTGAATCGATTCATACCTGACACATAGAAGGAAAGATAAGCCTACTATAGCAGATTGCTTTTCAAAACCAAACCTGTTTAAATAAGCCTTCCCCTTTTTGCAAGGATTATTTTTAATCATGAAGCGCAGCATCTCTACTTTTGGCTTACTCCTGACTTCCGTTTCGGCAATTATCGGTTCCGGCTGGCTGTTTAGCGCTTATTACACCGCAGCAATTGCTGGGCCGGCGGCGAGTTTATCCTGGATCATTGGCGGCGCTTTTGTCATGATCGTTGCCTTTGCATTTGCTGAAATCTGCGGCATGATTCCCATTACCGGTTCCAGTGCACGGATTCCGCAATATACGCATGGCACGGTCGTCAGCTTCATGTTTTCGTGGATGATCTGGCTTTCCTATCTCGCGGTGACCACCATTGAAGTCCAGGCGGTGATTCAATATGCCAGCTTTTATGCACCGGCCCTCCTCCATCATGATGGCGGTTTAACGCATCTCGGCTATCTGATTGCGACCGGACTCATGCTCTTAGTTGCGTTTATCAATACCTACTCGATTCGCTGGTTGATTCGCTGCAACAATGTGTTAACGGTCATCAAAATCGGCATTCCCATTATCGTCGTCACCGTGATTTTAGTGTATTTTTTCAGCCCCGCACACGCCCTGCATCCAGGGGGAAGCGCCTTTATGCCGACCGGTATCAAAGGCGTCCTCGGCGCCATCAGTACTGGCGGTGTGGTCTTTGCTTTTAATGGCTTTAAACAGGCAGCGGAAATGGCAGGCAATGCAAAAAATCCAGGCCGTGCAGTTCCCATCGCGATTGTGGGCTCCGTGCTGATCTGCTTGATTTTATTTTTGCTGATCCAGTTTTCTTTTTTAAGCTCCCTCTCTGTCAGCGACATCGCTCAGGGCTGGGATCACATTCAGATGACGCACAAAAATAGCCCACTGGCGTCGATCATTCAATCTGATCAATTACGCAGACTCCTGCCTTTACTGTATTTTGGCGCGGTGATTGCACCGCTTGCCGCCGCATTGATGTATTGCAGTAGCGCGGCACGTGCCCTGTATGGCATGAGCAAAAACGGCTACCTCCCCAAGTTTGTACAAAAAATTTCTCCCCAGGGCAATCCGCGCAATGCCATTATCGTCAACTTTATTTTCGGTATGTGTCTCTTTGCACCGCTGCCCGGCTGGGAACAGATGGCGTCCTTTCTGACCTCGCTTTTTGCCATCACCTATGCAATCGGCCCTTTGAGTTTATTAGCCCTGCGCAAACAAGCGCCCCAACAGCCACGCCCCCTGCGCCTGCCTTTTGTCCATCTCTGGGCCTTTCTCAGCTTTTATATCTGCACCCTGCTCGCCTATTGGAGCGGCTGGGAAGTGCTATCCAAAATGGGCATTGCGCTGGTCATTGGCCTGTTCTTTTTAATGGTTTTCCGCCTCTCCACCCATCGCAGCATCAGCTTGAATTTCCGCGAATCCATCTGGCTCTGGCCCTATTTTATCGGCCTGATGCTCATCTCCTATCTGGGTGATTATGGCGGCAGAAATTTATTCAGCCTGGAGACAAATATGGCGATCTTAGCGGTGTTCTGCCTGATTATTTTAGGACTGGCAATGCGCTTTAAACTCCCCGCAGCCACGACCCAGAAATATATTGCCGGCTTGCACCTGGAACAGAACGAACCCGTCTAATGCTGGCCACGATCAAACACTATGCCAAGACCCTCGGCTTTGCTGAGCTCGGCATTACCGATACCGATCTGGGTGAGGCACGTACCCATCTGCAGGCCTGGCTCGAGGCCGGTTATCAAGGTGAAATGCAGTACATGAGTCGCTATGGGCTGGATCGCGCAGATCCAGCAAAAATCGTGCCCGAAACCCGCCGCGTGATTGTTGTACGCATGGATTATCTGCCGGCTAATCCTGCCTTTCATGAAGTGCTACAGAATCCACACTTAGGCCTGATCTCACGTTATGCACAAAATCGCGATTATCATAAACTCATGCGTAAACGTCTGCAGAAACTGGCTGATTTTATTTTATCCCTCCAGGATCCACCGAGTGGACAGTTCCGCGCGTTTGTCGACTCCGGCCCGATTATGGAGCGCCCGCTTGCCGTTAAAGCAGGACTGGGCTGGATCGGTAAAAATACGATGCTGATTCACCCCCAGGCGGGCTCGTTTTTTTTCCTAGGCACTTTGTTGACCAATTTAGAACTGCCCCTTGACCCCCCCTTTGAAACCCAGCATTGCGGCCGCTGCACCGCGTGTATTGACATCTGCCCCACCCGCGCTATCATTGCGCCCCATGTGCTCGATGCCCGCCGCTGCATCTCCTATCTAACCATTGAATTTCGTGGCTTCATCCCTCTTGAGTTCCGCAAAGCCATCGGCAATCGCATCTACGGTTGTGACGATTGCCAATTCATCTGCCCCTGGAATAAATTTGCCAAAACCGCCACCGAAATCGGTTTCCACAGCAGCCGCGGCTTCTTAAAACCCAAACTCCTCGATTTATTCGCCTGGACCGAAGCCGATTTTTTACACTGGACCGAAGGCTCTCCCATCCGCCGCATCGGCCATGAATGCTGGCTCCGCAATATCGCCATCGCCCTCGGCAATGCCCCGCATTCACCTGAAATCATCGCCGCCCTGCAGGCCAAACTACCCCACGCTAGCGACCTCGTCAAAGAACATATTATATGGGCGCTGTCTGAGCAGATCAATCAGCCTCCCGCGTTGCACCATAATTAAATTTCACCGAGCGGACTGCTATTTTTTGTTGACACTTTAATTATTTAGGCGTAAAATAAAATTAAAATCTAACAAAGTAAAAAATGATAGGTACAACCTCGCTCTCCTCAAACGCAACACATGTAGACTTGGCCATAAGCCGAAATGTAAATCCAAATAAACTGCTACCAATCATTCTGACAGACCTCGAAACGGCACGCAGATACCAAAAATTGGCAGCAGAAGGGAATCCAATGGCAGTGAGCTATACGTAATGAAACTGCCCAGCGCCGTTGATCGGGGCGGCGAAAATTGCGCATCAGTTTCTAGTGTTGAAGGCCGAATCAACTTTAAGACACCCGACCTTAGACTAGGCACTTACATTTTAGCAATTCCTGCTAATTCAGCAGAAGCTTCCACCCTTTTTTATAAAGATCCTACATACCTTATAAAAAAACTTACTGCTACTAAAGAATAGCTAAAACCACTTACTGTGGCTGCATTACGTGATCTTCCTCAAGACCTAAAGCCGATGACTCTATTTAGCCCGCCACCCGAATTAACTGGCCAGCTTTTGACAGTCTTTCAATCAATAAGCCACAAACCTGAAACTAGCGAAACCAATAAGCAGATAGAACTAACAATATTCCGCAAATATATTCAGTACCTAATGGCGTGGCTTATAGGTGGCTCGAAGGATTTCCTGACAGACTTAGCTCAGCAAAAGTTCATAAAAGAAGCATATATTAATTCTGAAGACAGTTCAGCCTAAGAACGGCATTTGCCAGAGTTTAAAATATGCGATAATGGCCAGCAATAACCAAAACAAAGGGATTGCATGGGTAAGAAGCGCAAACGGAACAGTCACCCAAAAGGTGAGTCTGAAAAATCAATATTTGAACTGAGTGAAATATCA
>CAMARA010000026.1 GCA_945860585.1 Francisella tularensis subsp. holarctica | reverse complement strand
AGGGATATTTGAGGGGGCGCTTGTTAAAACCGCCTGATTTTTTAACAGCGCCTGCATAGACAAAAAAATATGACAAATTTACGGCAATTAGGTGGCTAAATATTGGCTGCTTTAGCCTGCGATCAACTGCCAAATGCCGTTTTTAGGTTTATAGCATAATGCTGCTAATTTAAGTAAGTTAAACACGGCTAATTCTCAGTAGCGGCAAGGCTTTCAGCCCCCTCCCCCTCGACGGGGGAGGGTTGGGGTGGAGGTGAATAAAATCCTGTACATCCTCCACCCTATCCCTCCTCCGCAAGGGAGGAGGGGATTGAGTGAAGCTAGATTTTAAGCCAAATTAGAGGCGTTTAACTGGTTTAACTTAGCAACATTACTTTATAGCATATTTTTTAAATACAAACCGGTATACGATTGCGGCGCTTTGGCCACTTCCTCAGGCGTACCGGTGGCGATGATCTGCCCGCCTTTGCTGCCGCCTTCCGGGCCTAAGTCAATAATCCAGTCTGCGGTTTTGATCACGTCTAGATTATGCTCGATCACGATGAGGGTATTGCCGCGATCGCGTAAGGCATGCAACACTTTCAATAACTGTTTGACATCATGAAAATGCAGGCCGGTGGTCGGCTCATCTAAAATATAACAGGTACGGCCGGTATCCCGACGCGAGAGCTCTTTGGCCAACTTCACGCGCTGCGCTTCGCCGCCGGATAAAGTCGTGGCCCTTTGCCCGAGTTGAATATAGGACAGCCCCACTTCCATCAGGGTTTGTAATTTACGATGCAGGCTTGGAATATGCTCAAAAAACACAACTGCTTCTTCGATCGTCATCTCTAAGACTTCGTGAATATTTTTGCCTTTAAAGCGCACGTCCAGGGTTTCGCGATTATAGCGCTGACCTTTGCAGACATCGCACATCACATAGATATCCGAGAGAAAATGCATCTCCACTTTTTTAACGCCATCGCCTTCACAGGCCTCGCAACGCCCGCCTTTGACATTAAAACTAAAGCGTCCTGGTGCATAACCGCGCGCTTTGGCTTCTAACGTCTCGGTGAACAGATCACGAATCACGGTAAATAAACCGGTATAGGTGGCGGGATTGGAGCGCGGCGTGCGCCCGATGGGGCTTTGATCAATATCGACGACCGAATCAAAATGCTCCAGACCTGAAATAGCCGCATAGCTTGCAGGCGTGAGGGTGGTCACGCGATTGAGTTCACAAGCCAAAATTGGGAACAGAGTATCATTTACCAGGGTCGATTTACCGGAGCCGGATACACCGGTCACACAGGTCATCAAGCCCACGGGGATCTCAATGCTGACATTTTTTAAATTATTGCCCGTCGCGCCCTGTAGACGAATCATGTTATCTGCATTGACTTTGAGACGTTTTTTGGGGACTTCAATTTTTTCTTTACCGGATAAATAACGCCCGGTCAAAGAAGCGGGACAATCTATAATATCCTGCACCGTGCCTTGCGCGACGATCTCACCGCCATGCACGCCCGCACCCGGGCCGATATCGAGAATAAAATCAGCATGCCGGATTGCATCTTCATCATGCTCAACGACAATCACGGTATTGCCGAGATCCCGCAAGTGGAATAAAGTTTTTAGCAGACGATCGTTATCCCGCTGATGCAGGCCGATGGAAGGCTCATCCAAAATATACATCACGCCCACCAGGCCCGCACCGATTTGGCTCGCCAGGCGAATTCGCTGCGCTTCTCCACCGGATAAGGTTTCTGCTTTGCGCTCCAGGGTTAAATAATCGAGGCCTACATTCACGAGAAAGCTTAAACGCAGCATGATTTCTTTCAAAATTTTGGACGCAATCTCAGCGCGTGCGCCAGTTAGTTGCAATTGCTCCAAATAGACCAAGGCATCACTGATGGTCATTTGCGTCAATACAGACAAATTCTGCCCTGCGATCAAGACATGACGCGCCGCGGGATTCAGCCGGGAGCCCTGACAGGTTTGGCAGGCCTGTTCCGCCATGAGTTTATGCAATTCGTCTTTAATCAAATTGGAATCGGTTTCTTTAAGACGACGCTCCAAATTCGGCAGGACGCCTTCAAACACACGCGATTGCAAGGAGCGCGTGCCATTGCCGGATACATATTCAAATTCTATTTTTTCAGCGCCGGAGCCCTGCAACACCAAATGCTGAATCGCTTCGGGTAATTGTTGAAAAGGCTGATCTAAACTAAAGCCATAATGCTTCGCCAGGCCTTGCAATTGCTGATAGTAATAGATGTTTGATTTATTCCAGCTACGAATCGCCCCCTGGGACAAGGGCAGGGTTTTATTCTGAACAATCTTAGCCAGATCAAACAAAAGCCGCGTCCCCAGACCATCACAATCCGGGCAGGCGCCGACGGGACTATTGAAGGAAAACAGGCGTGGCTCTAATTCTTCCAAACTAAAGCCGCAAATATGACAGGCAAAATTGGCCGAAAATAAGAGATCTTTGGCATCCTCTTCCAGCCACGCCACTTTGACCAAACCGTTGGTGAGTTTGAGGGCTGACTCAATGGACTCCGCCAAGCGCTGCTTGATATCCGGCTGTACTTTAACGCGATCGATCACGACTTCAATCGTATGCTTCTGTTGGCGATTCAACTGCGGCGGCTCGTCTAATTCAATCATTTCGCCATCAACACGTGCGCGAATAAACCCTTGACGCTGCAGGGACTCGAATAGTTTTTCATGCTCGCCTTTACGCTCCTGCACGACAGGCGCCAGGATCATGATCTTTGAGTCTGCCGGCAATTCCAAAATCTGATCTACCATCTGACTCACGGTCTGCGCTTCCAAGGAGACCCCATGTTCCGGACAATGCGGCACGCCCACGCGCGCAAACAGCAGGCGCAGATAATCGTAAATTTCGGTGATGGTTCCAACGGTGGAACGCGGATTATGGGAAGTAGATTTTTGTTCAATGGAAATTGCGGGAGATAAACCTTCAATATGATCCACATCCGGCTTTTCCATCAAGGATAAAAACTGGCGCGCATAGGCAGAAAGTGATTCCACATAACGGCGCTGACCTTCTGCATACAGGGTATCAAAAGCCAGGGAAGATTTGCCGGAACCAGAAAGCCCCGTGATCACGACCAGTTTATCGCGCGGAATTTCGACATTAATGTTCTTTAAATTATGGGTCCTAGCCCCTTCAATAATAATTTTATGCATAATTTTTGAATTGGCATCCTGTTTAAAAGGAGCTATTATAGCAGAAATGCTCTTAAAAGACCTACTTATGCAAAACACCCTGCTGCGCACACTCATCCTGATATTGCGTTTCTTTTTCCCCAAAACGCCCGCCATGCGCACGTCCATGCCCCTGCGCCAACAATTACGCTGCCTCTATCAAAACCCGCTTATCCGCGCCTTGGTGATAGGCCAGTTTTTCCTGTACGCCCTCTTGGTCATGACCTTGTGTGCGCTGCCGCCGTTGATGCAGGGGCAGGGGCGACTCTATGTGCTGGCCTTGATTCCAGGGCTTCTGATCATGATTGTATTACGCTTGATCGCCCAACTTTTCAATCAAAAGCTGCGCATCATGACCCTGGCTATTTTGATGATCGCCGTGGCGGAAATTTTTTTAATGCCGCATCAACTGAATATACGGGCACTTTTCATCTGCATTCTGCTTTTTTTCAGCGCCGTTCTGACTCTGATGGGCCTCCTTCCCAACTGGATGCGCCAGATCGTTGCGCCTGAATTAGCGCGGACGGCCTTGTGGCTGGGAAGGTTCATGCAAGGGCTGGGCGCGTTCTGCGGCGGGATGTTCAGCTTAATCATTAGCTTCGAAAGCGGTGGCTTTAGCCTATTTGTGTATGCAGTCACTCTGGCGGCGCTCTGGTTTCTCTATACCATCCGCTTGCTGCCATGAACTATCTTAGCGAACTCAATCTTCACCAATTCCGCTGCTTTGCGGAGAGCCGCTTCGAATTTTCGCCGCGCATGAATTTTATCTCCGGCAGCAATGGTTCCGGCAAAACCAGTATTCTCGAGGCGATTTTTTTTCTCGCGTATGGCAAATCCTTTCGGGCCAAAGAATTAAACCGCCTGATTCATCAAGGTGCGCGCAGCTTTACCCTGCATGCCAAAGGCCCAGAGATCAGTCTCGGTATGCAACGCAGTGCGCAGGAATCAATTAATCGCTTAAATGGCGAAACGGTGAAAAGCCTCAGCCCATTTGCGGAGGCCCTCCCCTTGATTTTACTTCACCCGGAAAGCTTTAGCCTTTTAACTGGAAGTGCGCGCCACCGCCGTCAGTTGATTGATTGGGGGGTGTTTTATCATTATCCAGAAGCACACCCTCATTTTGCCCTGATGCGCAAAGCCATCAAACAGCGGAATCAAGCCTTAAAGCAACGCGCGATCCGCCAGCATATTCGGCTCTGGGAGTCGACCTGTCATGATGCCTGTATCGCCATCACCGCGCTTCGCCGTCAATATTTAGATGGACTGATGCGCATGCTTTGTCAATTACTGGGCCCTGCTTTTATTGATAAGCATCAGCTCGAGCTCCATTTTGCCCAAGGTTGGGATGAAGCACTATCGCTCACCGAGGCCTGGGAGCACAGCTTTAGTCAGGATCTCCGCTTCGGTTATACCCACGCCGGCCCGCATCAAGCCGATTTAAAAATTAGTTCGCATAAAAAACCGGCCAAAGATCGGCTCTCTCGCGGAGAACAAAAACTCGTAATCTCCATGCTGAAACTGGCGCAGGGCTTGTTGTTGAGTGCGCAGAAAAATATCGAGCCGCTGTATCTGTTTGATGACCTTGCTTCCGAACTCGATCTTCCCCATCGCCGCCAAATCGCCATGCACCTGGCCGCGGGGAAGGCACAAATTTTTATCAGCAGCATTGAAGAGCAGCAATGGTTTGATGAACCCGCCCATTGGATTGCCCTGGTGGCTTAAAATTTCGTGTCATCCCCGCGTGCGCGAGGATGACACCTGGGAAATCAACGCAGATTTATTCGTACTGAAGCGTAAGACACTATTGGTTTTTTCAGTAGAATCGCGTTAGAATAAGCCATCCTCTCTTAGATCAAGGCTTCTTTTTTATGACATCCAGCGGAATCTCTATTTTCAGTTTGGTTTTTGGCGCGAGTCTGGTGGTAAAGCTGGTGATGCTGCTGTTATTAGTGGCTTCGGTCTGCTCCTGGGGACTGATTTTAAAAAAAATCAAAGTCCTGAAAAGTGCCCGCCTCAGCTCCGCTACTTTTACGAAAAAATTCTGGTCCGGCAGTGACCCCGCCCAGTTATTTCGTGGGCTTCCCACCACGACTGAAGGCTCTGCAGCTTTGTTTCAAGCCGGCTTTAAAGCCTTTGCCAAAATGCAGGATAGCACCGCTGATTCTACTTTGATTGTTGAAAATACGGAGCGCGCCCTCCGCGTTGGCTTTAGTCGGGAAGCCGCGCGCCTGGAAGAAAACCTCACCGTGCTGGCAACGATTGGTTCCGTCAGCCCCTATGTAGGCTTGTTTGGCACAGTCTGGGGCATCATGAGTGCGTTTATTGCTTTGGGCGGTGTCCAGCAGGCCACGCTGTCGATGGTTGCACCTGGGATTGCAGAGGCACTGATTGCCACAGCCATGGGCTTATTTGCGGCGATTCCTGCAGTGGTGGCCTACAATCGTTTTTTAGCTTTGATTGAAGTGGAACTCAGTGAATACGAGAACTTCTCTGATGAATTTGTGAATCTGCTTTCCCGTCAACTTGGATCGGCGCGGCGCTCATGAAAAAACTTCGTCATCGCAAAAGACAAATCTCTGAAATCAACGTCGTTCCTTACATCGATGTGATGCTGGTTTTGCTGATTATTTTTATGATTACTACCCCTCTATTATCACAGGGCGTTAAAGTAGATCTGCCGAAAGCCACAGCCAAAGCACTGCCGGATCAGAATATTCCCCCGATTATTATTTCAGTGGATGCGTCGAATAATTATTTTTCCAATATTTCAGCCACGCCAACGCAGCCGATTGCTGCAACGGATTTACAGACCGAAGTCAGCACTGCGTTAAGCCAAAATCCGGATCGCAAGATTTATGTACGCGCGGATCAAAGTGTGGGCTATGGCGATGTGGTCACCGCAATGGCCCTGCTGCAACAGGCCGGGGCCGCGAGCATTGGCCTCATGACTGACAACCCCAGCAATAGTAAAAGCCCATGAATGCAACGAATCGGCCTTACTGGTATTCTTTTGGGCTCCATCTTGCCATTTTGCTGATTGCGATCGCGCTCGGTTACAGCAACCCCAAGATCTTTACCTTTGGCACCGCGGCTCAATCGCCCCAGCAAGTGCAGATTGTCAATGCCGTGCTGGTTTTGCCTCAACCCAGTGATTCTAAAGTCATCAGTCCGACCCCCCCCGCGCCTAGTCCGCCAACGCCTCCCGTTAAAAACCCCACTGACAAACCCAATCCCAAGCCGAATCCCACCCCGACACCGCCTCAACCCAAACCGATTCCGCAACAAGTCGCCCAGGATAAAGATGCGATTCAAATTCAAAAGCAAAAACAGATTCAACAACAGGCCGCCCAATCCAGTATTCAGAAGCAACAAGCTTTGCAAAAATTAAAAGCCCTCGGCCTCTCGAATCTGTCCCAAGCCATTAACAGCAGTCAAAAAGAAGCCGCCAGCGCTGCGCAAGCTGCAAAAGATCTAACTTTAGAGCAAAAATACATGGGGCTGATTCAGCAAAGTATTCGCGCCAACTGGATCAATCAATTCCCCAATACGCCGCTGACCACAACTTTAAAGATTCGCCTGGATCCGCAGGGCAATGTCTTGAATGTGTCGGTGAGTCAATCCAGCGGTAATCTTGCCTTTGATCGTCAGGCCGTTTTGGCGGTGAAAAAATCCTCCCCCCTACCCTTGCCTCCGGACGCCGGCATGGCCAAAAAATTCCTTAATCTCACCCTCCCTTTCAGCAATCAAAACTAAGCCATCATGCACCCTCTCAAAATCAAAGCGATCGAATATCTGGCCCGCCGCGAGCACAGTGTGAAAGAGCTGCAAACCAAATTGGCGCACCATAGCAGCGATCCGCAGGAGATTCAAACCCTTCTCGCCGAACTCCTCGCTGACAATACCCTCAGCCCGGCACGCTTCCTCGAAAGCCGGATTCGCCACCGCCTCCATCAAGGCTATGGCCGCCTCAAAATCACCCAGGAACTCGCACAGGTACACGGTTTTAAAAATACCGACATTCACGCCGCCTTTGATCATCTCTCCCCTGAAGAATCTGAATTAGATCAGCTCCAAGCCTTACTGCAAAAGAAATATCCCGACTTTGAATCCCTAGATCCCACCGCCACGCAAAAAATCATCAAAAAATTAATGCAACGCGGCTTTCGCTATGATCTGATTCGTCAACTTGTAAAGCATAGCTGACATATGCTATGATAAAGACCTAAATGTAAACTATGAGATACAAAAATGGATCTTTTCGAACTCGGCCAGACCATCAGTCAAGCGCGCCAAGCCCACAAATGGACACAGGCAGAACTGGCAGACTATGCCCATTTAAGCCGGGCGACCGTTAATCAATTGGAGCAGGGACGCATTTCTGATCTCGGGGTGCGCAAACTTATGAATCTTCTCAATGTTCTGGGGCTGATGCTTACTGTTTCTGAAAAAGGCGCACTGCCGACTTTGGATGATTTAATCAAGGAGCGCTATCGTGATGCATAATGCCTTATCCGTTTGGATAGATGCACAGCGGGTCGGAACCTTGGCTCGGGAGGGCGATCAGTACGTCTTCTCCTACGCTCCAGGCCTTAGCCTCCAACACAGTGTTTCACTGACCATGCCTTATCGCACCCAGAGCTATCAAACCCGTCAACTCCAGCCGCTTTTTCAAA
This sequence comes from Francisella tularensis subsp. holarctica, assembly GCA_945860585.1. Classification (GTDB taxonomy): domain Bacteria; phylum Pseudomonadota; class Gammaproteobacteria; order Francisellales; family CACEW01; genus JAJZUD01. Next base: position 14,502 of record CAMARA010000026.1, on the reverse strand, counting down.
TGAATCTGCCCGAAGGCTATTTACGTGAGACCTTACGCCATTGGCTAAAAAAAGTTTATCAGCTTGACGAATTAAACTGGCTGGCGTTATTGGGCGCAGACCAAATTGGACGCCTTGCGTTTAGCATCAACGACCAGCCCCCTCAACAAGCGCACATCAGCAGTGAGCACTTGCATACATTGCTGAATGAAGATCATGCGACGCTGTTTAAAAACCTGGTTGATCGCTATGCGCTTCATTCCGGAATTGCTGGCGTACAACCGAAAGTTTTATTAGAAATAGAGGGTAAAGCCAGCCTGCCTGTCGGCCCTTATATTTTAAAAGCCTGGGGCCCCGAGTTTCCAGAACTGGCAACAAATGAATTTTTTTGCATGGAGGTCGTCCGCCGCGCAGGGCTCTCGGTCATGCCCTACCACATTTCAAATGAAGGCCGTTTTTTTATCACAGAACGCTTTGATGTCGCAGCAGGAAAACGCTTAGGCTTTGAAGATTTTTGTGTACTACAAGGATTGGGTACTGAAGATAAATATTGGGGCTCCTATGAACGCGCCACCAAAACAATCAAAACCTATATCGCGGCGCCGCATCAAAAAGACGCTTTACTTTCTTTTTTTAAGGCGCTGCTGATTAGCGTTTATCTCCGCAATGGTGATGCACATCTCAAAAACTTTGGCGTGATCTATGCAACGCCTTTTGAACAGGTTCAGCTGGCGCCAATTTATGACATGATCACCACAACCGTTTATATTCCTGAAGATATTCCAGCGCTCATGATGAATGGGACAAAAAAATGGTGGTCTCGTGAAAGCCTAATGGCTTTTGGACAAATGCACTGTCAACTGCGTTCTTCCGAAGCGGAGGCAGCGGATGCAACCGTCAGAGAAGCTATCGCCATAACCAGATCTGCCATTCAAGAATACATCCATGCTCACGCCCATTTTGAGACCATTGGCAAACGCATGCTTGCAGAATGGCAGGCTTAAAGCCCTTGCTCAATCAAGGCTTTTACTTCCTGCAGACTGGAGGCGGTATCCACGCCGGGTGGGTTTTTCTCAGGGGCGATATCGACATGAATTTTATGGCCATGCCACAAGACGCGTAATTGCTCTAGTTTTTCCAAACGCTCGAGGGGGTTTTGCCGCAGATTGGGGTACTCGCGTAAAAAGCTGCCACGATAGGCGTATAACCCAATATGCCGGTGAAAAAATAACTCTTCTGACATGTCGCCGGGAAAGGTATCGCGGGCCCAGGGAATGGGGGCGCGGCTAAAATACAAGGCGTGCTGGGCTTGATCAAACACCACTTTGACATAATTTGGATTAAAGATATCGCCTTTTTCAGTGAGCTCTTCACATAAAGTCGCCACCATGAGCTCTGGACGCTCTGCTAGATTTGCCGCCACTTTTAGCAGGTTTGCTACCGGAATGAGCGGCTCATCACCCTGCAGATTGATGATGATATCCTCATCCGCATAACCCTGCAGACGCATTGCCTCTGCACACCGATCGGTCCCGGTGGGATGTTCAATATCGGTCATGCAATACGGTGCTTTGATCTGTTCCGCTAAGTCAGCAATACGCTGATCATCCGTCGCAATCAGCACACTCTCAAAGCCGCATTCTAAAGCGCGTTCGTAGGTGTGTTGTAAAATCGGTTTTCCCGCAATCGGGATCAGTAATTTTGCCGGCAGGCGCGTAGAGCCATAACGGGCGGGAATAATAATTCGTCTAGCCATGGGTTGTATCATCCAGTTCATCTTGGGTGAGGGGGCGCGCTTCGTCGATTAACATCACGGGAATACCCTCCCGAATCGGAAACGCCAATTTATCTATTTTAGACCAAAGTTCCTGCTTATCCTGACGATAAATCAGAGGAGTCTTGGACAAAGGAGACACGAGAATCTCCAATAAACTTTTATTCATGTACCGAATCTCCATCATTCACTTCACGGGGCACAATATAGCGCAATTTTTGCCAAAATGCATCCTCGAACACAGCATCCAATTTAACATATGTATTTAAATAATAGGCCTGAGGCAAATGAAATCCCTCGCACTTGATGGCATCTTTGGCGGTCATCACGATCAGAGATTCTTGAAAGTCTTTAAAATCAAGCTGCGCGAAGGCATGATGATCCGGAAAAATATGAGGAATGATCTCGGCCCCGAGTTTTTTCAGCAGGGCAAAAAAACGTGCTGGATGCCCGATGCCTGCGACGGCATGGATGGTTTTTCCAGTCAAAAAATTCAGGCTTTGCGGAGAATGTCCAGCCTGTAAAGCATGCAATTCCTGCGGCACCAATTTGAAATCAATGCCGCTCTGCACGACAAAATCAACCTGCTGCAAGCGTGACCGGGGCTCCCGCAAAGGGCCAGCGGGCAAGAGATGGCCATTTCCGCACTGACGCTCACCATCCACTACAACAATTTCCAAGGCACGTGGCAATTTTAAATGCTGTAAGCCATCATCACTCAAAATCATATCTAGATCGGGATGTTGTGCCAACAACGCTGCCACTGCCTGCACGCGCTGATGATTCACAGCCACCGGCACCTGCATGGTTTTAAAGATCAATAGGGCCTCGTCTCCGACCTCCGCCGCCGTATGATGCGACGCAATCAGAACGGGCTCTGACGCATATTCTGCCTGACTTTGGTAGCCCCGTGCAATCACGCCCGGCTTTAAGCCATGCTTCAGCAAGACCTCAAGCAAGGCCATGGTTAAAGGGGTTTTCCCAGTGCCGCCGACGGTCAAATTACCAATCACAATAATCGGCACCGCGCAATCTGGCTGTCGATACAAAAACCGATAGCGCAAACGTCGCAGCCAACATATCAAACGATAGAGACAGGACAAAGGCCAGAGCAGCAGCAAAGCCCAACGCGCCTGCCCTTCATACCAGAGGCGATTCAAAAAGATAGTCATGCACCGAGGGTCACTTCTTTAAAATATTGCTTGAGGTGTTTAAGATCATTGATCGGGCCGCGCGCTGCAAGATAATGATCCGGCCGCACCAGAATCCAGGTGGGCACACGCACATGATAACGTTGATATAAACCCTGATTAATATGGCTGATCACGATGAGATGCACCGGATACGGACAGGCTTTGAGCAAGGCTTTTTGATCCGCAGCTGTACCCCCAAACACCAGCAGAATATGCTGGGGAACCTGACACTGCGCGCACAAGGACTGGCCATCGATCAAGCCTTCTAAAAGACGCGTCCCCGGATAACCAGGATAATCTTTGGGGCGAATCACCAGCGGGCTTTGTTTGTAAAAAATACTGATTTCCGCCATGGTCTCCGTCAGTGCTTTCAAAATTTTAGGTAACTTTACCAGGCGCGGAAACACAAAATTACGCAATTTTACGAGCAGGCGATTTTTCATCATAATCATATGCGTCATTCTGGCTGCACGCTCGACCACATCCTTGCCGACATGACGGCGCTCCAAAGCATAACTGGCAAGTAAAATATCTTCCCGGCCTCCGCGCGCAATCTCCGCCAATTTCCAGGCGAGATTGATCGCATCCTGCATGCCGGTATTCATGCCCTGCCCACCTGCAGGACTATGCACATGCGCCGCATCCCCCAGCAAAATAACACGTCCAATATGATAGTGATTACTCACCCGTTCGTTGATTTTAAAGGGGCTGAGCCAGGTTGGATGAGATAAGGTGAGCTTGAACGGGCAGGCATAATCTACACAACTTTGCAATTCTTCAAGTGTTACCGGGCGATCATCAATACAACCGCGACTGGTAAATAAACGCACCTGACCATTCGGCATGGGAATAAACGCCATCGCGCCTTTTTTGCTAAAAAAAGAACTCAAACTGGTGCGGGATAACGGCCCATCTACCGTGACATCGCCGAGAATCCAGGTCTCCTCCTCCTGAGCGCCTTGAAAATTCAGGTTTAAACCGTGTCGCACCAGACTATGCGCGCCATCACAGCCCAGCAGATAATCTACGCATACTTTTTCTTCCTGATTACTATCCTGATGCCAGAGCACGGCTTCAATGCCTTGATCAGTGACTTCATAGGAGCGCAATTCCACCCCGCGCTCCACCTTCCCACCCAACTGGGTGAGATGGGTATTTAAGATATGTTCGGTCGCAGATTGGGGCACAATCAACGCATACGGATAGGGCGTGGCCAGACGTCCGAAATTGAGTTTAAACAAATTAACGCCGTTGGAATAGGCCTCAATCCCTTCCATTTTCAGGCCTTGCGCTATAAAATCATCAACCTCTCCGCGCAAAGCCAGATGTTCAAGGGTGCGACTCCATAAAGCTAAAGCACGCGATTCCGTGACGGGGGCTTTATTCTTTTCGATAATGCGCGGCGTCATCCCAAAATAGCGCAACTCTTTCGCCAACATCAGGCCCACGGGCCCCGCGCCTACGATTAAATATTTTAACTGACGCATCTTATGCCTCCAATTTTTGCACTAAATCGATTAAGTCCTGCTCCCAGGGAATGCTAAACTCCATCCACTCACCACTGACGGGATGCTTAAAACGCAAGCGTTCTGCCTGTAAAGCTTGACGAGAAAAGAGCGCGCTTTGATTTCCCCGTCTTCCATATACTGTATCACCAACCAGCGGATAACCCAAGTGCGCCAGATGCACGCGAATTTGATGGGTGCGACCGGTTTCTAAACGTGCTTCAATCAGGGTAAAGCCCGTGAAGCGCTTCAAAATTCTGACATGCGTCGTGGCGGGTTTCGCATGTAAAGAGTGCAACAGAACGGCCATGCGGATGCGATCTACCGGATGTCGACCAATGGGCGCATGAATGGTTTTACCCGCGGCCATGTGCCCTCGCACCAGGGCAACATAGACGCGCTCCACAGCATGTGTTTTCAATTGCGCAATTAAATTTAAACGGGCCTCGCCGGTTTTGGCCACGACCATGAGCCCCGCGGTATTTTTATCGAGGCGATGCACAATCCCCGCACGCGGCAAGGTATTTTGCAAAGGCCGATGATATAACAAGGAATTGACTAAAGTTCCAGCTTGCTGGCCTGCACCAGGATGTACCGTTAAACCCGGCGGCTTATTGATGACCATCACGTCCTCATCTTCATATACAATGCGCAGCGGAATGGCTTCAGGCTGATCGACACTCAGTGCCTGACGTATTAGACAGACGGAAATGACATCTCCAACTTTGAGTTTGGTTTTTGGGGTCACGGCTTGCCCATTAATTTGAATCTGCCCGGCATGAATGGCGGCTTGAATTTCCACCCGTGAAAATTCTACAATTTGTGCCGCCAGAAATTTATCCAGGCGCTCGCCGGGAACAATCTCAGTGATCTGCAGCATGCTTGAATTCATAATTTGGAATTTTCAGCAACACTTTATGCGCCGCCTGCTGCTCGGCTATTTTTTTGCTATGGCCTGCCGCTTCTTCCTCAAGCTGGAGATCGGCTACTTTGCAAGAAATCCAGAACAGCTTGGCATGATCCGGCCCCTCCTGACGCAATACTGCATACTGGGGGAGGCTCAAGCCTTTGGATTGTAGATGTTCTTGCAGACGGCTTTTATAATCATTGGGAATATCCATGCGATCTACCGAATCCAGGCGGCTGGCAAACCATTGCAATAACAAGGCCTGAATGGTCACAAAATCACTGTCCAGATAAATCGCACCAATCACTGCTTCCAGGGCATCTTCAATCGTTGAATGGCGCCGAAATCCGCCAGTGTTTAGTTCGCCGAGCCCCAGGTTCATGACATTGCCCAAGTCCATCTCGAGTGCAATTTTAGCCAAGGTATCACCCTTGACCAGGCTCGCACGCAGGCGCGTCAACTCACCCTCCGAGCAATCCACAAAACGTTGAAACAGCGCCGTTGCAATCACCGCATTCAAAATTGCATCGCCTAAAAATTCAAGGCGCTCATTGTTGTCACGCCCTTCACAACTGCGATGCGTTAAAGCATGCTCCAGCAAGGCTTCATTTTTAAAAACATAGCCCAGCGCTTTGGAGAGCTTTTCTAATTGAATCGCTCTCATGGCATACGCCTACCAATCCTATTCCAGCGAATTCCATGGGTCTGCGAGTTGTAACTCAGAAAAATCATGGTCGCCTGGCCAATGAGTTGCTTTTGAGAAACAAAGCCCCAAAAACGGCTATCATCACTATTGTCGCGATTATCACCCATGCAGAAATACTCGCCTGCAGGCACGACTAAATCCGCAAAGTTCACCGCAGGCAAGCTGGGTGTGGTATAGATCTCATGCACATGCCCGCCCAGATTGCTGCTATATTGTTGCACGATGACCGAGCCCAGATTGGCATTCGTCGGCTCAATCGTCGTCTGCATAAATTCCATGCTCACCGGCACCCCATTAATAAACAATTGCTTATTGATATAGGAAATCGTATCCCCCGGCACACCAATCACTGTTTTGATAAAATCTGTCTGCGGGTTCACCGGGCTTTTAAAAACAACCACATCGCCGGTATGAGGCTCCCCGGTTTTAATCAGCGTGGTGCCAAAAAAAGGCAGATGAATCCCATAGGCAAATTTATTCACAAACAAAAAATCACCAAGCTGAATCGTCGGCAACATCGAGCCTGAAGGCACAATATAGGGCTCAAAAATAAAACTGCGAATCAGAAATACAATCAAAAAAACCGGCCAAAGAGAGCGCGCATAATCAATTAAAAAAGGCGGATTGGTTTTTGTTTCAAACTCCCGCAGACGCCGCGCTTGAAAAAAATGCCGGTCAATTAGGGCAATGATCACCGATGCGATCAATAAAACAAACAATCCCCACTCAAAATAAATACCAATCACCGCGGCCAACTCTTCTTGATCAAACCCATATTAGATCAGGTTTAGAGCCAAATTGCAAATGATGCAATCGCGCAATAAAAAACCCGCCATAAGACGGGTTTTTTATTTGCAGAAAAGCAGGGTGAATGACTTACATCATGCCATCCATTCCGCCCATACCTCCCATGCCACCCATTCCGCCACCGGCAGCTGGAGCATCTTCTTTGATTAAGGTAATCGACGCTTCGGTGGTGACCATCAGGCCAGCAACAGACGCTGCGTTTCTTAAGGCTGAACGAGTTACTTTGGTTGGATCCAAAATACCCATTTTTACCATATCACCAAACTCACCGCTTGCTGCATTAAAGCCAAAGTTCCCTTTTCCTTCCAGCACTTTATGCAGGATCACGGAGGGTTCACAGCCTGCATTTTCAGCGATCTGACGGAAAGGCGCTTCCAAAGCACGGCGAATAATCGAGATGCCGTGATCCTGGTCTACATTCTCACCTTTGACATCTTTTAAAGCTGCAATAGCACGAACCAAAGCTACGCCACCACCAGGCAGCACGCCTTCTTCTACCGCTGCACGTACGGCGGACAACGCATCCACTACGCGTGCTTTGCGCTCTTTAATTTCAATTTCACTCGCGCCGCCGACTTTAATCACGGCCACACCGCCGGCCAATTTAGCCAGACGTTCTTGCAGTTTTTCACGATCATAATCAGAGCTGCTTTCTTCGATTTGCGAACGGATTTGGGTCACACGCGCTTCAATGGTTTTTTTGTCGCCAGAACCATCCACGATCGTGGTTGTTTCTTTGGTAACAGTAATTCTCTTTGCACGTCCCAAATGTTCCAGCGTGGCTTTTTCCAAGCTTAAACCAATTTCTTCTGCAATCACAGTAGCATTGGTCAAGACAGCGATATCTTCTAACATTGCTTTGCGACGATCACCAAAGCCAGGTGCTTTCACCGCACACACTTTGACAATGCCACGCAGATTATTCACGACCAAGGTTGCCAAGGCTTCGCCTTCAACATCTTCAGCAATGATCATCAGCGCTTTACCAGATTTTGCAACAGCTTCCAAGACGGGAAGTAATTCGCGAATATTGGATATTTTTTTGTCGACCAACAAAATATAAGGGCTGTCTAATTCAGCAGTCATGTTTTGTTGATTGGTTGCAAAGTAAGGGGAGATATAGCCACGGTCAAACTGCATGCCTTCAACCACATCCAATTCATTGTCAAATCCGGAGCCATCTTCAATGGTAATCACGCCTTCTTTGCCTACTTTTTCCATCGCGGTCGCAATCATATTGCCGATAGAATCTTCGGAGTTAGCAGAGATGGTTCCTACTTGTGCAATGGCTTTGCTATCTTTGCAAGGCACGGCCATTTCTTTCAAGAAGTCTTCAACGGCTTTCGTTGCTTTATCAATTCCACGCTTAAGATCCATTGGATTTACGCCAGCGGTGACATACTTTAAGCCTTCAGTGACAATCGACTGTGCTAAAACAGTCGCAGTGGTTGTGCCATCACCGGCGTCATCATTCGCTTTGGAAGCAACGGCTTTCACTAATTGTGCGCCTAAGTTTTTAATTTTACATTTTAGATCGATTGCCTTTGCAACAGTCACCCCGTCTTTGGTGATTTCTGGATCGCCATAACCCTTCTCAATAATCACATGGCGTCCTTTGGGGCCCAGTGTTACTTTAACGGCATTCGCGAGAACATTCACGCCCTCTAACATTTCGAGTCTTGCATCATTTGCAAATGTGACATTAACTGCCATTTTTAAATCTCCTTCAATTAATTAAACAATCACCGCGATTAAATCTTCTTCGCGCATAATCAAATATTCAACATTGTCTATTTTGACTTCGGTTCCGGCATATTTACCGAAATACACTTGATCGCCTACTTTAACATCTAAGCCGCGTACTTCGCCATTTTCTAAAATTTTGCCGTTGCCGACTGCAACGATTTTGCCTTTTAAGGGTTTTTCAGTTGCGCTATCTGGAATCACAATTCCGCCAGCGGTTTTGGTTTCTTCTTCGCCGCGCAATACTAATACGCGATCGTGAAGAGGACGAATATTCATTGTCATAATGACCTCCTAGTTTGGTTAATGAAAAAGCTCAATCAATAATATTGGGATGATGCACTCCTTTTTCAAGAGCGCAAAATTTCTCCGATTTCATTGACTTACATAAAAGCGTGCTAATTCTACAGCAACGCCGCAATTAAACAAGCCTGATCATTCAATCAGACGCGGCGGGTCCGACTTGCGTGTCGACGGGGTCATAGGTTGGGGCATAGGCGGGAATCCCGGAATTTTGCGCACTTGGAGCCGGAGCTAGAGCAGGAGCAGGTGTTACTGATGCTGATGTGGACGGCGGCGTCACCGTTGCAGGAACTGCACTAGCTGGCGGCGCAATATAATTAAAGATTTTGACTACACGCACGACGCCACTGGTCTCGCTGGCAATTTTTGCAGCTTCATCGCCTTCACTTTGCGTCACTTGACCCAACAGATACACGACGCCGTCCTGCGTAACCACAACAAAGTGGAGTGGATCCACATCAGGAATCATATTGGCCTTCACTTTACTCGTAATCCAACTGTCATTGGCATAGATCCCAAAAGCAATATTCGGTCCTACTGTCAATTGATTATAAACGATGACCACATCTGACAGTTTAGCAATCTGGGCGGCTAAATCCATTTTATTTTGCTCGGTCGGGACCTGACCTAACAACAGCACGATACCATTAAACACAGTGGCTTCGATATTGGCATTGGCAATGTTCATTGTCGTCGCAATGCCAGAAATCTGTCCTTTAATTTTAATATCCGTTAATTGCTGGGGCACCGTTGCCGAGCTGCCTGCGACATTGGCGGTTCCTGCCCCTGCAGCGCCAGCCATCGCCACCGGCGCCACTGCAACGCAACCCGCCAAATTAAAGATCAAGCCCCCCAGGCCCACCCACATTAAAATATTCTTTTGCATTTTTATTCCTCTTCATCAAAACTTATGCTGTGCTGGAATGACAATTTCATCAAAGCCAGGTATACTTTCGCACACTTCAACGCAATATCTTACCTGAATGAAAGTCATTTTACGAGCCCTACCCCTTCTGTTTCTTTTATTAAATCTGACTGCCTGCAGCTATTTGACGAATGGCGGCCCCTTCCGCAATCGGGAAATGGACTACACCCTGCACCCCGTCGTGAATCAATATCCCCTTGCCACCCCGCCGGGACTCACAGCGCCTACACCAACGCCTTTATTGATCATTCCTCCCGGCCCCGACTTTTATCTCGCTGGACCCGCCACCCCCATGACTCCACCTGGTTTTACGGATAGCTATTTTGTTCCCAAACTGCCAGTTAAATATCAAGATTCCAATAGCTGAAGGATCTCTCCATGAAAGCCATTCAAAGCGTACGCGGTATGAAAGATCTATTTGGCGCAGAAGCCAAGCTTTTTCAAGCAATCCTAAAAATTATCGACAGCACCTTCAGTCGCTACCAATTTGAATTGATCTTGCTCCCTATTTTAGAAAAAACAGAGCTTTTTGCTCGGAGTATTGGCAGCGCCACCGATGTCGTTGAAAAAGAAATGTATACCTTTACCGATCGGAATGAAGAAAGCCTCACCCTGCGTCCCGAAGGAACCGCCGGCTGTGTGCGCGCCTGCTTAGAGAACGGACTGATCCATAATCAGATTCGTAAGTTCTGGTATATTGGCCCGATGTTTCGCCATGAACGCCCCCAAAAAGGCCGTTATCGCCAATTTTATCAAGTTGGTGTTGAAGTGTTCGGTCTTGCCACGCCTGATATCGAAGCAGAAACCTTGTTTTTGCTGCATGATCTGTGGGCGCAGCTCGGTATTGCAGAAGATCTGCGCTTAGAAATTAATACGATTGGCACCCTGACCGAGCGCCAGACTTATAGGCAACACTTATTTGATTATCTCCTGCAGCATCAGGATCACTTAGATGAAGACAGTCAGCGCCGCCTGCACACCAATCCCCTGCGCATCTGGGATAGTAAAGTCGCGGACACGCAAAAAATTCTTGAAAATGCACCAAAACTGCTGGACACCCTGGGCGAAACATCCCGCCAGCATTTTGAATCATTGCAAGCTTATTTAAACGCGCTCGGCATTCGCTATCACATTAACCCTAAACTCGTACGCGGCTTGGACTACTATTCTCACACCGTGTTTGAATGGACGACCGATTTACTTGGCGCACAGGCTACTGTGTGTGGCGGCGGACGCTATGATGGACTGGTATCAGAACTCGGCGGACAAGCCACGCCTGCTTTTGGATTTGCCCTGGGTGTCGAGCGCCTATTGATCGTCGCAGAAAAAGCAGGCTTCCAAGTTCAAGCCGATCATCCTGATGCCTATATTCTAGTACAAGAAGGCCAGGAGCTGGCAGCTTTAAGTTTAACGCAAACCTTACGTCAACAAGGCTTACAGATTGCCTTGAATTGTGGAGGCGGCAGCATGAAATCGCAATTTAAACGCGCTGAAAAATCAGGAGCCAGACATGCCATTTTCCTCGATCAACAGCATATAGAGATTAGCTTTTTGCACACAGCACGTGCAAAAGAAACAATCGACATTAACGCGCTGCCTCTTTTTTTAAAACAAGGTCGCTAAGATGGCCAAGCTGCATTTTTATTACTCGGCGATGAATGCAGGAAAAACCACCACCCTGCTTCAATCCAATTATAATTATCATGAACGCGGCATGCGCACCTTACTGCTCACGCCTCAAATTGATGATCGCTTTGCAATTGGTAAAATTCATTCTCGAATTGGACTTCAAGCAGATGCCATTACTTTTTCTGCAATGGACGACTTGCTCGCCCTCACTCAAAATTATTTAGCACAAGGCCCAATCCATTGTGTCTTCGTGGATGAGGCGCAATTCTTAAGCAAAGATCAAGTATTTCAGCTGACTGAGATAGTTGACAAGTTATTGATTCCAGTGTTAGCGTATGGTCTGAGAACAGATTTTCAGGCAGAGCCCTTCCCCGGCAGCTTATATCTTATGGCCTGGGCAGAGAGCTTTACTGAAATTAAAACGATTTGTCACTGTGGTCGCAAAGCTACGCACGTTTTACGTCTCGATGAAAACGGACTGCCCATCGCTATGGGTGAGCAGATCGCGATCGGTGGCAATGAATCTTATGTATCAGTCTGTCGCAAACATTACAAGCTGGGGGAAACTCGCAGCCGTTAAGGAGCTTTAAATGCATGATGCACATCATCATACACACGACCACTCTCATCATGACCATCATGATCACGCAGGGCATGCTCATGCCATGCCTTCTTCACACTGGGCCTTTTTCTTTGCAATTTTACTCAACGCTTCCTTTACCCTTCTCCAAACAGTCTATGCACACATTGCCCACTCCACTAGCCTTTTGGCTGATGCCGGCCACAATTTCAGCGATGTGCTGGCCCTGATTTTTTCATGGATGGCACTTTATTTAACGCAAAAAAAGAGCACCCCCGTTTACAGTTACGGTTATAAAAAAAGCACCATCCTTGCCACTCTGGTGAATGCAATTCTACTCGTCGTCGCTTGCACTTTGATTCTCGTCAATGCCATTGATCACCTCTTTTTTTCACATCCCACCGTTATGGCCATCCCCGTGATGATTGTTGCCTTTGTTGGCATTCTGATTAACGGCAGCAGTGCTATATTTTTTCTTAAAAAAAGCAAAACCGATCTCAATATCAAAAGCGCTTATTTGCACCTGATGTATGATGCGGTAATTTCGCTCTCTGTGTTGATCACGGGCGCCCTCCTGTATTGGACGCATTGGAATATTCTGGACCCCATTATCGGCCTGCTGCTTACTTTATTTATTCTCAAAAACAGCCTCGCCCTGTTAAAACAAACCATCGAACTTTCACTGGATGGCGTGCCGCGCAATATCAATTATGGTGCCGTCTCCAACTATCTTAAAAATCTGGAAGGCGTGGTCGCAGTCCATGACCTGCACATCTGGGCCATGAGCACCACCGAAAACGCTTTGACCGCTCACTTAATTCGCCCCAGCGGCAATTTCAGCACAGAAATACGCCAAAATTTAAGCCATACTTTAGCGCATGATTTTAATATTACCCATACCACCATTCAAATCGAAGAGCATCAAATTGAGGAGTGTTTACATGAACAAAAATGCGAGTAAGCGTGTCGGATTTTTAGTGACAGGATCTGAAATTACGACTGGAGAAATTATCAATTCAAACAGCGCTGCAATGGCGGCCATTATGCAGGAATGGGGGATGAACCTAGGAGAGCATTTAATCTGCAATGATCGACAAACTAACATCAAAGCCGCATTGACCTTCCTGCTTAATCGTCATGATGCCGTGATTACGATTGGCGGTTTGGGCCCAACATCAGATGATGTCACACGTCAGGCTGTTGCAGAAGCTGCCCACCAAAAGCTCATTTTCAATGAAGCATGCTGGCAAAAAATTGTCGCGCGTTTTGCTAAGCGTAATATTGTTGATATTCCACAAAATAATCGTCAACAGGCTTTTTTTCCTGCTCAAGCCGCCATTATTCCCAACCCCAACGGAACCGCGGACGGCTGCCACCTGCACGTCAACGAAAAATATATCTTTATGCTTCCAGGTCCTCCTAATGAATGTCTCCCTATGTTCAACGCCCAAGTTCTGCCCTATTTGCAAGAACACGGCTTCAACTCCTCTCTGCGCCTCTTCCGCTGGCGTCTATTGGGAATTGGTGAGTCCACTATTGCAGAACAGCTCGAAAAACTCAGCGAAGAATATCATCTTGAATTCGCCTATCGCGCGCACTACCCCTTCATCGATATTAAATTGATTCTGGACCCTTACATTAAATATCACAGCAAAATCCTCGCCCAGGTAGAAATGATCGTGCGCCCTTATTTTGTTACACATCTTAATATTCCGCTGACACAGCAGCTCACCGATTTTTTAACGCAAAATAACAAAACGCTTGCGATTAATGATCAAGCAACCAAAGGGTATTTTTTACAAAAAATAAACTCCATTCAAGTCGAAGCATTACTGTTACCCCCTTCTTACATTGAGGCTGATTTTCATATTGAAATCAAAGGTCTTGAGAATTTTTGGACCCCGGCCACAGATCAAGTCATAGCACATTTTGAAATCAACATTACGCATCGCAAAAAAACACACCATTTTGAAAGTGACGTACTGCTACGCGGCGCCGAGACCCTAGACTTCGTCTCAGAGTTCACCGCCTGGAAAATTCTATCCTTCGCTTGACAATCTAAATGATCCCGCTATAATAACACTCCTCAATGCCGGGATGGTGGAATTGGTAGACGCGCCGGACTCAAAATCCGGTGCCAGCGATGGCGTGAGAGTTCGATTCTCTCTCCCGGCACCATTTTAATTTTTACTTCATTTTTCAATATATTGCCAAACAAGTTCGATGCTTCTAACTTACTGAATTCAGTAGTGGTGAACACTGCAAATTCAAATAGTTAGATTTTTCAAAGTCTCGGGAGAATCGTAAGCGCTCCACGAACAGCATCTACAAACTAAAGTCAGCGTAAGGCAAACTACTCAGATTGAGATTTCTTAATTTTGGGGAGGTGCACATGCGCGTGATGAGGCAGGAGTTGCTCGAGTTTTCTGGGGGTATCGGCGTTGGGCAATT
>CAMARA010000025.1 GCA_945860585.1 Francisella tularensis subsp. holarctica | reverse complement strand
TACTCCTACATCGGGTGGTGGCTCTGCTGGAGCAAGTGGCAGCCCTACTCCTACATCGGGTGGTGGCTCTGCTGGAGCAAGTGGCAGCCCTACTCCTTGGCATAATAATAAAGCTGCACCTGCACCTGTAGCTGGAGCTGTACGTGTCTACCCAACGAAACATAGCGGACCAAGTGCCTAATGCTACTTAGCAGATTTTAATGGCTAGAGCATTCATCAAGTGTGCTCTGGCCGGTTACTGCACGGATAATTGGGGTCTGAGCTCTGTCGACGGGTTGGATGACGATCTACACACAATCAAATTGACTTTGTTTAGATTACTTTATATCATGCACCTCTCCTCCATCATGCGGATAGACGATGATCAAAACCATTGCCAGCTTGCCGGCGCGTCGTAGTGCGTTGATTTCTGATTTAGCAACGCAGCAGAAACATCCGGTGCTGGTGATTTTGAACCAGCTTTCTGAACTGGATACGCTGATGGCAGAACTGCGGTTTTTGGTGCAGGATAAGCTACCCATCTACTGCTTTCCGGATTGGGAGACCCTGCCTTATGATCCGTTTTCGCCGCATACGGATATTATTTCTGAACGGATTCGCCTGCTGTCTATTCTGCCGCATCTCCAGCAGAGTATTATCCTGGTGGGCGCGCATACGCTTTTGAATCTGCTACCGCCTCCTGCCTTTATTGAAGCCCATAGCTTTAGCTTGAAACAGGGCGATACCCTCAACCTGATTGAAAAACGCGAGCGCCTGTCTGAGGCGGGTTATCATAGTGTAGAGGCCGTGTTTGCGCATGGTGAATATTCGATTCGCGGATCTATTTTTGATATTTTCCCGATGGGTGCAGCCCATCCTTTTCGCCTTGATTTATTTGGCAATACGATTGATAGTATTCGTGATTTTGATTGCGATACCCAGCGCTCCCTGCATAAACTGGAAGAAGTAAAACTCCTGCCCGCACATGAGTTTTCACTCGACAAAATGACAGTTAAACGCTTTGTCACGCGCTTTGAAAGCCTACTTGGCGCCCTGCCTCAATCTTTGGCACCGATTCAGAAAGGCTTTGGCGTGCAGGGACTGGAATATTATCTGCCTTTATTTTTCGAAAAAACGGCGAGTTTATTCGATTATTGCCCGGCCAACAGCCTCATCATCACTGAAGAAAATCTGGAGCAAACCTGGCAACAGGCCTGGACTGATATTCAAACCCGCTATGAAGATAAACAGTATGATTTAGACCGCCCGCCCCTCCCGCCTAAAACTTTATTTTTGCAAAAAGAAGCGCTTTTTACCGCAATCAAACCTTTTGCACGCGTTGATTTAGTTGCGCAATTGACCAAAACCGGAGCACAGCGCATTCAGGATACAGCCCTGGCTTTACCCTCACTTGATTTGAGCACAGAGAGCGGCACCCGGATGCTGAAAGATTTTTTAAACCAATATCAGACTTATGAAATTATCTTTTGCGCTGAAACCGAAGGCCGTACGCAATTATTTTCTGAACAGCTCACTCGGGCACAGATTCATGCCTCCGTGATCGAAGCCCCGTTCCAACAAGGCTGGATCGATCCCACTTCCAAAAAAATCATGCTTCCCGAAGCAGCGCTTTTCCCCCATAAAGTGTTTCCTAAATACCAGAAAAAACGCGCGACTGACGAACGCTCTGATTTTGAACGCTTTAGCGATTTTTCCGAACTCAATATCGGCGATATTGTGGTGCATATTGAACATGGAATTGGCTGCTACAAAGGCCTGTCCACCCTACAATTGCAAAACGATAACCCACAAGAATTTTTGACCATCGCCTATCACAATAATGATCTTCTGTATGTACCGATTCAGGATCTGCATCTGTTATCACGTTATAGCATTGGCGGCCTCGGCACCGTTCAGCTCCACCATCTGGGCTCAGACAAATGGCAACGCACCAAAGAAAAAGCCGCCAAACGCATCAGTGATATTGCGGCCGAACTCCTACAAATTTACGCTGAACGCATGAGCAAACCAGGCTTTAGTTATGTGTTGTCGCCCGAAGACTTTAACGCCTTTTGCGATGACTTTCCCTATCAAACCACAGAAGACCAAGAAAAAGCGATTGCAGATATTCTCAAAGATATGCAAAGTGCACACCCGATGGATCGCCTCCTCTGCGGAGATGTGGGTTTCGGCAAGACTGAAGTCGCCATGCGCGCAGCGTTTCTCGCCATTCAAAATAACAAACAAGTCGTGATTTTAGTGCCGACAACTTTGCTGGCAGAACAACATTACGACAGCTTTGTAAATCGCTTTGCCAAATGGCCGATTAAGATTGCCCATTTCTCCCGCTCTACGTCCAGCAAAAATGAAGCGGAAATTCGGCAAAAACTGGCGCAGGGTCAGATTGATTTAATCATCGGCACCCATAAATTAATTCGCTCGCCGCTGGAACTGAAAGATCTGGGCCTGATCATCATCGATGAAGAACACCGCTTTGGCGTCAAGGATAAAGAAAAGCTCAAGAGCATGCGCAGCAATACCGATATGCTCGCAATGACTGCAACGCCCATTCCAAGAACGCTCAATTTTTCTCTCTCCATGTTGCGGGATTTATCCATTATTGCCACCCCGCCGGCTAAACGGCTTTCGATCAAAACCTTTATTAAAGAGTTTAAAAAGCCCATTATTAAAGAGGCGATTTTGCGAGAAGTGTTACGGGGTGGTCAGGTGTATTATCTTCACAATGAAGTTTCCACCATTGAAACCACGCGCAAAATGCTACAGGACATGCTGCCGCAACTCAGCTTTAGCATTATCCATGGCCAAATGCGTCCTTTAGAAATCGAACGGGTCATGTCTGATTTTTACCATAATCGCGCGCAAGTTTTGATTTGTTCAACCATTGTCGAAACCGGCATTGATGTGCCGAATGCCAACACCATTATCATGGAACGTGCTGATTTATTCGGCCTGGCACAACTTCATCAATTGCGCGGACGCGTCGGGCGCTCGCATCATCAAGCATATGCCTATTTATTAACGCCCCCCAAAGAAGCCCTCACGCCCGATGCGCAAAAACGCCTCGAGGCCATCGAAAAAAGTACCGCACTGGGCGCCGGCTTTACCTTAGCCAGCCATGATTTAGAAATTCGCGGTGCGGGTGAAATTTTAGGTGCGGAGCAAAGTGGCCACATGGAAGATATTGGCTTTACGCTGTATCATGAATTATTGGATCGCGCGGTGAATAGCCTCAAAAAGGGCCAGAAACTCCAGCCGCAAGACCTACTCATTCACGAAGACAGCGAGGTGGAACTCAATGTGCCGCGCCTCTTCCCCGAAGAATATGTCAGCGATGTGCATACCCGCTTGCAGCTTTATCAGCGCCTGCAAAAAGTACAATCTCACCCTGCACTCAGCGACTTCAAACTCGAAGTCATCGATCGCTTTGGCCCCCTGCCCCCTGCCGCATTCAATCTGATTGGCAGCCAAGAATTAAAACTCCAGGCACGCACTTTAGGCATTAAACGTATCGAGGCATACAGTAAAGAGGCGCGGCTTATTTTTAGCCCCACGCCGCATTTTGAACCCCTCAAACTGATCAGGCTGATTCAAGCCCACAGCAGTATCCTGCAATTAAAAGGCCAGGAGCAACTCACGCTTAAAAAAGCCCTGCCCCATGCAGAGGATCGTTTTCAAGCCATTCACTGGATTTTGAAGGAGCTCTCATGATTCTGCCTCGCTTGATTGCGCATCGCGGTGCCCATCAAAACGCGCCAGAGAACACGCTCAAAGCTTTTCAAAATGCTGCTGCCTTGGGTGCACAGATGTTTGAATGTGATGTGCTTTTGACGCACGATCAAGTTCCCGTCATTTTTCATGATGACACTCTAGAGCGCTGCACGAATGGCCAGGGCAAGATTCGGGAAATGCCTTATGCCTATTTAAAAACGCTAGATGCCGGCCAAGGCGAGGCTATTCCAACGCTACAGCAAGTATTAGCCTGGCTCGAACACACGCCCATGCTCATGAATTTAGAGCTCAAGTATACGCACAATAACGCTGCCCCCCAACCTTTAGTTCAGCAGGTTTGTACTCAGCTGGCCTCCATGCAATCCCGTATTTTAGTCTCCAGTTTTAATTTAGAAGCACTCTATACCCTGCGCCAAACTTTACCGCATATCCATATTGGCCTACTCATCGACTCCACCAATCTCAAAGCCTACGGACTCGCCGGCATTGCTGAATATTATCGTGTGATTCAAGCCTACAGCATTCACTGCGACTGGCAATTGCTGCAACCCAAACAAATCAAGGGGTTTCTCAAAATCAGCCCCCATCTTCTCGCCTATACCGTCAATGACAAACAGATCGCTCAACAGCTGTTTACGCAGGGCATTTCTGGCGTCTTCACCGATCAGCTCGTATTTGAGCATTATACGGCTGATATTTTTATATATTAGCAGCATTTTTGCCCATAAAAAAATTATTGACTATTGCTTTTTACCCTGCTATATTTATAAAAATTTTAATTGATCAAAAAGAGGGGTAAATGGTAGGACACGAAGTGGAAGATATGTCAGACACGCAAATAAAAAAGCTGTGGGATAGACTACTTACTAATAGACGAGCACATGGCTATGGGGAAAATCTTAGAGATGCCTATCACAAATTTTGTAAAGAAATTAATCTTATTTCTGTTTCCTATGAGAACGTTAAGGGGATCATTTCAAGTACATTTTTAAAAGATGGATTCACTTTCAGGCACGTGATTGACATGTATCTGGGATTCGGGGAAGAAGGCTTTTTTAATCTATTTGATCCCTCTTTTCGCAAAGACCATGCAATTGGCTACGGTAGAGACGAAGTCAATCCACTTGAACTATTTCAAGTTTTTTTTGAAATGGAAGGCGACAAAGAACATGATAGCCATAATGACTTATATAACAGCATCAATGCGGGAATTGTGAGTAGAGCGCGCGAGGATCTGTCACTGGGAGAATTCTTGAGGGCATATCGAGACTTTCAGGGCAGAGATACGCAGAAAAAATTTTCTGTGATATCGAGTTTGGCACTCAAGGGGCTGTTTGAAGAAAAACAACCATCTGGACGGCTGTTAAGCCCTCGCGAAGCGCTTCAATTAAGCCTACCGTTTTTAGAGAAGATTTTGGAATTATTGAACGAAGTACCTACTCTGGGCGATGACAGTGCTGCGTCAGGTGATCCTCAAGCGCTGTTTACCTCTATTTTTGTGCAGGCACACACGCAGTTTATTCAAAAAGGAGCAACTCCCGCCCAGCGTGCAACCCGCACAGCGCTTGCTGACAAAGTGATCGCGGCAATACAGGCATGTATGCCCTGCCCGATTGTCCCGAGTGCAGCAGTGCCCTCTGCTTTACCACAGCTTGCATTTGGAGCTGGATATTTCGCGGGTGCAGGCGGCGGCCCTTCCGCAGTCGAGGCCTCTGCAGACGGGGGTGGCAGCTCTGCAGGGCCAATGGGGCCGCGCTGATCTAGACCAACCGAATCGCCTGCTGGTTGGCCACACGCACGATTTCAGCAATATTGACATGGAGGGCCCGGCTCAAGCTCTACTCCGCAGTGACTTAGAGACTGTAACAAAATAACGTTTACATCTGTGTCATCCTCGCGCACGCGGGGATGACACGATTATTTCATGACGGGCCCTTAGCGGTCAAAAAGCATGAAAATGGGAAAGGGGGGAACTTTTTTCTATAAGGGCGCGTCATGAAATAATTGCGTCAACTCATCCAGAATGCGCAGCTGCTCCGCATCTAAAAACCGCTCCTCACGCAGGCGGGCAATCCGCTGCAGGGCTTCAGGCGCAGTGAGTTTAGGCCGTGCTTGATAATCGACGGGCGTGGATGCGAGATACTGCGCAAACGCTGCCTGATCGGCGGCATTAAGTTGATCTGGCGCAAAACGTCCAAAATAACGCAGGGCCAATTCCTGGAGATCCGGATTTTTAAAAAAAGTTCTAAACTTTGCCTGATCCTGCAGCGCCAAAGTATGAAAGCGTTTCAACTGCATTACCTCATGATCACTTAGAAAGCCACGCAAATACAGCGCGGCATCGATATCGGCCTCTTTACAATCTGGATATTTGTAATCTAGAAACCGATCGCGCACATTTGCAAAAAACGCGGCATGGGCTTGCAAATAGGCCAAAACTTCACTCGCCAATGCCTGCCGTGTCGCATCAAAACGGATAAAGCGGGCTTCGGGCAGCAGCACAAAAGGCGGTTCAGCCAAACGCTTTTTGATACTCCATACTTCAGCTAACTGATCCAAATCCCCCGTCAACAGACGCGCATCATCTAAACGCAACCAGATGCTTTGATTTTTATAATGCCAATGCTGCCCCAGACATAAAACTGGTGCCTGCAGATGTTGGGCGTACCCGAATTTGGAATCCACCATCACGCCATGCGGATAAGTCACGCCGGCAATTTCAACAGTAGGTAATTTTGCCAGACGCTCTTCGTCCTGTTTTTTGACAAAATAATCCTGCACATAGTTCCACATTTTTTGATCTTGTGCCAGAATTTTTGCCAGTGCAACCGTTGCCTCCACATCGACCATCGCATGATGCGATTGACCCTCGGCCAATTGATTCGCGAGGGTCAAGGCATCGAGCTTCAGCGAAACCTGCCCTTCTTTCTGTGGCCAGTTTAAACAATCTGGACGGAACAGATAATAAAATACCAGTATGGGGAAGACATCCAAACGCCTGCAGCGATTGGCAAATTGATGGGTGTACGGCGTCAAGAGATGGCGATAGAAGCTAAAGCGCAAAAACTCATCATCAAAGCTCAAGCTGTTATAGCCGATGCTGAGCGTACCGGGCTCATTAAACAAAGCATGAATTTTCAAGATGGCACTGTATTCTGACTCCCCTGTCTCCTCCAACTGCGTCAAAGACAGGCGATGCGTGATCATGGCTTCCGGCGCAGGAATGACACCCCGTGTCGGCTTGATATCAAACTCATAACGCGCGAGTTCATTCAACTGCAGATCTGTACGAATCGCAGCAAATTGGTAGACCTGGCCAAAACAAGGGCTTAGGTCTGATGTTTCAAGGTCATAGAACAGATAGGTATCTTGCATGGACTTATTTTAAACTAGCCGATCACTGCACGCAATCCCCACCAGGATATATACTGATCCAAATCCAAGCCGGCTTTATTCATCCCGATTTGTTCAAACTGACCATTCGAAGTGACATGAATGTCAACTTGCGCTGCATTCACATCAATCAAACCCCGTTTCACAGACTGGCCATTTAAGCCTACTTCTAGCAAACCGCACTGAGTATAAAAGACTTTACTTTGGAAGGCTACTTGACTGGTGGTTTTCGCTTTGATCACTGTCGCGCCATTGGCCCCAATCAAAGATACATCTTGACTTGAGCTATTCACCACCGTCACGGGAACGGGCTGGCAGCTTCCCAGATGATTAGCATTCACTTCAAGACTCATCCCCGTTAAACAGATTCCCAAGGCGAGCGACAAGACACAGCGGATTGGTTTTGTGCACATCATGCACCCCCTTTCTTCTTATTATTTTTTTGATTTGAACGTTGTTTGTTTTTAAGTTTTTTATTCTTAAACTTACAATACCTTTATACGCCTTTACCCTACAATAACGCAAGCTTTCAAACCAACAAAAACAGTAAGTAACTGATTTGTAAAGACTCCACAAACGGACTCTTTTTGATATTTTAACGATTATTCATATACGCAAACAAGGCCAGCGTTAAGCAGCCGAAGAGAATAATCGGCAGGGCAGCACCAAAAAACGGCCACAGCGGTGACAACAGCGTCAGAGAGCTAAAAAACTGGCTGACGATGTAAAAGGTAAAGCCGACAAACAACCCCAGAACCAAACGCACCGGACTATGCGTGCGCACCGAACCCAGCATAAACGGGATTGCTAGCAGCATCATGATCGGCAACATCAGCGGCTGAATGATGCGATTCCAAAACTGCAGCTGATACGCCTTGACATTCAAGTGATTGGTTTCGCGGAAATGAATATACGAGGCAAGGGTGCTAATCGTCATTTCTTCAGGCTGCATGGCAATAATCGGCAAAATGCCGCGCGACACAAAACTGCTTTCCGTGAGAGAAGGGACTACCGTCTGGGTCACGCCCTGCAGACTGATATTGGTGATTCTAACCTGCGTTAAAGTCCAAGTATGATCGGAGATCAGCTTAATCTGCCCAATCTGGCGAATCTGCGTCAATTGCCCATTCGTCACCACAAAATCCGTCACATTATTCATCACGCCCTCGGGCAAAACTTCGCCCACCCGTAGAATATGATCTCCTGATTTGAGCCAGGTATTACTGGACAAGACCAAGACATTTTCAGCATCCCCCGCATTACTCTGCTCAAAAATCGCCGCATGACGTGCCAAGGGTGCAATATATAAACTTAAGAGATAATAAAAAATCAACAGCCCCAGAGCCGTCAGCAGCATCGCCCGCGCCATCCCCAATAAAGACAAACCGGCTGCGCGCATGGCAATCAGCTCGCTTTTTGCCGCCAAAATATTCAAGCCAATCAAGGCCCCCAGAAAACCCACAATCGGGAAAATCAAATAAATATCCGACGGCATCCGCAGCAATACATACATAATCGCATTCCGCCAGGTATAATGCGGCCCCACTGCTTTAATCTGCCCAATTACCGCAAACACAAAATCAATGGCTCCGATCAGCAATAACACTCCGAGGACCGACCACAGCACCATCCGCGCAAAATACCAGGATAATTTCATCTGCCCCCCAGGCGCAACAACGCATTAAACGTTCCTTCCCGATATAAAATCAAACCCATGCCCAAGATTAAAAAGACCGCATGCACCAAAAACAAGCCTGGAAAAATCGCCACGCGTTGCGACAGCATCAGGGATTTCAGCACGGACTCCGCATTAAAATACGCAATAAACAAACCAATGGCATAAAACACTTTGATATAGCGCCCCCGCCGCGGCTGTAAATCGCCGAGGCCGACCGCGAGCACGACCAGCACCAAACTGGTGACGGGCAAGACCGAGCGCCACTCCAACTCGATGCGCGAGGCCGGATCATGCTGCCGCAACAATTGTACGGTCGGGACCGCACTCAAATCACGATTGGCCAAATTATAACTGGGAATCAGCGTCATACTCAATGAATCAAAACTCACCATGCGATATGCAAGCGCACCCAAGATGCCCTGATAGGCCTGACCATTTTGCAGATTTACCGAGGCTAATTGATCTCCCTGCTCAGTAACGGAACCTGTGGGGGCCAAAATCACCTGCGTCGCGCCATGACTATACTGATAGATAAAAATATCTTTGCTTTGACGCGTTTTAAAATCAATGTTCCCGACATAAATCACCTGATTGCCATTGCCGCCCGGCACAAAAAAACGGCCGCTTTGCACAAAATTCAAAATAGACGAGTTTTGCGAATTGATTTGACTCAGATTTCCCTGATAATAATTCATTTTTGGCACCACCCAAAAACTCAAAATCACCCCGATCACCGCCGCCAGGAGCCCCAAGCGCATCATGCACCAAAGCAAACGCGTCCAGCTCATGCCACAGGCAAAGCCAATGGTGAGTTCATTATCCCGCAGCAAGCGCCCCATGCCGACCACCAAACTTAAAAATAAACAAATCGGTAACAGCAGATTAATAAACGAAGGCAGGACAATCCCGAGCATGGCCACGGCACTTTTTAAAGGCACCGAGCCATCTGCCGCAAGTGCCAGATATTTAACAAAGGTGACCGAGACCATAATCACCAGCAAAACCGCCATCATCCCAAGCATGAGGTGGATGATTTCACGACTGTAATAGCTAAAAAGTTTCATCGTGACAACAGGAAGCACATGAATAATGGTTGAGGATAGCATCTCAGCCCCCTCTTGCCAAGGCCGAGGCAATCATGGATAATGCTTTTGCTGCTGGTCAACCAGTGCGGCTTAGATGCGAACCCCGCCAGATCCGGAAGGAAGCAACGGTAACATTGATGCAGGTATCGGTCTTGGCAAGCAGCATTTATTTTATAAGGAAACATCTTGACCTATCAAGTCCTTGCGCGCAAATGGCGCCCCCAATCTTTCAGCGAACTCGTCGGCCAGGAGCAGGTTCTCTCTGCCTTAGTGCATAGCCTCGGCCAGGGACATCTCCATCACGCCTACCTTTTCACCGGCACACGCGGCGTCGGCAAAACCACGGTGGCCCGGATTGCGGCAAAATGTTTTAACTGCGAACAAGGCATTTCTGCCACACCCTGTGGCACCTGCGCGACCTGTATCGAAATTCGCGAAGGGCGCTTCATTGATTTGATTGAGATCGATGCCGCCTCCCGCACCAAAGTCGAAGATACCCGCGAGATTCTGGATAATATACAATACGCTCCGAGCAAAGGCCGCTTTAAAGTCTACCTCATCGATGAAGTCCACATGCTCTCGACGCATAGCTTTAATGCGCTTTTGAAGACCTTAGAAGAACCACCGGATCATGTTAAATTTTTGCTTGCGACGACCGATCCGCATAAACTCCCGGTTACGGTATTATCGCGTTGCCTGCAGTTTCATTTAAAACATATTCCCAATCACTTAATTAAAGCGCGTCTTGAATTTATTTTAAATGCGGAGAAAGTCCCTTTTGAACCGGATGCGCTTGATCTCATTGCCAAAGCCGCGGAAGGCAGTCTGCGCGATGCTTTAAGCTTACTCGATCAAGCCATCAATCAAGGTGAAGGCCAAGTCAGCACCGCTAAAACGGCTGAAATGCTGGGCATGACCGAGACCCACCTTCTCTACGAACTCGCTGCGGCCGTGGCCACGCAAAACACGCAGACCTTATTTGATCTACTGCACCGCATTGAGGCCACACCGGTCGACTATAGTATGCTCTTAAATTTATGTGCGGAACTCTGGTACGAAATCAGCCTGGCACAGCAATGGCCCCAATACCAAAGTCTGGATTGGCAGACGCCGCGCATTCAAGAACTGGCCGGCCTACTCTCACCGACTTTGTGTCAATTATTTTATCAGATGGCCCTGCAGGGTAAAAAAGATCTGCCCTTTGCTCCGCAACCCAAGATCGGCTTTAATATGACCCTACTACGCATGCTGGCGTTTCAGCCTTTGACGCTGGAATCAGCCCCTGCTGCGCCCATGGCAACGCGGCCTATGCAGCCTCAAGCCTTAGTGTCTGTGTCTGCGCCTGCACCTGCGCCTCAGCAGCCCGCTCCTCCAAAAAAAACAGCCCCTCCTCAGGCCAATATTAACGAGCAAAACTGGAAAGACATCGTCAACGCCCTGCCGCTCGCCGGCGTCTCCAAACAATTCGCCCTGAATATGAGCTTTGTGAAGCAGGAAAACGATACTTTATTTTTGCATCTCGGCCAAGAACATCAGAGTTTATTGAATCCCAAGCTCGTGGAACGCCTTCAAAATGCCTTTACAGAGCACTATCAGCGGCCTTTTTTGTTACAAATCTCTGTCACCGACACCCCCTTGAACACGCCTGCAGTGCAACAGCAGAAAGAGATCGCTGATTCTCAAAACCAATTACAAGAAAAACTCAGCCAAGACCCCCATTTAGACTTCATAAAAAATAATTTTAATGTTACAATAGAATCTGTTAAATCAATCAAAAACTAAAGGAGCAGAAATGAACGGTGCAAACATGGACATGAATCAAATCATGGAACAAGCAAAAAAAATGCAAGAAAAAATGCAGGAAATTCAAGACACCCTCACCAATACCAAAGTAGTCGGTGAATCTGGCAATGGCTTAATCCGCATCATCATGAACGGTCGCCACGAAGCCATGAAAGTATTTTTAGACGCCACCCTACTCGGCAACAATACTGCTGAACACAAGCAATATGTGGAAGACCTCATTGCCGCCGCGATCAACAGCTGCGCCGATCAAGTTGAGAAAGCTTCACAGCAACAACTCCAGGGCCTGGCTCAATCATTGAACCTCCCTAACCCAGATGATCTGCCTAACTAACACAACCCTCCCGTCATCCTGATAATGCGCAGCATTCATCAGGACCCAGGACCCAATCATTCGCGAAGCACATAATTTTAAGGCTTTGAAGGGGATAATCTCCACCTGGATCCTGATGCCTCTCAACTGCGTAGAGAGTATCAGGACGACGAATAATTGCTTATTGCCCTGATGTGTAACATGAGCACCTAAGGCTTACTGAGTCGTCTGAAAAAATAAATACTCATCCAGGGGAACACGGCCACCACCATAAACGTATAGCGAAAGCTAGGTGGTGAGTAAGTCCCCAGGATGTTCGTTGAATGCAAAAAGCATTCTAAAATCAAGGCAGCCAACGCAATACTAAAGCCGGCTGATACCTGCTGCAAACTACTCATAAAACTACTGCCCGCGCTTTGCAAATGTACGGGGATGTTGGTATAGCCAAAACTATTCATCGCACTAAACTGTATCGATGCAACCACACCGTTCACAAATAAAATGCACACCATAAAGACGATCGGCGGATGCAAACTCAAAGTCGCCAAAATTAAAGTGGACGCGGACAAGAAGACGGAGTTCACAATTAAGACCTTGCGATAACCAAAATGCTGCAGCAAGGGTTTCACAAAAAATTTCGTCAGCAACATCCCCAAGGCGGCCCAGGCCGTCATCAAGCCTGCCTGCAAGGCGGTATAGTGAAAGCCGACTTGCAATAATAAGGGCACCAAAAAGGGGCTAGCACTCACGGCGAGACGCGCAAAAATACTGCCGAAAATCACCAAACGGAAAGCGGTTTGATCAAACAATTGCAGCGGAATCAGGACACGGGATTTCCGCTGCGCATAGCGCCAATATCCCCACAAGGCAATGCTTCCAGCGCCCAGACAGGATACCGCCACCACCGGACTGACAATCGGATCAATCAGCGTATCCAGCCCCAGCAACAATGAAGCGAGACTACTGGCCAGAATCAAAAAGCCGCGCCAATCGAATGCATGAATCTCTGGATCTTTGATGTTCTCAATATAACGCAGCACAAAATAAAATCCGACCAAGCCAATGGGAATATTCACAAAAAAAATCGCGCGCCAGGAAAAATAGGTCGTTAAAGCACCCCCGATTAACGGCCCCAGGCTCGGCCCCAGCAATCCAAAGGTAGACGTCGTAGCCAGCGCTGCCACAAATTCCTCTTTATTAAAATGGCGCA
The DNA here is from genome assembly GCA_945860585.1 of Francisella tularensis subsp. holarctica. Taxonomy (GTDB): domain Bacteria; phylum Pseudomonadota; class Gammaproteobacteria; order Francisellales; family CACEW01; genus JAJZUD01. The sequence goes on along the minus strand of CAMARA010000025.1, from coordinate 9,406 downwards.
TAAACAAAAGCCGCCCAATTGGCAAAGACAGCGCGCCTCCTGCCCCTTGAATCACCCGCGCCAAAACCAGTTCCGGTACAGAACGACTGATCCCACACAGAACCGATCCAAACAAAAACAAAATCAAAGCAGCCGCAAACACGCGCTGACATCCAAAACGATCCGCCATCCACCCTGAAATCGGAATCACAATCCCCGCCGTCAGCAAATACGCTGTCAGCGCCAATTTTAAATGCAGTGGATCCGTGTGCAAGCTCAAGGAAATTTGAGGCAAAGCCGTATTAATAATCGACGCATCCAAGCCTTCCATAAAAAAGGCACAGGCCACAATCGTGATAATAATTTTTTGCAAAGACGTCATCATGCTCAGATTATAACACAAAGCCCGCCTGAGCGTAATCAATTTATGCATTTCTATTTTCCCTCCTCCCTCGCGGGCCCCTCGTCACCCCCTTGGAATTTCAGCATAAAAGTGCTTAAATAGATCTAAGTATTTTCGAATGATATAGGATAACCATGGCAGATTTTGCAGATCAAATTACTTATTTTAAAAATCAGGTTATTTCTCTCTTCCAAAATCCGAGCTATGTGAAAGCAGAACTCAATAACAACCATCCGCTTTTGGTGGAAGTGATTGGCATTCTGCTGGTGGTGTGTTTACTGGTGCTGGCCCTCTTTAAACCCAGTACCTCACCGACCCTGAAGTCGCCTGCTCTCCCGGAAAAACCACCTGCAGCAGACATCCCCACGCCAAAGACCAAACCGCCTAAAAAGCAAAACCCGCCCGCGGAACCACAAGCCTGGATCAAGCGTGAGCCTCCTTCTATTCACGAACTCTCACAGGAAGAAGAACAGGCGCTGAATCAAGCGATGGCCATTGCCGGCAAACAGGCCTTGGCAGAAGCGACGGGCGCCCCACATCAGGCCGAATTTTTTCAAAACAATGACCCGTCTGAAGCCGCAAAAAAAATGTTTGCACGTCAAAAAAAGGAGGAGCAGCAGGATGGCTTCCCTCCCCCAGTGGAAAAGCGGGAGTTTATCTTGCTCTATTTTATGGCACCACGCTCGCATATTTTTGAAAACAGCATGCTCTTTCCCCTTCTGGAGCAGGCAGGCCTAACGCTCAACGAGCAGCATGTCTTTGAGTACCGCGAGGGCGCGCAGATTTTATTTTACGTCAGCTCAGCTTTAAAACCAGGGACTTTTGATCTGCATAGTCTGCATGCCTCCACGCCCGGCCTAAGCTTTGTCTTAGACCTCCCCAATCTGCAAGAGGGCAAAATAGCGTTCAATAAAATGCTGGCGCTGATTCATACGCTTTCACTAGAGCTAAAGGGCGATGTGCTGGATGAATATCGCCAACGCCTGACGCAGACGACTATCAATAGTTATTTAGCGCGTATCAAAGCGTTTCAACAGATTCAACAGGGCAATGCATGAGCCTGACTTTTTGGATCATCGTCTGCGCCAGCATTGGCGGAATTCTCTATGGCTATGACCTAGGCGTCTTTCCAGGGGCGATCTATTCAATCCAGCATGATATCGGCCTGACCATCAATCAGGTGGATATTGCCGGCGGCGCAGTCTTTATGGGCGGCCTGATCGGCACCCTGATGACGGGCTATCTCTCCGACCAGTTTGGCCGCCGCATTATGATTATTTCAGGCAGTGTTTTATTTATTTTAGGGGCAATTTTTACGATTGAAGTTAGCTCTTTTGTTGAGTTTTTTCTGTCACGCATTGTTTTGGGCATCGCGATTGGCGTGGTCACCGTTGCCGTCCCCTCCTATCTATCTGAGATTTCACCCACATCGATTCGCGGGCGCAGCGTCATTATTTTTCAGATTTTTCTAACCATCGGCATTCTCCTCGCGTATATCGTAGACTCTATTTTAGCGCCCTCCGGCAATTGGCATCGGATGTACATTCTAATTGTCATTCCGGCCCTCATTTTATTTTTTTCCATGCTGTTTCTGCCTGAATCTCCACGCTGGCTGATGAGCAAAAATCAGGAGGCGCGGGCTTTTGAGATCCTGAAAATGACCCGCCCGGCACTGGAAGCAAGCAATGATTTAGCCGCCATGAACCAGGCTCATCTGGAAGATCAACGCAGCCGCTGGGGCGATTTATTTAATCGCCGCATTGCCCTGCCCTTTACCATCGTGTTGCTCGTTGCTATTTTAAATCAACTTACAGCAATTAACTCCATCCTCATCTATGCCCCGGTGGTCTTTAAAGCGATGGGCATGCGCGGCACTCAAAATACGATTGATGCCTCGATTTTTATTGGATTAATAAATTTTCTTGCCACCATTGTGGGCGCCTGCCTGGTCGATAAACTCGGCCGCCGCTTTTTAATGATGATGGGCACAGGTGGCGTGACGTTAGCCTACCTGTTTCTGGCACTGGCGGATCATTTTTCCTGGCCGCCAATGGCCTCTTTTATTGGGATTCTGTGCTTTGTCTTCTGCTTTGCGGCAGGCCCCGGCTCCATTGTCTGGCTGATTCTAACGGAACTTCTCCCTACCGGCGTACGCGGCAAAGGGCTCGCGGTGGCACTGTTTGCAAATTCGCTGACATCCTGGGCCGTGGCGAGCGTATTTTTGCAAGTTAAATCAAGCATCGGCAATAGTGAGACCTTCCTGATTTTATCCATCTTCACCCTTTGTTATTTTATGGTCTCCTGGAAACTCATTCCCGAAACAAAACAGCGCTCCCTCGAACAAATTCAACATGATTTTTCAAATCGAAAAACTCCCAAGCAAGAAAAAGGACTGTAAACAATGACTTACTCTTTTCATGAAAAACTGGTTCTGATCACAGGTGCGGCACACGGCATCGGCCGCGCGATTTTAGATTATTTTATACAGCAAGGTGCTGCCGTGATCATCGTGGACATTGATCAGGCCGCACTAGAAGCCATAGACCTCCAGCTTAAAACCAGTTCAACACGCTATCATATTGCCTGCTGTGATGTCACCCAGGCCGCTCAGGTTAAAACCGCATTTCAAGCGGCAGAACAGGCACTGGGCCAAAGTGTGGACATTCTCGTCAATGTAGCGGGTGGAGGACAATGTGAGCTCCTGCAGGACAGCACGGAAGCAGGTTTTAAACAGGAAATTGAATTGAATTTACTTTCAGCCTATTACTGTGTGGAAGCCGTACGGCCAGGGTTCATGCATAAAAAACACGGCGTCATTATCAATATCGGCACCGTTAACGGCATGACCACCCTCGGCCACCCCTGCTACAGCGCCGCCAAAGCAGGATTAGAAAGCTACACCAAAGCCCTGGCAGTTGAATTAGGCAAATACGGCATTCGCGCCAATATGGTCTGCCCCGGCAGCGTCAAAACGCGTCTGTGGGAAGAACGTGCAGCGCGCAATCCTGGCATTTTTGAAGACATCAAAAAATGGTACCCGCTCAACGATATTGCCCAACCCGAAGATGTCGCTGCCGCCGTTGGCTTTTTAGCCTCTGATGCCGCCAAAATGATTACCGGTGTCGCCCTCCCCGTCGATGGTGGCTTGATGGCAGGATCGCCCGCCCTGATTGAATCTTTTACTCACCGGCAATTATAGAGTATAATGGCGCCCACCTGAGTTCAAGCAGATCGACTTTTTCTATGATGTCCAAAAAAGCCCGCCATAAAGCCCGCATATTTAGCATTCAGGCATTATACCAATGGCACTTTAATCTCAGCCCTGCCCATACCCTGATTGCTGAATTTCAAAGCCGGAATGATTATCATCAATATGTAGATTGGGAACGCTTTGCACACGTGATTCAAAGCTTTATACTAGAGCAAAACAGTATTGACGAGGCCATTATCACTGCCGCAGCCCGCCCTTTAAAAGAAATCAACCCCATGGAACTCGCCATTTTACGCAGCGCGTCCACCGAGTTGAAGCAATGCTTTGATGTCCCCTATCAGGTCGTCCTTTCCGAATATGTGGATCTCACCCAAGAGTTCGGTGCAGAAAGTGGCCATCAATTTATCAACGCCGTCCTGGATCGGCTTAGCAAACACTACCGCCCACTTGAACAAGGAGCCAGCTCAACATGATCGATTCCGAAAAACCCACTCCACAAAGTCAACGCAAGCGCCCAAAAATGACCCTGCTGCAAATCTTCAGCACCGTCATTCTCATCGGCGCCATTCTCACCGTTGGGCATATTAAGCATTGGCTTTAAGGGTGAGCTCCAGCGACTTCACCACGATGCTCACCCGCACCAGCAGTCATCGTACCACCCGCCACAGTTGAAAAGACAAAGGCGCCTGCTCCGGCCAGACGCTTGGCGCCGGACACTTTCGATACAGCTTTTTCTGACCTCGCTGTTTTTTTAGTTTTAGGCTTTTCTAGTTCGGGTGCAGGCGTAATTTCCCTTAGCTTTCTGATAAAATCACGGCATTCTCTGCTGCAACGGGAACTTCCAGATACTCCATCAAAAAATCGATATGCTTGAGCGATGGGTATTTGAATGACATAATGATACCCTTCTCTTGTCGCCTTTCCATCAGATAATTTTTTAGCCTGACAACCCCCCTTAGCCTGGGTTATTTGCTCGTTTAAAAAGGAGGAAGTGGCTGCAATTTTGTTTTGATACGTTATACCGTCAAAGTTCACAATTGTATATACATACATCCCGTCCTCTATTTTTAGAGCTGCCAACTTGATCTCGCTCAACTTTTCAACAACCCGCATAGGCGGCGGGAATATCTTCTCTTTAATTTCTGCAAAGTCAGCATGTGATTCCACCAAAGCCCTAGCAAGCATTTGTATCAATTCCAAGGCTGATTGTGGACGCAGAACTTGCACAAAAAAATCATGCGCTACTGCGACATTAAATTGAATCATCGCCTGCCCTTCTGCCCTATTAAGACTGGTCGTCACCGCATATTCACTTAACCGCTCCCTCATGTCCTTGAGCGATATAAATTTTCTCTGCCAAATATCTAATGGAAAGCCTGTGACGATGAAAGAATAAGTATCCTCTTCCTTTGTGCACTCCACTTTAATTTTTTCAGGTGAGACATGGAATTCCTCGGGAATCTCCAAAGTCTCAAAAAAAGATTGATCAAAATCTGGAGTCACCGCCGCAAAACGTTCCGCAAGGGTTAAATAAAAACGTGATTTTACTGACTTACCCAGTGCCAATTTAGCCATTGATTGAATAAATTCAGATGCATTTTCTGAAGGAACAGATAAAGTTTTATTTGAAAAGGATACGCCATATTTATCAATCTCAGACCGCAACGGTCGCTCCGTACTCACAAATCGGCCAAAATTAGTCGATGCTAAATCAAGAAAAGCATAACGATATTGACCCCCACTTACAGAGAACTGTAACCGTGCATCTTCCACACGCGTCACATAGCCCTCACCTGCCCCAGGGATCACTACCTTTTTGTATCCCTCTATCGATTCCATGGCCGCACGCTCAAGCAAATCAACAAACTCTGAATAAAGCGCAGGAATTCCCAGCAAAGAAACGTGATGTAAAGGGGTCGCAGTTACCCTCTCTTTTAACGCTGTTAAACAAGCATCAAGAAGAAGCGATCGCCGCCCAGGCAAAACCAGTGAAGGGACCACAGAAAAAACGCAAAGCACCCGCCCCGAAGGACGAAGCGCCTAAGGGCAAAGCCAAAAAAATCAAAGCCCCAGAAGAAGCTCCTGAAGCTGCTCCTGCCGTTGAAGCTGAAGCTGCTCCCTTGGCAGACAAACCGATTGAATCAGCGGCGGTAAGATTTTGGCGAAATTCAAGTACCGAACTCACTGCAAGAGAAATAAATACATTGTATAACAATCTCTTACAACCTGATCCCACAGGAAAAACGCTGCTTTCCTGGGCCGTCTCTGGGGAAACCGTTTTAGACGAAGCGGCTCCGAACCCTGAAGCACGAAAAGCTCTATTTAGCGCACTGCTTAAAAAAGAAGGAATAGATCTACATGCAAGAAATGCAGACGGCACCACCGCACTCTCTGTGATGGTTAGCTCTGTCAAATCAGTAGATGAATTGAGTAGCTGGGAGGCATTTTTAACCCCTGATGACTTCACCCAACGAGATGACCATAATTTAACCCCCATTTTCTATATTCCAATGACTGACCCCGCTCTTACACTCAGCCTTCTGAAACGCTTTGCCACACTCACTTCCAGCTGTAATTTATTGGTGCAGGATGGCAAATATATTGAAGGAGGGCGCCCCCCAAGAAATTTATTGACCCACTTTGCAGGGGATGCTGAGGTTCAAACATTTTTAAAAGGGGAAAACCCTCAGAGTGAAGCAGAACACACCATCTTAAATATAGCTCATCACCTTAGCGACCCTGCATCCACTTTGCCGCCCTCCACGACTATTTTTACTGACGCCGCTATTGGCATACTTTCCCTCTCGAATAGGGCTGCAGACTTGGCACCAGGCACAGATGGCGGAGGCTCCAGCGCGGCGCCTCACTAAGCCAAGGCCAAAGCCACCAAATTCGCCTGTTCCTCTTTAAACACACTCGCATAACCGACTGCGGGGGAAGCGTAGGCTTTACGACCCACATAACGGCAGGGCAAGTCTAGGGCTGCAAAATCTTGGGAGACCTTAAACCAGGCGCCTTGATTTTCGGGCTCCTCCTGACACCAGACCCAATCTTTGACGTGGCTTAATGCAGCAAGCGCAGCCTGGATTTCCACATCCGGGAAAGGATAAAGCTGTTCCAAACGCAGGATCGCAATATCACTGATGTTTTGTTCGCGACGTTTCGCCAGGAGATCATAATAAACTTTACCTTGGCAAAAAATCACGCGCCGCACTTTTTTGAAATCGATCGGATCCACCTCTCCCAGAACAGGCATAAAGCAGCCATCAGCTAAATCTGCAAGAGTGGAGATCACCAAGGGATGCCGCAGCAGACTTTTGGGCGACATGATCACCAGCGGTTTACGATAAGGACGCAACACTTGACGACGCAAAAGATGGTAAATTTGCGCAGGCGTCGTCGGATTACACACTTGCATATTGTCATGGGCGCATAACTGCAGGAAACGCTCCAAACGGGCGGACGAATGCTCTGGGCCCATGCCTTCCTGACCATGCGGCAATAGGAGGGTTAGACCACAGAGGCGACCCCATTTTTCTTCAGCCGCACTCATGAATTGATCAATCACGACTTGCGCACCATTTACAAAATCGCCAAACTGCGCCTCCCAAATCGTCAGGCCTGCGGCCATACTGGCGGCATAACCGTATTCGAATGCCAGCACGGCTTCCTCAGATAAAAGCGTATTATAAATATCAAAAAGCGCCTGTGTCGCGGAGAGATGCTGCAGCGGGATATAGCATTGATCCGTCTGCTGATCATGCAGAATCGCATGGCGATGTGAAAAAGTACCGCGCCCGACATCTTCGCCGGTTAAACGCACAGGAATCTTCTGATCCAGCAAAGTTGCATAGGCCAGCACTTCTGCATAACCCCAATTGACCGGCAATTCTCCTGCCGTCATTTTGGCACGATCTTTCAGTGCTTTATCCACTTGCGCCTGCAGATGCACAGATTCCGGAATATAATCTAATTTTTCTGCCAATGCCAGCAGCGTATTCTGCGGCAAACTGCCCGTATATTTGACGCGCCAATCCTGCTTGGCAAAGACCGTCCATTCTGAAGGATTTTTTTTCACTGCAGCCATTGCTAAGACCGGCTTCCCCAGATCCAAGGCGCTTTTATACGCCTGCTGCATGTCTGCAAATTCAGCTTCGGTCAACACGCCAGCCTGAATTAAACGCTCCGCATAGAGTTTCGCCGGAACTGGCAAGGCTTTAATCACCTGATACATCAAGGGCTGGGTCCCAGAAGGCTCATCAGATTCATTATGCCCCTGACGTCGATAACAGACCAGATCAATAAACACATCTTTCTTAAATTGCTGCCGATAATCCAGGGCTAATTGCGCAATAAACAAGACCGCTTCAGGATCATGACCATTCACATGGAACACCGGCGTATCAAACATTTTGGCAATATCCGTACAATACCGGGTTGCACGTGCATCGAGAGGATCACTCGTCGTAAATCCGACCTGATTATTAATAACAATATGAATCGAACCGCCATTATCAAAGCCCCGCGTTCCACACATATTCAAAGTCTCATAGACACAGCCCTGACCTGCCACCGCTGCATCACCATGAATTTGAATCGCAAAGACAGATTGGGTGTCTCGCTTAAATTTTTGGAGGCGCGCATGTACAGACCCTTCCACCACGGGAGAGACAATCTCCAAATGCGAGGGATTAAACGCCAGTGCCAAATGCACCTGACCTGCGGACGTGATCACATCTGAGGAAAAACCATTGTGATATTTAACATCTCCTGCCAACAGCGAATCATCATGCTGCCCTTCAAACTCTGCAAATAAACTTTTCGGGGCTTTGCCCATGATATTCACCAGCACATTTAAGCGTCCACGATGCGCCATACCAACCGCAATCTCACGCACGCCTTGCTCGCTCGCCCGCTCAATCATCGCACGCATCATGGGAATCAGCGCATCGCCGCCTTCCAGCGAAAACCGTTTCTGCCCCACATATTTAATACCCAAATATTTTTCCAAACCATCGGCTGCAACCAGACGCTCCAGCAGCGCTTTTTTCTGTGCCGCAGACCAAGCAGGACGCGGTGCTTCAATCCGTTGCTGCAGCCACTCACGGCGCGCATCGTCGTCAATATGCATAAACTCAAAGCCGATGGTATCTGCATAAATCGCTTTAAACTGCGTTAAATTTTCATCCAGCCCTAAATCAGCCGCCTGCGGCACAGGCTGTAACCCGAGTGGATCGATCTTGGCCAGCAAGTGCCCCTTTTGACGATAACGATCCGCTGCATCGGCACCATTCTGCCCGACACAAACCTGCGGATGCTTTGCAAGATCAATAAAAGCCTGCTGCACCTCTGAATGCTTCAGGGTCGATTGCACCGGCCCCAATGCCTCAAAATAAGCACGCCACTTCCCATCAACCGACTGTGGATCATCCAGATAAATCTCATACAGCCCTTCCAAATAAACCGCGTTTTCCCCCTCAAGCTCTGAGGTTTTTAAATATCCTTGCATCTCTAAATGATCCTTGCCAAAACGAATACTGCACATTATAACACGGCGTGTTTTTAATGCAAAAAAGATTTGAGCCCCTGAACACGCCTCATCACTCAAACTAATAACCCCAAGAAAATAATTGACAAAAAATTATTATAATATACAATTACTCGGTAACTACTCAGGCCCCCTATCTAAAAATAAGTGCAGCAGCATAGCCCGAGCTGGGCCAGCCATTTAGTTGGGTGATTTTATTGTTTAAGCGCTGACGGGATTAAAAGGGTTGCCGTTGCAGGCATCTCTGAGTGCATCAAAGATATTC
>CAMARA010000024.1 GCA_945860585.1 Francisella tularensis subsp. holarctica | reverse complement strand
GGCGAATCGATGCTTTAACTCAGTGGAGCATATTGTTGATGCAGCCTGCGAAGCATGGAAAGCCTTTGTCTCTGTTCCAGATAAAATTAGATCGCTTTGCACAAGAGAGTGGGCGACAATTTAGCATGATTAATTTTGGTAATTGGTATAATTGACTTATACAGCATAGGATGATATAATTAAAATGACTTTCAATTAAAATAAACCTTAAACAGGAGAAAAATATGCACACACCAGCAGCACCAGTTGACAACACAGTTATAAACGATAACGAAAAGCTTCTTGACGCACTCGCGGCTTACCCAGAAGACAAACGGCCTGCCCTAACTGCTTTTTTAGATGAACACCATGCCGCTGCCATGCGTGTCAATGCAGCTTTACGTACCCAGAACCCAGCAGCAACCACTACCCCACCAACCCCGTAAAAAAATCAAGCCCCATACGCATTAAGCGCCTGGATCAACTCAGCGGCATTACCAGGCTCGAAGCCGGAATGGCCGCTGTCTGGGGTAATCACTAGCTTTGCTTCTGGCCAGGCTCGGTGTAGACGCCAAGCGCCGATGAAAGGGCAGCACATGTCATAGCGGCCGTGCACCAATACGGCGGGAATGTGACGGATTTTATCGATGTGGTCTAGCAATTGGTTTGGTTTTAAGAAGAGCTGATTGGAAAAATAATGTGTTTCTATGCGGGCGAAAGCGTGACTGAAGGCATCGCCATCGTATTTTTCCACTAATTTTGGATCAAAATACAGCTTGCTGACACAAGCCTCCCAAACGCTCCACCGCTTGGCGGCTTCTTTGGCAATGGCTGAACTCTGGCCGTGGAGGCGCTGATAATAGGCTTTGATCATATCGCCGCGCTCAGCTTCCGGAATAAAATCACGGAAAGCCTCCCAATGATCAGGGAAGACATCATGCGCGCCGCCGAATTGATACATCCAGTGAAGATCAGATGCGGCCCCTAAAAAAATCCCGCGCAATATCAACGCTAATGCAGACTGCGGATGGGCCTGCGCATAAGCCAAAGACAAAGTACTGCCCCAGGAGCCACCAAATAAAACCCAGGCTTCGATCTTCAAATGCTGACGCAGGGCTTCAAAATCAGCAATCAGATGCTGTGTGGTATTATCCTGCAATTCTCCATGCGGCGTGCTTTTGCCACAGCCGCGTTGATCCACCAAAATAATTCGATAACGCTCAGGATTGAAAAAACGGCGGTGACCGGGCTCTGTACCGCCTCCTGGGCCACCGTGAATAAACAAAACCGGGATGCCATCCGGGCGGCCGCTTTCCTCAAAGTAAATGGAATGCAGCTCTGACACGGGGAGCATGGATTGATGATAGGGCTCAATTTCAGGGTAAAACATTGGGACTCCAAAAAACTAAAGCATCGCCATCCCGCCATTCACATGCAAGGTCTGACCGGTAATATACCCGGCCTCTTCAGACGCAAGGAACGCGACCATATGCGCAATATCATTGGGCGAACCAATGCGTTTGAGGGGAATGCGATCCACCAGAATTTGCCGATATTCTTCTTTGAGCTGATTGGTCATATCGGTCTCGATAAAACCAGGCGCGACAACATTCACGGTGATATTGCGTGAACCAATTTCCTGGGCCAGGGATTTGCTAAAACCAATCACCCCGGCTTTGGCAGCGCAATAATTGGCTTGGCCGGGATTGCCCGTCACACCGACGATCGATCCAATCGAAATAATCCGCCCCCATTCAGCCTTCATCATCGGCCGCATGCACGCTTTACTCAGGCGAAAAATAGAATTCAGATTGGTATTGACTACAGCCAGCCAATCCTCTTCACTCATGCGCATGAGCAGATTATCGCGGGTAATGCCGGCATTATTGACGAGAACAGCAGGCATCTGATCCGCATCCTGCCTGGCTTTAACGAATTGGTTCACGCTTTCAGAGTCAGAAATATCCAAGACCTGGCCTTCGCCGTTAGCGCCCAAACGCTGACTGATTTCTGCTGCGCCTTCTGCGCGCGTTGCCGTGCCAATGACATAAAACCCCTTGTCAGCCAAAACCGTGGCAATCGCTGCACCAATTCCGCGCGTGGCGCCCGTTACCCATGCTATTTTTTTGCCCATGCTGCATTTCTCCCTTCTAAAAATCCGGCCCGATCTTCTAAATTACAAAACTGTCCATCAGCGATAATGCGCTTGTTTAGCCCTGTCAGCACTTTGCCGGGGCCGCATTCCACAAATACTTTCACGCCTAAATTTTCAAGTACTTGCATTGATTTCACCCACAAAACCGGCTGATCCAATTGCTGCACCAAGGCCTCTTTGATGCCGGCACTGTCCGTATGCAGGGCGGCGTCGACATTATGAATGATCTTAATGGCCGGCGCAGCAAGGGTGATCCCTTCAAAATGCAAGGCCAATTTTTCGGCCGCGGAACGCATGAGCGGACAATGTGAAGGCACGGATACCGCCAAAGGCAGGGCGCGCTTGGCCCCCATCACTTTGGCCGTTTCCATGGCTCGATTCACAGCCAGGGTTTCGCCGGCAATCACAACCTGTCCGGGCGCGTTAAAATTGGCTGCAGAAACAATCCCTCCCTGGGCTGCAGCGGCACAGGCGTCCATCACGCCTCGATCATCGAGACCCAGAATCACTGCCATCGCGCCCTGCCCAGCTGGCACGGCTTCCTGCATTAACTGCCCGCGCAGATGCACCAGCTTAATTGCATCTCGAAAACTTAATACGCCGGCCACAACCAAAGCACTGTACTCACCCAGACTATGCCCGGCAAGGTAATCCGGGTGAATGCCTGTTTCAGCCAGCCATAAGCGATACAGGGCAATACTGGATGCCAAAATAGCAGGCTGGGTAAAGGCAGTTTGATTCAACTTGGCCTCATCTTCCTGAATCACATGCAAGAGACTAAAGCCCAAAGCCTCACTGGCCTCGTAAAAAACCTCCTGCACAATGGCTTCCTGATAGAAATCCTGCAGCATATTTATTTTTTGTGAGCCCTGCCCCGGAAATACAAAGGCAATCATATGGTTACTCCTACGCTAATATCGAACTAAACTGGCACCCCAGACGAACCCGGCACCAAACGCCTCAAATAATAATAAATCACCCCGTTTAATTTTGCCAGAGTGCACTGCCTCCGCCAAAGCCAGGGGAATGGTCGCAGACATGGTATTGCCATGCAGACCCAGGGTTAAAATCACCTTATCCATAGAAAGATTCAATTTTTTAGCCGTGGCCAAAATAATGCGCTCATTGGCTTGATGCGGCACCAAGAAATCAATCTGATCCTGCGTGCACTGTGCCTCCTGCAAAATGATATCTACGAGTTCGCCCATTTTCTCCACGGCGACGCGAAAGACTTTATTGCCTTCCATTTTCACCTGCGGCACCGGGCAGGCCGGCGTAAAGGCATCCGGGCGCAGATGCGGTGACACATACAATAAATCACGATGCGCCCCTTCTGCAAAAATCTTTGAGGCTAAAATGCCGGGCTCTTCTGTCGCTGACAAAACCACAGCACCCGCCCCATCTCCAAATAAAACACAGGTTGAACGATCTGTCCAATCCACAATACGCGACATTAATTCCGAACCAATCAGCAATACATGGCGCACACTGCCGGCATCAAAAAATTGTTTAGCCGTATGCAAGCCATAAATAAACCCGCCGCAGGCCGCATTTAAATCAAAAGCCGGACAGGCAGCACCAATGCTGGCTTGCACAGCGCAGGCCACACCCGGCATCATGTGATCGGGGGTTGAAGTTGTGACAATAATGAGATCTAAATCTGCAGCCGCCACGCCGGCATGCAATAAGGCAGCACGCCCTGCTTCACTCGCCATAAAGGCATTGGTTTCATGACCCTCGGCAATACGACGCTCGCGAATCCCCACCCGCTCTTGAATCCAGGTATCACTAGTATCAACAAACGTTGAAAGTTCTGCATTGGTCAAAATACGCTTAGGCAAATAGGCACCGACTCCGGCGATCTTAGCCCTCATGTTTAGATCCTAAAATATGTTCGATTTGATCATGAATTCGGCCTGGAATATTTTGCGACACTTCTTCCAGCGCCACTGAAAGGGCCATCGAGAAAGCCAGCGCATCCGCCCCGCCATGACTTTTAATCACAATCCCTTTTAAGCCTAAAAAACTGGCGCCATTGTAATAGCGCGGGTCCATTTTACTTTTAATTTTACGTAAAACGGGATAGGCGAAGAGCCCTAAAATTTTGGAAAATAGATTGCTTTTAAAAGAGTCTTTGACCACAAACGAAATCAACTTCGCCACGCCTTCCATGGTTTTCAAAGAAACATTCCCAACAAAGCCATCGCAGACAATCACATCCGCTTTGTTCCAGAAAATATCATTCCCTTCAATAAAACCCACATAATGGATATCCGGACAGGCGGCCAAACGTTGCGCGGTTTCTTTGATTACATCAAGGCCTTTCATCTCTTCTTCACCGATATTGAGCAAAGCCACCCGCGGCTTTTGAATATGATCCACAAAGGTCGTGCGGATCGAGCCCATCAAGGCAAATTGGAATAGATGTTCACTCGTGCAACCCACATTGGCACCGAGATCCAGCATATGCGAGAGCGCACGCTCCCCGGTCTTGGGATCAATCCCGGGCATCCCATAAATAATCGCGGGACGATCAATCCCCGGCAGGGTTTTTAAGACAAAACGCGAGGTCGCCATCAAGGCGCCGGTATTCCCACTGCTGACGCAGGCATGCGCCCGCCCTTCTTTCACGAGATTAATCGCCACACGCATCGAGGAATCTTTTTTAGTACGCAAAGCATGGGACGGCGCTTCATCCATCTCCACCACTTCGCTGGCGTGCTGAATCTCCAGCCGCGGATGATCCACCACTTTAAGTTCTTGCAAACGTTGACGAATCAGGGCAGCATCACCGACTAAAATCAGCTGCAGATCCGCATGTTTTTTGAGTGCATCCAAGGCACCGGGAATCGTGGAATGAATTCCATGATCGCCGCCCATCGCATCAATCGCAATGATTGCCATGATAATTCCGGCTTAGTCTTCTGACTTTTTAGCAACCAAACGACGACCTTTAAAGAATCCACCTGGAGTCACATGATGACGCAAATGGGTTTCGCCGGTTGATGCATCAACCGATACTGCACGTGCGGTGAGGCCATCATGACCACGACGCATATCACGACGTGAGCGCGATTTTTTACTTTGTTGAACTGCCACTTTTTCTCTCCTTCAAATCTGCCAATTGGTTCAAATCAGCAAAAGGTTTATATGTATTTTTCTGTGTTTCATCAGAGGTTGCATAGTATGCCTGATTCTGCGACAAAGAACAATCTTTTTTTTCGTGCATCGGAAACATCGGCAACGCCAGGATCAATTCATCCTCCAAAATCTCCTGCGGCTGAATCTGGTTCAATGCGTCTAAATACAAAGGCTGCACTGCCAAAGGTAGGGCTTCTGCCTCGGCCTCCGTCTGCACGCGTTGCATCTCCACTTCTGCGTCTATCTTAAAAGGAAAAGGGGCATTACAGCGCTGACAAGTCAAGTGCACAGAGGCATGCAAACTTAATTTGGCCTGCAACTGCTTGCCGGCATTAAAATAAAAAGCCCACTCAAAAGCAAGCTCCCCCTCCGAATCCGCCAGCAGCGACGCCAAACGCTCAAAGCCGGCTAGCGGCAAGCTTTCCGCAATCACGCGGTTTTCTTTGGCTGCCTTGAGGGCATCTAATTCAGGCAACATTCCTAGACTCTCCTTTATCGATTGCCGCTATCATACCACGGGATAGCACAATCACACCATGTATTTTCCCTCCTCCCTGGCGGAGGGCTAGGGTGGAGGCGAAATATTGTACCACATGAGATGCGTCCACTTGCACCTCGGCACGAAAACGCTTAAAATAAGCCCATGTTTGCTCAATACTCAAGATTTAAAAAATGGATAATGCCTTTGCACGATTAAATACAATGCTGATGCACAAACACCGGCATTTTGTACCGACGCAGGATGAATATGCGCCCGTCAAATTAGAGGATCCCGCCGCCTCAGTCATGACGGATTTTCAAGTGCGCACCCCGTATTCCACCACGGAAAACAGCCTGATCACGGCCGCACTGCAGCAGATGAAACTGTCAAAAGTGAAATCCCTCTTTGTCGTAGACCACGATGACAGTGTGATCGGCCATATTTCAGCGCGCGATATTCAAAGCACCAAAGCCACGACAGCGGCCGAATATCACAGCATCAAACAAAGTGAAATCAGCGTTAAAATGCTGATGACTCCGGCCTCGCAATTGCATACTCTGTCTTTTAGCGAACTCTCGAATGCACGCGTCGGCCATATTGTACGCCTGCTCCACGAATTGCAGGTCAATTATATTTTTGTGATGGAAGACGGCAGCGATAAAATTCGCGGCCTGTTCTCCGTCTCCCGCATCAGTCAACAACTTGGCGAAAATGTGATGGGCGATTTAAGTTCACACTCCGTTGCCGAAATGTCCCATCTTATTTAATCACAGCAAGGAAGCCTTATGAAACTCAGCGCCGGCAAAGATCTGCCCAACGATATCAACGTTATTATCGAAATTCCCGCCTTTAGCGAGCCTGTCAAATATGAATTTGATAAAGAAAACGGCCTCCTGGTCGTCGATCGCTTTATGGCAACCTGCATGCAATATCCCTGCAATTATGGCTTTATTCCCAATACGCTTTCTGAAGATGGGGACCCCATGGATGTCTTAGTGATCACGCCTGTACCCTTGCGTCATGGCGCTGTGATTCGCTGCCGCCCCGTGGGCATGCTAAAAATGACAGACGAATCAGGTGTCGATACCAAGATCATCGCCGTTCCGCATGACAAACTCACCAAAATCTATACCGGGGTCCAAGACATTCAAGATGTTCCCGAACTCCTCAAAAACCAGATCAAGCATTTTTTCGAACACTATAAAGATCTGGAAGTCGGCAAGTGGGTTAAAGTTGATGGCTTTGAAAATGCTGACCGCGCCCGAGCCGAGATTCTCAGCAGCGTCGAGCGCATGAAATAAAAGAAGGAAATATTCCTGCCCCCCCTGTGTCATCCTCGCGAATGCGGGGATCCAGTCCAATATTTTCCTTTAAAAAAATTAAAGTGAAAAGCGCCATTAGACTGGATCCCCGCATTCGCGAGGATGACACCATGAAATGGCAACTGCTTTTCTAAGGATTATTTCTCCTGCGGGCGCATCTGCGGAAACAAAATCACATCGCGGATGGACGGAGAATCCGTCAAAAACATGACCAGCCGATCAATCCCGATGCCCTCGCCTGCGGTGGGGGGCATACCGTATTCTAAGGCTTCGACATAATCGGCATCATAAAACATCGCCTCCTCATCCCCAGCGGCTTTGGCATCCACCTGAGCCTGAAAGCGCTCGGCCTGATCTTCGGCATCATTCAATTCCGAAAACCCATTCGCCAACTCCCGTCCGGCAATAAAAAACTCAAAGCGATCGGTCACAAAAGGATTGAGATCATTCCGCCGCGCCAGAGGGGAAACTTCTGCCGGATATTCCGTGATAAAGGTCGGATCAATTAATTGATGCTCCGCCACTTCTTCAAAAATCTCAATCTGCACTTTCCCGAGACCTGCTCCCTGCGTCAGCTTGATGCCCAGGCGCTGCGCTAAAGCTCGGGCAGATTCGAGATCCTGCAAATCCGTGAGGTGCGCATCGGGACAATATTTTAAAATAGCCTCTAAAACCGTCATCTTGGCAAAAGGCTGACTCAAATCAAACATGCGCCCCTGATACTGCACCTGCATCGTGCCCAAGACTTTCTCGGCGAGATAAGGCAGCAGCGTTTCGGTCAACGCCATCAGATCCTGATACGTAGCATAGGCCTGATAAAACTCAATCATCGTAAACTCAGGATTATGGCGCGTCGACAACCCCTCATTCCGAAAGCTGCGGTTAATTTCAAAAACCCGCTCCAAACCACCGACAATTAGGCGTTTCAAATAGAGTTCCGGCGAAATACGCAGAAACATCGCCAAGTCTAAAGCATTGTGAAAAGTCTCAAAGGGTTTAGCCGCAGCGCCGCCAGGGATCGCCTGCATCATCGGGGTTTCAACTTCTAAATAATCCCGCGCTTTTAAAAAATCACGCACCCCATCAATAATCGCGGTACGCATTTCAAAAACCCGTCGCACCTCCTGATTCATAGTCAAATCAAGATAACGCTTACGATAGCGCTGCTCATGATCCGCGAGACCATGAAATTTATCCGGCAACGGCCGCAATGCCTTCGTCAATAATTGCACCCGCGCTGCATGCACCGACAGCTCGCCCGCATTGGTACGAAAGACCAGCCCACTCACGCCGACAATATCGCCTAAATCCCAATGCTTAAACGCCTCATAATTGTCCAGCTCTTCCTGCCGCAGATACACCTGCATCCGTCCCGAGCGATCCTGAATCGTAATAAAACTGGCCTTCCCCATCACCCGCTTCAACATCACCCGTCCCGCGAGGCTCACCTGCTGCGCCAACACCGCCAGCTGTTCTTTCGTCTCAGCGGCATACTTTTTTTGCACGGCTGCAGCCAGTTGATCCGGCACAAAATCATTCGGGAATGCAGGCGCACTCTGCCCTCGCAAGGCCGTTAGCTTCTGGCGACGCTCTGCAATTTGCTGGTTTTCGTCTTCGATCGGATGCGTCATTTTTTTACCTTTCACAATTTGGAGGGGGTGATTATATCACAAAATGTCATCTTGAAAAATTCAGTATGATGTCTTCCTAAGCAGCCTCAACCTCAATATGAATGCGAAGCCCTATTGAAGTTGCAATATTCACCAATGCATCTAATGAAAATTTAGAAAGCCGCCCCCGCAGTAAATCATTCATACGCGGCTGCGTAATGCCGCATTGCTGAGAGGACTCTGCTTGAGTTAGATTTTTTTTCTGAATGAAAGAAACAATCTGCGCCATAAGCTCAGCTTTTGCACGCATATTTGCAGATTCGTAAGGCGTATCTGCAATCGCATCCCAAACGCTATCATAGGTTTCTGTCTGTTTCATTTTCTTTTCCCTCCTACCATTTCAAGGTAACGCTTTTTAGCGAGCTCAATGTCTTGTTTCGATGTAGCTTGTGTCTTTTTTTGAAAAGCATGCAAGACATACACCGCACCCATCATTCGCGCCGTATAAATGACGCGATAAATACCCGAATCATCCCAGACACGAATCTCTTCAACCCCCCTGCCAATAGCGGGCATAGGCTTAAAGTCATCCGGCTGCTCACCCTTCTGAACTTTATGTAACTGATAGCCCGCATCCTGTCTTGCATCATCGGTAAAATCACGCAAACATTTAAGGGAATCGCCTAAAAACTGTATTGGTTTCATATCTTAATTATATCAGTTTAGATATAAATGTCAAGGATTGTTGTACAGCCATCCAGCCCCATGAATTGAACACGCAAATCCGCAATATCACAGAATGAAAATGGGAAATATTGACTTAGCCACGCCACGCGCCACCACATAAAAAAACATAATAGAGCACTTATGTATAATCATATACATGACAACTGAACACTTAAAAAGATGAAAAAAATCATGCGCGCCCAAATAACAAAGCAACTATCAACCCTGCAGCCCCCACCTCACAGCGGCTGGGTAAAACTCATTAGACAGGCCCTGGGCATGAGCACCCGTCAACTTGCAAAACGCATGGGGGTTTCACAATCTCGCATCAGCCAAATTGAGAAAAATGAAGCCGCCCAAAGTTTATCGATCAAGGCCCTGCATGATGCCGCTGAAGCATTAGGCTGCAAATTATGCTATACTTTCGCACCCAAAAATGATCTGGAATCCATGATACATAACCAAGCTGAAAAGAAAGCAAAAGCCTATCTCCAAAGTGTAGGCTATAGCATGGCGTTGGAATCACAAGCCACCAGCCCTGAATCACAAAAACCAATCCTTGAAGACGCGATTGACGATATTCTTAAAAAACCGCATTTGCTTTGGGATGATGATGAAGTTTGATTATCCACTCGGCGCCACCCCATTAGACCCTGATGAAATTGCAGGCCTAATCCCGCCACACCTGCGGACCCAGGACGAATTGAATGAGTGGGAAGAGGCCAATATTTTAAAAGCGCATCTTTGGCTGAATCAAAAAAAACCTCCTTTTTCCCTAGACATGCATTTTTGTAAAAAACTACATTTACACATGTTTGACGAAACCTGGACATGGGCAGGAAAATTTAGACAATCCGATAAAAACATAGGCATAGACTGGCGCCATATTTCAGTCATCCTGCACAATCTTCTGCGAGATATCGAAGCCCAAATCACTTATCAATCACTCAAATTAGACGAAATTGCGGCACGCTTTCATCATCGTCTAGCCCTCATTCATGCCTTCCCAAACGGCAACGGCAGGCACGCGCGTTTGATGACTGACCTTTTTTTAAAAACACACAAAGCGCGCACCTTTAGCTGGGGCAGCATTAATCTGAGCAATATGTCGCATACCCGCAAAACATATATCTAAGCGCTACGCGCAGCAGACAAACACGATTACATTCCTTTATTAGAGTTCGTTAGATCCTAAAAAACCCACATCCAGCCAAGCCCTGAAATTTTATTTTACTAAAAATAAGAACCCCCTATATAATTTTACTAACCAATATGATATAATAAAACTTAATTCAGATAATTAATAACACGCAGAGGCTTGATTAAGATGAAACAATGTCTTCAATACCCCAATGGACGTCCCACCGAGAGCAATATCATCAACAAAAAAGCAGTGCTCTGCCTCAGCCTTGTTGAGTATTCGGCCTCACAATTAAAAAAAGTAGTTGAAAAATTACTGGCCCAATTTGGCAAATTTGATGTTGTTTTATTCGACAGCGTACAGCGTTATAATTTAATGTGGACACAACATCTCAGCGCAGATGCAGCACACCAAAAAGCAGTCGCCCTCGGCAACACCTGGCTTACAGACTACGCCAACATATTCAATAACGATGCCATCAAAATGTTTCGATGGGATGAATGGCTCAGCTCACCCCGTTTTGCAGCACAAAAAAAAATGTCAGAGCAACTCTACCATGATCAACCTGGATTTAAAGAATCCGTTGATACTACAGCGGCAGATTACTTGACCAAATATGCACAAAGGCACTCTGATTTTGACGGGGAACAGGCAAGGGCTTTATCGGTTGAGCTCATCAAAGAAGAGGCGGCTGGCATTCTACTCGCTGCAGATCTACAGTATGATTTTGATGTGTCTTTTAGAAAGAAACCAGCCCTCAAATATCTTTCAGAACACATTATCCATCAACAACATCCAGAACTCTTGCAGCCGATTGTAGTGACGACACACGTCAAAAATCGTTATGAAATCTAGACGAATAAAAAAGTCTACGCTATACTCAAGATTGATCAAGAAAAATTACCACCCAGTTTAAAAAATAGGTGAACACATGATCGAGACCGAGTACTCCACTCAGCTTGCACTACGTAAAATAATCGATAGCCTTTCTGGTCATATTTACATTAAAAACCTAGAGGGACGCTATGTATTATGCAATCAAAAACAAGCTAAATCACTCAATACGACCGTTGAAGATATTTTAGGAAAAACAGATAATGATCTGTATTGGCACTCTGCTGAAGATGCAAAAACCTATCGCGAGAACGATTTATATGTGATTCAAACAGGACAAACACTCAGCACCGAAGAACCAGCGATTGTTGACGGCAAACACACGATTGTACTTAGCAAGAAAACGCCACTTCGCAATGATCACAATGAAATTATCGGCATTCTGGGTATTTCGATTGATATCACGGCGCAAAAAGAAGCAGAAAATCTTCTCTTGTCAAATATCACTACCAAACATCAGTATTTAGAAGAAGCCAAAGAAACAGCCGAAAATACTTTAAAAAATATTATCAACTTAATGCCAGGCCATGTCTATTGGAAAAACCTCCAATTACAATATCTCGGATGCAATCAAATGCAGGCAGAATCAGGTGGCTTTGCTTCTCCTGAAGAATTTTGCGGCAAAACCGATGCGGACATGCCGTGGCATGCCAGAACAAAAGAAATCCAAAGAACGGACAGGGAAGTCATTCAAACGGAACAGATGATTTCTACTGAAGAAGTTGCTCAACTCAGCGATGGACGCAAAGCAATATTTCTCTCCAAAAAAGTCCCCCTCAAAGACAACCAAGGCAAGGTCACAGGGATCCTCGGGATTTCATTTGACATCACGGGGCAGAAAGAAGCCGAGCGTTTGCGGCTCGCAAATGCCATCATTGAGCAGAAGGCGAAAACTGCGGCGATGCTGGCGGCGGGGATTGCGCATGAACTGCGTACGCCGCTCGCGGCGGTGAATCTGCTGGGGGGGCAAATTGATGATATTATGGCGCGTTTACTGGAAGGCTATACTTTGGCGGTGCAACACGGGCTGGTGCAGGAACCGCTGACGCAGAAAAGCCTGCGCATTGCATCACAGGTGGGGATGCGCCTGCTGCGGATTGTCCGCTCCGCGAATATGTTTATTGATATGATGCTGATGAAAGTGAATCTGGATCAACCCCATGTGCAGCAGCCTTTGACGGTGCTGTCGATCTGCGCAGCGGTGGACGAGGCCCTCCAGACCTATCCGCTGGATGACCAAGATCAGGCCCTGGTGCATTGGGACCGCGCCCGCAATCAGGCACATGATTTTAATTTTCAGGGCGATCAAACTTTATTTAATCATGTCATATTTAATTTACTTAAAAATGCACTGCATTATGTAAAAGCCGCCGGGCGGGGGGAGATTCAAATCTGGGTCAGCACGGATTCACACCAGCATTGCCTGCATTTTCGAGATACTGGAACCGGCATTGCCGCCGAGGCCCTGCCCTATATTTTTGATGAATTTTATACCCGTACCGCTCATGGAACCGGCGTGGGTCTGGCACTCTGCAAAATTATCATGCAACAGTTTAATGGCGAGATTCAGTGCCAATCGGTTCAAAACGAATATACGCATTTCACCCTGACTTTTCCCACTTTGGAGCAATCACTATGAAAATTACTGGAATCCCCTGCTGCTATTACACGACCACCGTCATGCTACTGGATGATGACGAAAAATATCTCAACATCCTTCAAGACAGCGTGCCCAGCCCGCACAAAATTTTCACTAAAGTCGCAGATGCCCTGGCGTTTTTAGCAGAGGCACCCCTTACCGCCTTTCACTCCAATGCTGCAGATAGTGACACGCATCTTGCCAGTTTAAAGGCGCAGCTGGAGCGCCCGGAGCGCAGCGAGGAAATCTCCGTACTGATCGTCGACTATCAAATGCCTGGCATGAATGGGCTCGATTTTTGCAAAAAAGTACGCAGCCCGCATTTCAAAATTATTATGCTGACGGGGGAAGCCACGCTGGCCCTGGCGGTGAATGCGTTTAATGAAGGAACCATCGATCGGTTTATTCAAAAAAGTACGCCTCATCTACATCGAGAACTAGAGCATACCATCGCCGAAATGCAGTTTAAACATTTTCAGGATGCATCTGCATTCTGGATTAATTCACTGAGCAAACAAGGCACACCGCTGCCCTGGTTTTTACAGAATGACGTTTTTTGCGATTTTTTTACCCAGATCATGCAGCGCCATCAGATCTCAGAATATGCGGTACTTAATGCGGAAGGGGACTTTATGATTCGCCATGCCGACGGTCGCCAAGCTTATTTGACTGTGCGCGATGCGGCCCATCTGGATGCACTGATCAAACTCGAGGCAGAGCCTGCCTATTGGGATGAGCCCAGCCCGGAAGCCAAAGCTATCTATGAGTCCATCCAGAAAAAAGAGCAGATTCCTTTTTTGCATACACAAGAAAAATATTTGGATTTAGTGGAGTGGCCGCTATTTCCCCTGCAAACGGAAACGGTGGGGGGTCAGGTTTTTTATTATGCCTTGACTAATGTAGCATAAGTTTTCAGCTCCCTCCACCCTAGCCCTCCTCCGCAAGGGAGAAGTGAATTAGAAAGATAAAAAATATTGATGCACGCGCATCGTCGTGGCCTCCGGGTGACAGGCGGCACCTAAAACATGACCCTGCTGCACCATCACGACTTGATCACCCACCCAAGCGATGGGCGTTGTCTGCGGGCCGATGTCGATGATTTTGGGGGCACGGATAAAAGGCATATCGAGTTCGAATGCGTCTTGGCCGAGCTTGAATCTAGCGTGGATTTCGTGACTCTCTCGTTGACGGCCATAGGCATTGCGTTCGACGCTGATGTCTAAGAAACCCAGGCTGCGCTGTTGAAGAGGATTGGACTGGATCCCCGCGTTCGCGAGGATGACACGGGGAGGGGCAGCACTTTTGGGCTGAGAATATACTGTCCGTGCTAAGAGAATCAAACCGGCACAGGTGCCAAACATCGGCTTCTCTGCCGCATGGAAAGCCTGCAAAGCGGACCACCAGGAAGGATCCGCGTCAAAATGCTTTAACATCACCGTAGACTCGCCGCCGGGTAAAACCAAGCCGTCGATATCCTGCAATTGCGCAGGGGTTTTGACAAACTGCACCCGCGCGCCTGCTTGCTCACAGGCCGCCGCATGCATGGCAAAATTACCCTGCAGCGCTAAGACACCAACGGTCTGGATGCTCATTTCAACAGGGGCTCTATATTGATGCCGACCATGGCTTCCCCCAAGTCTTCAGACACATCCGCCAGCATTTTCGCATCTTGATAATGCGTTGCAGCCAAGACAATCGCGCGGGCACGTTTTGCGGGGTCCCCTGATTTAAAAATCCCCGAGCCCACAAAAACCGTTTCTGCACCTAACTGCATCATCAGCGCTGCATCCGCAGGCGTGGCAATGCCTCCCGCTGCAAAATTCGGCACGGGCAGGCGTCCAGTTTTTGCAACCATTTCGACCAATTCAAAAGGAGCCTGCAAATCCTTGGCGGCACGCATCAACTCATCCGGCTTGAGAATGGTCAGATGCTTCATTTCACGCTGCATCGTCCGCATATGGCGTACGGCTTCAATGACATTGCCCGTGCCGGCATCACCTTTCGTCCGAATTAAAGCAGCGCCTTCGCCGATCCGGCGTAACGCTTCAGCGAGATTGCGGCAACCACACACGAAAGGCACTTGAAACGCTTTTTTATCGATATGATTTTCGTCATCAGCAGCGGTCAGCACTTCGCTTTCATCGATAAAATCCACGCCCAATGCCTGCAGAATCTCAGCCTCCATGAAATGACCAATCCGCACCTTTGCCATCACCGGAATCGACACCGCCGCCATAATCTCTTTAATCATTTTAGGATCAGACATCCGCGCCACACCGCCTTGCGCCCGAATATCTGCCGGTACACGCTCCAGCGCCATCACAGCCACCGCGCCCGCGGCCTCCGCAATTTTTGCCTGCTTTGCATCGGTCACATCCATGATCACGCCGCCTTTGAGCATTTCTGCCAAGCCTAATTTCAAATCCATTTCGTTTCCTTGTGCTTCATGATGAGGAGTGGAATTATACTCCAAAAGCGCTACAATGAGAATAGACTGATCACAGGAAGGCCGATGCATCACCCCCAATATACCGAAGACGGCGAATATATTTTTACAATTGAAGAGCTGAATCAAGCAGCTGCCACTGCACTTGAATCGCAGTTCAAGCTGGTCTTTGTTACCGGCGAGGTCTCCAATTTATCACGTCCGGCATCAGGGCATATTTATTTTTCACTAAAAGATGCACATGCTCAAATCCGCTGCGCCTGGTTTCGCGGCCATCAGTCTCCATTTGCGTTTCAGTTAGAAAACGGCGTGTCGATTATCGCGCTGGCGGAAGTGACGATTTATCGAGATCGCGGCGATTATCAGCTTGTGATTAAAAAGATTTTCCTGAGTGGCGATGGCCTGATTCAGCAACAACTGGAAGCTCTGAAACGCAAACTACAGGCAGAAGGCTTGTTTGATGCGGCGCATAAAAAACCACTCCCGCCGTTTCCCAACCGCATTGGCATCATCACCTCCAAGACGGGCGCTGCTTTGCAGGATGTCCTGGCCATCTTTAAACGACGCGCACCCTGGATTGAAATCTATGTCTATCCCAGCCTGGTGCAAGGCGAGACCGCCGCTAAAAGTATTGTCCGCGCTCTGGAGCAGGCACAGCGTCATGCGGCCTGTGATGCCTTGATTATCACACGCGGCGGCGGCTCTAATGAAGATCTTTGGGCCTTTAATGATGCAACCCTCGCCTATGCCATTTTTAACTGCCCCATCCCGATTGTCTCAGCCGTCGGGCATGAGATTGATTTAACCCTCAGTGATTATGTCGCCGATCAGCGCGCCTCGACCCCCAGCGCTGCAGCCGAACTCCTCAGCCCGCATCAGGAAATATTATTGGAGACGCTCCTCCAAACAGAAAAAAGATTCGCCCATCTCGCCCAACGCCTCTTACAGCAAAAAACAATTCAGCTCGACCAAATCGCCCGCTTTATCAAACATCCCCGGCAAAAACTAGTCGAACAAAAGCAGCTTTTATCTCTCAAAAATAGCGATCTAAATAAAATTATCCACAAATTCATTTTAGCCCAAAAAGAGCAATCCCTTTTTGTCAAGATGCTTTTGCAAAAAAATCCACTGCAGGCGCAACTCACACAATTTCAACACAAACTGAACTCTCTTTCAATGACTTGCCACACAAGCCTAAAAAACAAGCATCACACAGAAAAACTCAAGTTTATTAATAATGTAGAAAAACTAGAAACACTCAGTCCAATCAATATCTTACGCAGAGGTTATGCAATTTTGTATACCGATAAAAACAATATCTTATCAGACGTCACCGCCGTACAGATTGGCGATAAAATTTCTGCCCACTTGACAAATGGCACCCTCCACTGCAAAGTTGAAAAAAAAGACGCGTGACCCTTTTATATCCAAAAAATGGAAGAACTGATATTCCTGCCATTTAGGACTTAACCACAAACTTATCCACAGCTTTATCCCAAGGTTCTGTGCATAACTTTTTGAGGATCTTTTTTCACAAAACACTTGCCCCCCGCCCTAAAATAGGTTAATATTAGCACACAACCAAACAGGATCATGCAAAACATGGCGCGCTATTTAGACCCTAAAGCAGATGTGGTATTCAAAAAAGTATTTGGTGAGCACCCGCATCTACTCAAAAGCTTTTTGAATGCACTGCTGCCGCTCAGCCCGGATCGCGAAATTGTGGAGCTGAGTTACCTCCCGCAGGAAAGCATTCCAAGTATCCCCACGATGAAACGGACCGTTGCTGATGTCCGCTGCACGGACGCGCAAGGCCGCATGTTTATTGTAGAAATGCAGATCAACTGGACGGATAGCTTTAAGCAGCGCCTTCTCTTCGAATCCGGCCAGGCAATTGTCAAACAACTGGAAAAAGGGGAAGACTACTGCCTGCTCCAACCCGTATATGGCCTGGGTTTAATCGCCAGTAATTTTGATCCAGACCCGCAAAGCTGGTATCACCACTATCAATTGGTCAATCGGGCTAAACCTGATACTGCAGTGATCGAGCATCTCCAGCTTATTTTTATTGAATTACTGAAATTTCCAGCACACTCCCCTGAGACCAAAAAATTGCGCCTGCTGTGGCTGCGATTTATGCGCGAGATCAATGATAAAACCCAGGATATCGATGCTGCATTATTAGCTGTTCCCGAAATAAAAGAAGCCGTGCAGCTCACGCGGGAAGCTGCATACAACCTTGGCGAACTCAATGCGTATGATGCCTACTGGGATGCTGTCAGCCGGGAAAAAACCCTCTTAAGCGGTTGGCATACAAAAGGCCTACAAGAAGGCGAACGCAAAGGAATCCAAAAAGGACGAGAAGAAGGATTGCAACAAGGCCTGCAACAAGGTCTGGAACAAGGCTTGCAACAAGGCCGACATGAGGGAGAGCTCAACGCCAGGCTCATGATTGCTAAACATTTACTGCAACACAACACTGATCTTGCTTTGATTACAGAAGCCACAGGCTTATCTGAAGCAGAATTACGCAAGCTTTAATACAAAGACGCAAGCAATGCAAAAAATTGGGGACAGGTTTTTTTAACGCAATCTGCGCCATCAATGACCACATCCGGCACGCGCAGCCCAATCAGGGCATGAGACATAGCAATGCGATGATCCCGATAACTATCAATCACCCCCCCATGCAGCACGCTGGGATAAATCGTGATACTGTCTTCCGTCGTTGTCACTTGCGCACCGAGACGCGTCAAGCCTTCACGCATCGCCTCAACTCGGTCAGACTCCTGCAGACGTGTGTGGCGCAAACCAGTAATCGTGGTGGGCGCATCGGCAAAGGGGCACAAAGCCGCCAGGGTCATAAAGGTATCACTCATGCCCGTAAAATCGATTTGACCCAGACCTCGCAATACTTGCGGCCCCTTTACCATTACACCAGTGGCTGTTTCGAGGATCTCGGCTCCCATTTTTTCAAGCACTTCTAAAAAACGAATATCTCCCTGCAAGACCTGACGATGCAAGCCTTTCACCAAAATTTCCCCACCTGTCAACGCTGCCGCAGCAAAAAAATAAGACGCAGTAGACGCATCGGGTTCAATGGCATAGTCACAAGCTTGATAGGTTCCCGGTTGCACTTGGACTGCATGTTCCTGCAACTCAGATTGCACACCAAAGTCTGCCATCATTTCCAGCGTCACCCGCACATACGGTTTTGTGGATAGATGATCGGCAAAAATTGTGAGCGGCGCTTGTGCTTTCGGGGCAGCGAGCAGCAAGCCTGACACAAATTGGCTGCTATCCCGAATATCGACGTTCAACACGCCGCCACTTAGGCCCGTACTTTCCAGCCGCAGGGGCAAAAATCCTGCCTGGCCCTGATACTCAATTTTCACCCCTTGCGCGATCAATCCATCCAGCATGGGTTTGAGCGGCCGCTCAGACAAACGCGCTGAACCATAAAATTCATACACCCCGCCCAAGGCAGCAGCCATTGGAATCAGAAAGCGCGAGACGGTGCCCGCATCGCGACAATCTATCTTTTGCTGCGAGCGAAACGCCCGCACGCCCGTGACTCGCAACTCATGTTCCGATATTTTTTCAAGCGGCACACCCAAGCTTTGCAAAGCGACGAAGCAGGCCTCGGTATCATCACTCCAGAGCAGGCCTTTTAAATGCGTCACACCCTCTGCTAACGCCGCCAATAGCAAGGCCCGATTGCTTAAACTTTTTGAACCCGGCACCGTTACCTGCCCGATCAGGGGTCCAAAGGCAGGTCTGATTTTTTGCTGTAACATCGCTTTTTTCCCAGTAAAATTGCGTTAGAATAGGTCATTTTAACAGGGAAAGGACGTGCACGCAAAATGCTGAACCTCAAAAAATATCAAGCCTACTGGGTTGTTTTCTCCGCCGCGTTATTTTTTCTGTTCGAATTTATCAATATGAATAGCTTTAATGCATTGAATGATGAACTACGCAGTTATTTCCATGTCAATGCTTTGCAAATCAGCAATTTATCGGCCATGTATTTTTATGCAAATGTGTTATTTCTGATTCCTGCTGGATTATTACTAGATCGTATCTCCACCAAAAAACTCCTGCAAGGCGCATTGCTGCTGTGCATTCTCAGTAATCTTATTTTTGCGAACACTCCCTATTTTTTTGTGGCCGAGATCTGTCGCTTTGTGACCGGCATGGGCAGCACACTGTGCCTACTCTCCTGCGCACTTTTAACCGCTCGCTGGTTTGAACCCCGGCGCGCGGGATTAGTCATGGGGCTGGTCGTAACGATGGCCATGCTAGGCGGCATGCTCGCACAGCAAATCACCTTTGTCGCACATCACTTTGACTCCTGGCGCATGGCGGTCATGATCGTAGCGGGCTTAGGCTTTATTTTTCTGCTCATCATCTCCCTCCTCGTGCGCGATCACCCACTGAATTGCCCCTATCGCCTCAGCCAGACCTCTTTTCTCATCAAAGGTCATTTTATTGAAAACACCCTACTAACCATAAAAAACAAGCAAATCTGGTTAGGTGGCCTGTATACCTCCTTTATCAATTTAACGGTCATGGTGATTGGGGCACTCTGGGGCAAAGATTATTTGATGAGCGTACAGGGCATCAGCGCGGAGCAGGCTTCTTTTGTCATCTCCATGGTCTTTTTCGGGCTGATTGTTGGCTGCCCTCTATTGGGCTGGATTTCAGACCGCCTGGCTCGGCGCAAAACCCCCATGATCATCGGCGGACTCTTAAACCTCGCCTGGATCAGTTTAATTATCGACTTCCACTGGTCTTATCCGGGACTCATGATCGCTTTTTTTATACTCGGCGTTTTTTCTTCCTCCCAGATTATCGCCTATCCTTTGATTATGGAAAGCAGCCCGCCTCACATTATCGCCAGCAGCGAGGCCTTAAGTGCCACCCTCATCATGGGCGGAGGCGCCGTATTCCAACCCTTATTTGGCTGGCTACTCGACCACTACGCACCGACTCACATCTATGGCGCTAGCGCTTATCAGCATGCGATCTTAGTCCTGCCGATTTGTTTTTTCATCGCCAGCGCTTTAGCCTGCTTCATTAAAGAAACGCATTGCAAACGCCCCCTGCAAATGCCGCCAATCGCAAGGTCAGATCAACAGAGACCATCAGCCTAGGCAAAGCATTGGAGCTTAAAAATACACATTATAAAAAAAATTTGCATTGACAAGTAAAAAAAAAAATATACACTGTAACGATCAACAACAAAGGAATTTAAAATGCATACAGGTACAACAGACCGACTCGTCCCTATGTTAATAGGCGGTGAAACCCGACTCCTTACCCCTGAAAAAGCAGCTAGCGTTGAGGCTGAATCTCGCAAAATGCAAGACAAAGTTACAACCCCGATTAACAAGCCGACAGGCCGAAGCCCGACTGGAAAAAAACCGGGCACCCCTGGGTATTCTTTTGTACTACATTTAAAAGGCACAGCACCTGAAGCACCTGAAGCACCTGAAGCACCCAGTGATACAAATCTATATTTAGACCAACTCTGGACATTAAGCCGTACTCAAACAAGCCCTTCTAAAGGAACCCCTGGCACAGGCGCAGGCGCCCCTGGCTTTGGCTTTGGCTTTAGCCCGCTCGCGGCAAAACCAGTAGCATTTGCAGAACCAACTACAGATTCAACACCCTAGCATCCAGATCAAAATCATGGTATAAATCCCCTGTGATTTGAAAGTACGAGGTTAAATGGATTGAAACCCCTTGGTCGCCTGCTCTACGCGGGCTTATTTGCTTGCTTGGCTAGCACCGCAGTAGCGGATTCTGCTGATCAGGTTAATTTTCTGAATTGGGCGATGTGGATTGACCCCAAT
The DNA here is from genome assembly GCA_945860585.1 of Francisella tularensis subsp. holarctica. GTDB lineage: Bacteria > Pseudomonadota > Gammaproteobacteria > Francisellales > CACEW01 > JAJZUD01. The sequence continues at coordinate 4,028 of CAMARA010000024.1, read as the reverse complement.
GTGGTGACGCAATTTCAACAAAATACCGGCACCCAGGTGAATCAAACGTTTTTTAGCGATGAGGATATGTTAAAAGCGCGGCTGCTGCAGAAAAATAATGGCCTGGATCTCGTTGTGCCCACACTGCGTGATATGCAAATCGAAATGCAGGCGGGCCTGTTTCAACCGCTCGACAAAAGCCAGATTCCCAATTATAAAAACTTAAGCCCCTCGCTTTTGAAAAAAACGGCAAGCGTAGATCCCGGCAACAAATATGGCATTATTTATGATTGGGGCACGATTGGCATCGGCTATAATGTGGATGCGGTGCGCAAGGCCTTGGGCCCGAATGTGAATATCAATGATTGGCAATTTGCGCTCAATCCCAAATATCTGGCCAAACTCCAGAGTTGTGGGGTGTCCTTTTATGATACGCCTCTAATTATTTATGGCGTGACCCTCCATTATCTGGGCCTGAATCCCAATAGCACCAATCTCGCAGATTTCCAGACCGCCACGGATTATTTGCTGAAAATTCGGCCCTATCTTACCTACTTCAGCAATTCTAATTATATTTTTGATCTTGCGAGCGGCAATTTATGCCTGGTGATTGGCTATTCCGGTGATATTATTCGCGCACAACAATATGCCAATGCCGGGCATAATCATATCCACATTCAATATGTCATTCCAAAAAGCGGTGCGCCCATCGAGATTGATATGATGGCGATTCCCGCTGATGCACCGCATCCTGCGGCAACGTATAAACTCATCAATACCTTGCTGGAGCCCAAAAATGCGGCAGCCACTAGCAATATTATTTTTGCACCGAATGAAGTGCCCGCCTCCAAACCCTATCTGAATGCGATTTTTCAACAGCCGGATGTGTATCCCTCCGATCAGTTCATCGATCAAAAACTATTTACGATTTTGACCCCACCCCCTGCAGTGATGCAGCAAGTCACCAATATGTGGCTGGAAGTCCGTTATGGCATTAAGGAGGAAAATTAATGGCCACCCCGAGTATTAATTATGATGTTCCGCCGATTATTCGCGTTGAAAACGTTACCAAAGTATTTGAGGACAATATCGTCGTCGATAATGTCAGTCTGGAGATTTATCCCACGGAGTTTTTTTCCCTGCTCGGCGGATCAGGTTCCGGCAAGACTACTCTACTGCGCATGCTGGCTGGATTTGAAACGCCCACCAAAGGCAAAATTTATATCGATGGCGTGGACATGTCACACATGCCACCCTATGCGCGCCCCGTTAATATGATGTTTCAATCCTATGCGCTCTTTCCCCACATGTCGGTCGAAAACAATATCGCCTTTGGTTTAAAACAAGATCGCCTGCCCCCGCTGGCGATTGCTCAGCGCGTGTCCGAAGTGCTGGAACTCGTGCAGATGAGCGAATACGCCAAACGCAAGCCGCATCAGCTTTCAGGCGGGCAGCGTCAACGCGTCGCTCTGGCGCGCTGCCTGGCCAAACGCCCCAAGGTGATTTTGCTCGATGAGCCCCTCTCTGCACTGGACAAAAAGCTCCGCGATAAAATGCAATTTGAACTCGTCGATATTCAAGAAAAACTCGGCATGACCTTCGTCGTCGTCACCCATGATCAGGCCGAGGCCATGACCATGTCCAGCAGAATTGCCATTCTTAATAAGGGCGCACTGGAGCAAGTAGGTACGCCAACGCAGATTTATGAATTCCCCAATAATCGCTTCACCGCCAACTTTATCGGCACCACCAATTTATTTGAAGGCACGCTGGTCAGCAATGAAAATGAGCAAGCCATCATCGAGCCCCTGGGCCTCAACTGTCAATTCCAAGTCGATCACAAAGTGGAAGGCGAAGTAGATCAAGACATCTGGGTAGCCGTCCGCCCAGAAAAAGTGGAAATCAGCACCACCGCACCTGCGCACTTTAATCCAGAAAAACCAGTCAACTGCATGCAGGGCACTGTCAGCCAGATTGCCTATCTGGGCGGCTTGTCGACTTATCACATTATTTTACCCAACCAGACCATTGTAAAAGCGACGGACTTTAATATCGAGCGTAAAAATGACAACCCCACTTGGGAAGATACCGTTTATCTGACCTGGGAACCCAATAACATCATGGTTCTCAATTCATGAACCATTCCGTCGAACACTACAATAAGCGCAATAAAATTCGCCGTGCGCTGGTGATCGTGCCGCCGTACTTATGGTTTGTGATTTTTTTGTTCATTCCCTTTTTGGCTGTCATCAAGATTAGCTTTGCCCAATCCGTGATTGCGAGCCCGCCCTATACGCAGTTACTGCAGTACAACAACTACACGGCCAATATCACCCTCAATTTTGGCAATTATCATTTTATTTTTACACATGGGGCTTTTTTAATTGCGTATTTGTCATCAATCAAAGTCGCTTTTATTACGACGCTGCTCTGTATTTTAACCGGCTATCCCATTGCCTATGCGATTGCAGTGTCTAAGCCACGAATTCGCAATTTCTTGTTTTTATTAATTATTTTACCGTATTGGACTTCATTTTTACTTCGGGCCTATGCCTGGATTAACATTTTACAGATCAATGGTCTCGCCAATCAACTGCTGCTGCATCTCCATATTATCTCCGTGCCGCTGCGCATGATTTATGATCCTTTTTCTCTTTATCTTGGCATGCTCTATGGTTATCTGCCTTTTTTTATTTTACCCCTGTACGTTAATCTCGTGAAAATGGATCGCTCTTATATTGAAGCGGCCTATGATTTAGGCGCGCGCCCGATGGTGACGTTTTTTAGAGTGACACTCCCCTTATCCATGCCTGGCGTGCTTTCTGGCGCTTTGCTCGTATTTATTCCTTCTGTTGGCGAAGTGGTGATTCCGCAAATTCTCGGCGGCATGAATACCGTCATGATCGGCAATGTGATCTGGCAGGAATTTTTCACCGCCAATAATTGGTGTGTGGCGGCGGGCCTGGCAATTTTAATGATGCTGGTACTGGTTTTTCCCTTAGTCTGGCTCCAGAAAATTCAATTAAAGTCGGAAACTAAATTATGAAAAACAGTCTCTTTTTACGCTGCGCGCTGATCCTCGGCCTGCTCTTTTTTTACATTCCGATTATTTTGCTGATCATCTATTCTTTCAATAGCTCGCAACTCGTCAATTTGTGGGGCGGATTTTCCACTGCCTGGTATCATGTTTTATTTACAGATAGCACAGTTCTCCAAGCTGCCGCTGTGAGTATCGAGATTGGCGTCTCCGCCTCAACGCTCGCCTTGATTCTAGGCACCGCCACTGCTGTCGCCCTGCGTCGTTATGGCGCGTTCTGGGGACGCGATTTTTTCTACGGCATGACCATCACCCCGATTGTCTTACCCGATATTGTGATGGGTTTATCTTTGCTACTTTTATTTATGGGTTTGAATAGTTTGACAGGCTTCCCCAACAGCTACGGCTTTGGCACCATCCTCATCGCGCACACCACATTTTGCACAGCTTACGCCACCATGGTCATTCAAAGCCGCCTAAGCCAGATTGATCGCTCCATCGAAGAGGCCGCCATGGACTTAGGCGCCCGCCCCGCCAAAACCTTTTTCATGATCACCCTACCCCAAATCAGCTCCGCCCTCGTCGCCGCCTGGCTCTTATCGTTCACCCTCTCGATTGATAACTTAGTCGTCACGTCGTTCGTCAGCGGCCCCGACACCACAACGCTCCCCTTGTTTATCTACGCAACAATCAGAAACGGCGTCACCCCCGAAATGAATGCGCTCGCCACCGTGATGATTTTAGTCGTCACCACCGCTTTGATTCTCGCTGCATTTTTCCTCCCCAAGCAAAGCAAGCGCTCCCTCAAGTTTAAAAAGAATGCCTAGCCACATAAAAAGTATTTTTTTATATTTTTATTGACACATATCTCACTACAGGACAGCAGGGCTAAGCAGGACTAGATTAACAAGCTGATTAGTCTTTATCTTGATCCATGCAGAGATTGCGAGAAACAGCTTGGCAAGCGCGATCAAAAACTTCAAAAATTTCCTTTGGCTTCATAGAATCTTCG
>CAMARA010000023.1 GCA_945860585.1 Francisella tularensis subsp. holarctica | reverse complement strand
TCACGACGATTTTAAATCTGTTGCTGGTCTGGGCTTTGTATCGCGTGTATGGATGTGACTGTGTTAAAAATTGAGAAATTAAGTCATGACGGGCGGGGGATTGCGCATCACCCTGATGGCAAATTGATTTTTGTACGCAATGCTTTGCCGGGTGAAGAAGTAGTGTTGGAGGTCAAGCGCAAACAGCGTCATTATGATGAGGCCCTGGCGCTGGAAATTCACTATCCGGCGGCGGAGCGTGTGCTGCCAAAATGTGCAGCCTTTGGACGCTGCGGCGGTTGTGGCTTGCAGCATCTGGAGGTCTCGGCGCAGATTCTGGCAAAACAAAGCTGGTTGCAGGAAAAATTGGCGCAAGTGAAAGTAGAGCCGCAAGCTTGGCTGCCTCCGCTGCAGGAAGCGGTTTGGGGCTACCGTCACAAGGCGCGTCTAGGCGTGCGGTTTGTGCGCAAAAAAGAACGCGTGTTGATTGGTTTTCGTGAGGCAGAAAGTAATTTTTTGACGGATATGCAGCGCTGTGAAGTCCTGCATCCATCGGTGGGAGAGCATTTGCAGGAACTTGCAGCGCTGCTGGAAAGCCTGTCGATTAAAGATCAAATTGCACAGATTGAAGTGGCCGTTGATGATACGCAGACAGCCTTAATTATTCGTCATCTGCAGCCCTTTAGTGCAGAGGATCTGGTCAAATTAGAAGCCTTATACACACAATTTGGGTGGATCGTGTTTCTGCAGCCGAAGGGCCTGGAAAGTATTCATCAGCTCTATCCTGCCGAAAAGATCACCCTGAGTTATACCGTGATGGGCAAAACACCGATTCGCATTCTTTTTCAGCCCGGTGATTTTACGCAGGTGAATTTTAGTTTGAATGCCAAGATGATTCGCCAAGCCTTGGATTTATTGAATCCGCAGTCCACAGAGACGATTCTGGATTTGTTCTGTGGTCTGGGTAATTTTAGCCTGCCGATTGCGCAGTATGCCGGCAAAGTCATCGCGGTGGAAGGTGAGGCGACGATGCTGAATCGGGCGCGCGAGAATGCGCAGCAACAAGGCATTCATAATATCGAATTTTTTGTGAGTAATCTGTTTGAATTGCAAAAGAAAGATGCTTTTTATGGGAAGGTCGATCAGCTTTTCTTAGATCCTCCCCGCGCCGGAGCAGAGGCTGTGGTGCAAAATATTGAGCTCTGGAGTCCGCAGCGGATTGTGTATGTTTCCTGCGATCCCGTGACGCTGGTGCGTGATCTTGCCATTTTGGCCCATGATAAAAAATACACGCTTGAAAAAATAGGGGTGATGGATATGTTCCCGCATACAGCGCATATGGAGACGATGGCCCTCCTGACGCGGAAGTAAGCCATGGTTGCGACGGTCCATCACATTCAACGCCTGGAAAATGGCGAGATTGACCGTACCGCCTGGTTTAATCGCCTGTCGATTCACTATCCGCATGAAAAACTCCAGGCCTTGAGTCAGCACTTTGCCCTGGCTGATGAGCGCGGTTTGAAAATTGCCAGTATTCTGCTGGAATTGCATGCCGATCTGGATGCGATTTTAGCGGCCTTGCTGTATTCGCAGCGGGATAAAATCGAGGATATGGAGATTTTAAAAGGTCTGCGCCATTTGGATCAGATGGGCTCTTTTTTATCTTCGCAAAAAAAGACCGAGCGCGTGGAAAAACTGCGGCAGATGATGCTGTTTATGGTGCGGGATATTCGCGTGGTGCTGGTGAAGTTGGCAGAGCGGACCTGTGCGATTCGTGAAGCCAAACACTTGCCGCCCGCAGAGCAAATGCAGCTGGCGCATGAAGTGATGGAGCTGTATGCCCCGCTAGCCAATCGTCTTGGAGTCGGTGCCTTGAAGTGGGAGCTGGAAGATCGTGCCTTTGCGATTCTGGAGCCAGCCGCGTATACAAACATCACGCAGATTTTAAATACCAAGCGCCTGGAGCGTGAGGCCTTTATTCAGAATTTTATCGAAAACTTGCAGCGGACCTTGGAGCAGGAGCAGATTTTCGCGCAGGTAACGGGGCGGGTCAAGCATATTTATAGCATCTGGCGCAAAATGCAGAAAAAGCATCTTGCGTTTGCAGATCTTTACGATCTGCGGGCGGTGCGGATTTTAGTGCCGGAGATCACGACCTGTTACACGGTGATGGCCCTGCTGCATGCACAATGGGAGCCTTTGGTCGCACAATATACGGACTATATCAGCCATCCCAAACAAAATGGCTATCAGTCTTTGCATACAGTGTTGCTGGGAGAGGATGGCTTGGCGATTGAAGTGCAGATCCGTACGTTTGCCATGCATGAAGCGGCGGAAAGTGGCGTGGCTGCGCACTGGCGCTATAAAGAAGGCGGCGGCAGTGAGGCTTTGACGCAGCGGATTAACTGGCTTAAATTGTTGCTGGATGTGATGCCGGAGCAGGCGGATCAAGATGTATTTGTGTTTACGCGGGATCAGGAAGTGATTATGCTGCCGAAAGGGGCGACACCTGTGGATTTTGCCTTTATCGTGCATACGGATTTGGGGCTGCGTTGTAAAGGCGCAACGGTAAATGGGCAGATGGTGCCGCTCACCTATGTTTTGCAGATGGCGGATCAGGTGGAGGTTCTCACCCATAAAACAGCGCATCCCAGTCGAGATTGGTTGATTGCCCGAGAAGGATTTTTGGCAACATCGCAAGCCCGCCGTAAATTGCGTGCTTTTTTCCGTGCCCAGGAAGGGATTGTCATGCCGCTGCCAAAGAAAAATGAGGCCTCTGTGGTTGCTGATCTTCCCGCGCGCGTGACAGTGAAGCCGCTTAAAACTGGCAAAATTCAGGTGCAGGGCGTTTCCAATCTTGCGTATCAATTGGCCAAATGCTGCCATCCTGAGCCTGGTGATGTCATTATCGGTTCCATTACCCGTTTGCGGGGGATTGTGATTCATCGTGAAAGCTGCTCTAATGTCCGCTATTTTAAGTTAAAGCGCCCTGAGCGTTTGTTTACCGTAGAGTGGGAGTAAGACGATGGCAAAATTATCCGTGTATATCATTGCCTATAATGAAGCCGCCAAAGTGGCGGAAGCGATTCAAAGCGTAGCGTTTGCAGATGAAATTATTGTGGCCGATTCCTTTAGCACTGATGATACGGCTAAAATTGCAACGGATCTCGGCGCAAAAGTAGTGCAGATCCCCTTTACCGGTTTTGGTGATTTGCGCAATCAAGCCTTGCAAGCCTGCACGCATGAGTGGGTTTTTAGTCTGGATTCGGATGAACGCTGCACGCCTGAAGCGCAGGCTGAGATTTTAGCCACGATTCAAGATCCCCAAGCCCTGGACATCTATTTTATGCCGCGTAAAAATATCTTCATGGGGCGTTGGATCAAGCATGTCTGGCCGTATCCCGATTATCGGCAGCCGCAATTATTCCGCCGTGGCAAAATGACCTACAAGCCTGATGCCGTGCACGAAGGTTTTATCAGTCACAGTGAGCGGCCGCTTGCTTATTTAAAGCATCCCATTTGGCAGATCCCCTATCGTAATGTCGAAGAAATGATGCGCAAAATGAATCGTTATTCAACCCTGGGTGTCGAGCGCCTGATTCAAAAGGGCGTGAAGCCTAGTCTGCGCAAAGCCTTGGGCCACGCCCTCTGGAAGTTTATACAGTTTTATATTATCAAAGCCGGTTTTCTCGATGGTCGTGCTGGACTGATCTTAGCGATTGGCCATTTTGATTATACGTTTTTTCGTTATATTAAACTCTTGGAGCGTGAATGACCGTTTTAATTTCTCATAGATGCTTCCTCTAAAAAACTATTAAATTAGAAATAACAATTGACATAAATAATTTATATGTGTATTATATTTTTTTTAATTGGGGTAAGTGGGAGTATTTTATGATGGGAGCGGGTGTTAGAGTTGGAGGCGCGACTGGCGCGGCTGCAGGATCAAGTGTCGATCATGTGAGTCTGCTGAGTGTTGAAGAGGCTTTGCGCGCTCAAGGTTATGATTTAATGGCCTCTCCTGCTAAAAAAGCATTATATACAAGGCTGTACAACTGCTTTAGTCATGATTTTGCGCTGATTTGTGAGCAGTCAGAAAAAATCAACCCCTTATTGAAAAAGTTCTTTGATTATTTTTCAGAAAATTTGGTGAATACGAGCGGGGCTGTTGCATATTTTGACACGCTTCTGGCCGCTGCGCCAAAGATGCCGGAACCCGCAGAGGACATTGCTTTTTTTGCTTCAAACATGGGAGCTGAGGTTTTAGATGCATTTCAGCCGGAAGCTACTGATATTTTCTCAACCAACTATAAAGCCATGATGAGCCTGACTGCGGGTAGTTTGCAGCAGTGTATTCAAGCGAGGCAGTTGACTTATCATAATCCAAAACATTTGTTTGAGGCGGCGGCTGATCTAGTCAATCTGATCGATCAAACAGGCGGCATTGAGCAGCGGCATCATAAAAAATTATTTTTAAGTATGTGTGGCTTGTTTCATGATGCAATATTTTTGCGTGATAGAGGGCATGATGAGCTTCATAGCGCAGCGCTGCAGCAGCAGGCCTTTGCAGATTTTAGCGCAACATTGGATGCGGATGAGCGGGCTTTGTGGAATGCCCTGCGCGATGTCGTGATTGTCGGGGGAACTTTGCCTTGTATTATTCGCAAAACGGATACGCATGAAATGATCCAAAAATCTTTATTTGAGCTGGTTGATATTATTTCACCTGCGAATTATAAAGAAATGCCTGCAGGCCTGGCAGAGATCTTTCGTTTTTTACGGATGATTGCGGATGTGGATGTGCAGCGGAGTTTGATGCCGACGATTTTGGATGTTTTTCCTTCTTTTGCGGCTGATTCTGGAACTGGTGCTGGGCTCATGCAGCGTTTAAGCGTTGTATTGACTGCAAGTGTCCTTACAGAAGCGGCGCATAAGCACGTGACTCAGGAAAGTGCACTCAAAGAAATCAGAATTAAGCTGGGTCAAAGCATGCGGATGCTGTCAGAGCTTGTGATGGGGGATGATCTGAAATCTCCAGAGCTGATTCAGTTAAAGATTGCGCACTTTATTCATGCCAAAGATACCAGTGGGATTGAGCTTACTGCAGAGGATATTACCGCATTGGTTGCAAAAATTGAGGGTGAAGATTTTTTTGCCCATATGAATGAGAATGGGCTGAAAAGCGCGCATGAAGCAGGCGTTACTGCATTTTCGACGCCGGGTGGAGCGGAGCTGGAGGCCCGATCGGTGCCTTTTGTGCAGGAATCCTGGGGCTGGCATGTGAAATTATTTTCTGAAATTAAGAGATTTTTGCAGTCTGCTACACTTGAAGAGGCGAATGCTTTGCTAAAAGATATTCTGAACGAAGCGAAGCTTCAGCAAGGAGGCAGTTTAGATGCGGCCCGCCTGTGTGCGCAGGTACTTGAGCCTGGCATGAGTCATGATGCTGAAGTGAGTCAGGCACGGCATTCAAGTGTTTTTAGAGGGCGCCGTGGTAGTATGGTGCCGCCGCCAGCAGCACCTATGGATTCTCCGGCAGCAGCTGTGGTGGCAAGGGCGCCATTTGCGCCGCCGAGCGTGCCTGTCGATGATGTTCAAGTGGGTGGAGAGGTAGCTGTTGCGCCGGGGCGTAGTCTTGTAAACAGGCTTTGCCCCTGTCTTTGGTTCGTCGATCATCATCACGCAACGGTTCGAATCCCTACGGATACTAGTCAAGCGATTGCTGCTCCTGTTCAAGCGTCAATGCAATAAGCGATCCAAAAACAGCTCCGCCAAATTCTGACCGCAGGCATCCGAAATCTCACGCAGGCAGCCGGGGCTGGTCAGATTGATCTCGGTCATGTAATCGCCGATCACATCCAGGCCGGCAAACAGAATGCCCTTTTCTTTGAGGAAAGGGCCGATTTCGCCACAGATCCAGCGGTCTTGATGCGTGAGTTCCTGCGCTTGAAATAGTCCGCCTGAGGCCAGATTGCCACGGCTTTCGCCGGTTCTGGGAATGCGGGCGAGGGCCAGCGGGGCAGGTTCGCCATTGATTAAAATAATCCGTTTATCCCCTTGGCGCACTTCAGGTAAATAGCGTTGCGCCATGATGTGGCGTTTGCCGTGTTGGGTTAAATTCTCCACGATAACACTGAAATTGGTATCGCCTGCTTTGAGATAAAAAATATTGCGTCCACCCAAGCCATCCAGCGGTTTTAAGATAATCTCGCCCTGTTTCTGCCAGAAAGCATGTAAATCTGCGCGATGACAGGAAACAATCGTGGGTGTGATGCATTGGGGGAATTGAAAGATCACCAGTTTTTCATTCCAGTCGCGGATCGATGCCGGTGAGTTGGCGACGCGAACCCCCGCAGCCTCAGCGCGTTCGAGCAGATAGGTTAAAAAAACATAATCAATATCAAAAGGCGGATCCTTGCGAATGATGATCGCATTCACGTCGCGCAAAGGTTTTTTGACGCGCTCGCTCATTTTGTACCAGTGGGGAGTGTGTTTGATATCGCAAAATAATACCTCGGTCATGTGGGCATAGGCATCACCTTGATTTAGCATCAGGTCGGCTGATTCAAAGACAAATACGCGCATGCCGCGTTTTAAAGCCGCTTCGATGATCATGAGGCTGCTGTCTCGGTAGGTGACGAGTTTGTCGAAAGGATCCATTAATAAGGCGAGGGTTTGCATGTTTGCTCCTATACGTATTGGCCGGCACAAAATCCGGAAGACCAAGCCCATTGGAAATTAAATCCACCTAAATGTCCAGTGACATCCAAGACTTCGCCAATAAAATACAGGCCGCTGATGGCATTGCTTTCAAAGGTTTTGGAGGAAATGGCCTGAGTGTCAACGCCGCCTAAGGTCACTTCCGCGGTACGGTAACCCTCAGTTCCATTGGGTTTAATTTGAAAGCAATGTAGTTTTGCTGCAATCTCGGCATATTCTTTTTCATTAAATTGATTGATCGGTTTATTGGGCAGGTGATGTTCGCAAAGCAAGTATGCCAGGCGGCTGGGCAGTGATTCTGCCAGAATGGTTTTTAATTCGGTTTTGGGATGAGTCTGGCGTTTTTCTTTTAATACCGTAAGAAAGTCGATATCGGGCAGGAGGTTGATTTCCAAAATATCGCCAGGCTGCCAATAGGATGAAATCTGTAAAATCGCTGGACCGCTGAGTCCGCGATGCGTGAAGAGCATGGCCTCTTTAAAAACCTGGCCCCGACACTGAACGCTTACATCCAGGGCAACGCCTGCTAAACTGGCAAACTGATCGAGGTCTGCTTTGTGTAAAGTCAGCGGCACGAGGGCCGCGCGCACGGGCAAAACGGGGATACCGAATTGTTCAGCAATTTTATAGCCAAAGGCACTTGCACCCATACTTGGAAAAGAAGGGCCGCCACAGGCAACGACCAGCGAGTCACAGGAAAAATCTCCCTGCGTCGTTTCCACCAGAAAGCGCCCTGATTTTTGAATGCGGGTGATGCTGGTTTGGAGGCGAATCTCCACCCGCGCCGCCTGGCATTCCTGCAAGAGTAAATCCAAAATAGCCTTGCTGGACTCGTCGCAAAAAAGTTGGCCCAGCGTTTTTTCATGATAGGCGATTTTGTATTTTTGCACGAGCTGTTCAAAATCAAATTGCGTGTAGCGCTTCAAAGCCGAGATGCAAAAATAAGGATTGTGGGAAAGATACTGCGCCGGACTGGCCTCGCGATTGGTAAAATTACAGCGTCCCCCGCCGGAGAGGAGAATTTTTTTGCCGCTTTTATTGGCATGATCGATGACCAAAACCCTGCGCCCGCGCGCGCCGGCGGTGTGTGCGCACATCAATCCCGCTGCGCCTGCGCCGATGATCAACACGTCTATTTCTTTGATGATTTTATTTTCCTATTGTTTTGTGTGAAACTGTGGTATGATCAATTTAGTCAGTTCCCAAATGTTTGGGTGACTGGCGAATATTATAACTTAAAAGTGAGAAAATAAAATGGCTACAGGTACAGTAAAGTTTTTTAATAATGATAAAGCATTTGGTTTTATTACCCCAGATGATGGCAGCAAAGACGTGTTTGTTCACAAGAACGGCATTAAAAGCGGCCAACTACGTGAAGGCAGCAAAGTGAGCTTCAATACCGAATCCTCACCTAAAGGCTTAAATGCAATTGATGTAGTTGTGACAGATTAATTTTCTTCACTGAATGCATTCCTTAAAAAGCCACGCTTGTCGTGGTTTTTTTATTATATGATGCTGTGAAGTTAGGCTAACTGTGCCAACCAGCTCCCTCCCCCGTCAAGGGGGAGAGAGCTGGTTTAACTTAGCAGCATTATTTTCTTATCTATCTAATATTGAGAGCACATGACTTTTACCACATTAGGCGTAATCGAACCGATCCTGCGCGCATTAGAACAAAAGGGCTACACAGAGCCCTCCCCCATTCAAAAACAATCTATTCCTGCCGTTTTAAGTGACCGTGATGTCATGGCTGCGGCCCAAACTGGCACTGGCAAAACCGGTGCTTTTTTAATCCCGATTCTGCAAAAATTAGCGGCCAGTCGTCAGCGGGTGCAGGCCAATTCTGTCAAAGTGTTAGTCTTAACGCCCACGCGTGAACTCGCAGCCCAGGTGCATGAAAGCGCGCGTTTTTATGGACAACATCTGCAGCTGCGGTATGAGGTCGTCTTTGGCGGAGTGAAGATTAATCCGCAAATGATGCGTCTGCGCGGCGGCGTGGATATTCTAGTCGCGACGCCAGGTCGTCTTTTAGATTTAGTTGGGCAAAATGCCATTCGGCTGAATCAGGTTGAGATACTCGTCTTAGATGAAGCCGATCGCATGCTGGATATGGGTTTTATTCATGATATCAAAAAAGTCCTGAAACTCTTGCCGCAGAAACGTCAGAATCTGATGTTCTCCGCAACCTTCTCACCGGACATTCGCGCCTTGACCAAAGGCATTTTGCATCAGCCGATTGAGATTGATGTCAGCCCACGTAATTCAACCGTTGAGAAAATTAAACAAGTGGTCTACACCGTCGAGAAAGGCCATAAAGTTCCGGTTCTGTGCAAGCTGATTAAAGATCAACACTGGACGCAGGTGCTCGTGTTTTCGCGCACGAAGCATGGCGCCAATAAAATTGTGGAAAAACTAGATGCCGCGGGTATTACGGCGCTGGCCATTCATGGCAATAAAAGCCAACCTGCCCGTACTAAAGCACTGTCGAGTTTTAAGGAAAATCTGATTACCGTCCTGGTGGCAACCGATATCGCCGCACGGGGCTTGGATATTGCGGAGTTGCCGCATGTGGTCAATTTTGATTTGCCAAATGTGCCGGAAGATTATGTGCATCGCATTGGACGCACCGGACGCGCAGGCCGTGATGGTGAGGCGTGTTCGCTCGTCAGTCCGGAAGAGCGCGGCCTGCTGCGGGATATCGAGAAGCTGATTAAAATTGCCATTCCCGTGATTCCCAATGCAGGTTATACGGACCTAGGCCCGGCGCCAGTTGTGAAGGCAGATCCGCCTCCGCGATCCGGTGGTGGACGGCCGTCATGGCGTCGTTCTTAAGCAGTAGGTCTGGTCTGTGAATCTTACCCTCCCCATTGCAGCGCATTTTGATGAAATCAAGACATTGCTGTCGACCCATCAGGTTATTTTGGTGGCGGGGGAGACAGGTTCTGGTAAATCGACCCAATTGCCACAGCTGTGTTTGCAACTTGGCTATGCCAAAACCGGCCTGATTGGCCACACGCAGCCGCGCCGGATTGCGGCCAAATCGATTGCCAGCCGCATTGCCGAAGAGCTCAAAATGAGCTTAGGTGGAGTCGTCGGTTACCAAGTGCGGTTTAACGAGGCCTGTTCAGCGGCGACGCAGATTAAAGTCATGACCGATGGCATTCTGCTGGCAGAGATTGCCCATGATCCCTTATTAAAACGCTATGCCCTCTTGATCATTGATGAGGCGCATGAGCGTTCTCTGAATATTGATTTTTTGCTGGGGTATGTAAAAAAAATTCTGCCGCAGCGGCCGGATCTCAAAGTGATTATCACCTCCGCCACCCTGGAACATGAAAGGCTGGCGGCCTATTTTAAAGCGCCGCTGGTCACGGTGGAAGGGCGCTCCTATCCAATCGAAATGCGTTATCGGCCCGAGGCGAGCTTAATGAGTGCCTTGATCGAGCTCCATCAGCAGGCGCGCGGTGATGTCTTGGTATTCCTCGCAACGGAGCGGGATATTCGTGATTATCGTAAAAAACTGGTAGAGCGTTTTCCGCGTCATGAGATTCTGGCGTTGTATGCGCGCCTGCCTCTCTCTGCTCAGCAAAAAGTGTTTCATCCCGGTGCAAAAGAGCGCATTATTTTAGCAACGAATGTGGCTGAAACCTCACTCACAGTGCCGCGGGTTTTACATGTGATTGATCTGGGCCAGGCGCGGGTGAGCCGCTTTAATAGCAAACTGAAAATTCAACGTCTGCCGATTGAGGCGATTTCGCAGGCGAATGCCAAGCAGCGTGCCGGCCGGGCGGGGCGAGTAGCGCCCGGGATTTGTATGCGTTTGTATGAGGAGGCTGATCTGCTCAATCGGCCTGCATATTTAGAGCCTGAAATCCTGCGCACCAACCTCAGCGCCGTGATTTTACAGATGATGCAATTACGGCTGGGGACCTTAGAGCAGTTTGATTTATTGGATCCACCCCCGCGTGCATTGATTCATGAGGGGTATGCCGAATTATTTGAATTGCAGGCCATTGATGTGCAGAAAAAATTAACGCCGCTGGGGCGAAATCTCAGCCGGTTTAGTGTGGACCCGCGTTTAGCGCGGATGCTCTGTGAAGCCCATAAAAACCGGACCTTGAGCGAGATCGCCATCATCGTCAGTCATTTGAGTGCGCAAGATCCGCGCGAGTATCCTGAAGAGCAGCAGGAAAAAGCCCGTTGCATGCATCAGCGTTACGCGCATCCGGAGTCCGAATTTTTAACGATCTTAAAGCTGTGGCAGACGGTCATGGCGGAAACGGAGGGTTGCTCCAAAAATAAATTTCGCGCTTATTGCGAGGCACATTTTTTATCGCCATTACGGATGCAGGAATGGCAGTCGGTTTTGCATGAACTGCATACGCAGTTTAAAATCCTGAATTGGACACTGAATCCGCTGAGTGACACGCCCTCTTATGTGTTGATTCATCAAGCATTATTGACTGGCTGTCTGCATTTTGTCGCGGAATATGATAAAGAAAAACAGTGTTTTCGCGGCGCGCATCAAAAGTTACTCAAAATTTTCCCCGGCTCAGCATTGGCGCAGAAAAAATTCAAATGGCTGATGGCCGAAAGCCTGATGGAAACCAAGCATACCTACGCACGCATTGTGGCAAGAATTGAAGCCTCCTGGCTGGAGCCACTGTGCAAGCATCTGGTTAAATATCAGTATAGTGAGCCATATTATGATGTGAAGTATGATGCCGTGATGACCTATCAAAGCGTGCTCTTGTATGGCCTGGTGATTGTCAGTCGCCGGAAAATGCAGTTTAGCCATAAAAACCCCGAGCTGGCGCGGGAAGTGTTTATCCGTGAGGCCGTGGTCGATCGCATCAAAGAGCAGGCCGGCTATTTAGAATTATTGCGCGCTGAGGCCAAATTGCGCCGTTTGGGTATTGCGCCGGATGACGAAGATCTGGCTGCGTTCTTGGATGTGAATTTGCCCGCTGACGTGGTCAGCTTTAAGACCTTAAAAGCCTTGCCGGAATTAGATGCGGAGCCGTATCTGCAGCCGTTTCAAAGTGCATTGCAAGCGTATCCGGATCAATTGGAAATTAATGGTCAGGTTTTAAAATTGCAGTATATTTTTGACTGGGAGAGTGATGAAGATGGCGTGTGTCTGGAAGTGTCGCTGCTGGATCTCGCCCATCTGCCAGATCTTCCCTATAAAATCAAAGTCATCGGTGCTGAAGGACAGTGTCTGGCTTTGTCTGAAGATCTCTCCGCCCTGAAAGCACAGTTTGAAGTAGAGATGACCCGCCTGCTGAAACAAGTGGAATCTCCGCTGCCACAAGGCTGTTTTCAAGCCTGGAGTTTTGGGGGTATCCCAATGGAGCTGGAATTGCAACTGCAAGGCAAGCCTGTGCGCGCCTATCCCGCCTTAAAGCGTATCGAGAAGGGTGTGTGTCTCGAAGCATTCCCCGATCCCGAGTCAGCACGGATTCATCATGAAGAAGGCGTATTATATTTGCTAGAGCAGGCCCTGGCAAAAGAATTACGTGCATTGCGTCAGGATTCAATGGTGCTTAAAGCTGCTGCAGATTTAGCCTTTAGCGGGGATAAAAAAACCTTGGCGGATGAATTTTCCCTGACGGTGCTGGAGGATTTTTATCAGGCGCAGCATCTCGATGTAGGCCAGATGTATACTCAAGCTGATTTTGAAGCTGCCATGAATCGGCGGGGAGAGTTTTGGAATCATCAAAAGACCTGGCTCCAATGGCTGGAGCAGCTCCGTGTGTTGGGCGTGGCGCTGCGTGTGAGTCTGCGCAGTCTGCCGCAAAAGCAGGGTCTGCAAGCATCCCAGGAAGATCTCTACGCCCAATTTGAGTTTTTGTTCAGCCGCCATTTTTTAAGTAGCACACCGATCGAATGGCTAAAGCGATATCCCTTCTATTTGAAAGGCATGCAGCTCCGTATCGAGCGCCTCAAAAATAATCTCAGCCGCGAACTCAAATTATTCGAGGAGTTCCAGCCGCTGTGGCAGGCTTTTTGTGATCCCAAGCGTAAAATCAAAGGCGATCGCGAGACCCTGCGCTGGTGGTTTCAAGAGTGGCGCTTGAGCTTATTTGCGCAAGAGTTAAAAGCAATGGTGCCGGTGTCTGCGCAGAAATTGTGGTTGCAGCTCTGAAGAGGTGTGATTTTTTCTGAGGGAAAAGCCCAGAAACGTCATCCTGATAATGCGCAGCATTCATCAGGACCCAGGACTTAATCCTCTGCGCAGCACTTTATAGTGCAGGCTTTGAAAAAGAGCATGATTTTCACCTGGGTCCTGACGCCTCCTTGCTTCGCAAGAAGTGTCAGGATGACGTTAACGTACGTTCCCCTGAATTTAAGTCACACCTGTTCTGAAAAAGAAAGTTTGCAAGTATAACATTTTTATGCTTATTATATTGTATGAGTTCAAAAAAGTGCCGCGATGAAGTTAATCTGCTTGATGTGTTTATGGATGTGTTGTCTGGGCTTAAATGCGGCGACGATCGAGGCACCTTCCAGTCCTCCTTTCAAGGCCATGTTGCCTGACTCCAGAATTGTGGCGTATTACGGTAATTTCTATTCGGCAAAAATGGGGATTCTGGGTGCTTATCCGCCGGATCAGGTGCTGGCGCATTTGCAAAAAACTGTGCAGGAGTGGGAGCTTGCGGATCCAGCTACGCCTGTGATTCCAGCGATTAATTATATTGCGGTGACAGCGCAGGGCAGTCCGGGGCGGGATGGCAAATATCGTCTGCGCATGCCGACCAGCCAGATTGATAAAGCATTGGCGATGGCAGATCAAGTGCATGGCTTATTATTCTTGGAGGTGCAAGTCGGCTTGAGCACAGTGCCAGCCGAATTGCCTCTGTTTGCGTCTTATCTCAAATCGCCAAATGTGGAGTTAGCGCTTGATCCTGAATTTGCGATGAGTAATGGCCGTCATCCTGGTACAATTATTGGCAGTATGGATGCTGCAACCGTCAATCAGGCAGCTGCTTATTTGGCGCAGATCGTGCAGGAAAATCATCTGCCGCCCAAGATTCTGCTGGTGCATTGTTTTACGGATGATATGTTGACGAATGATAAAGATATTCAGTCTCTGCCGGATGTGCAGATCGTGGTGGCAATGGATGGTTTTGGTCATCCACATTTGAAAAAAGCCGTGTATCAGGGCGTGATTGCAGATCAGCCTTTTCCATATACTGGGTTTAAGCTTTTTTATAAAAACGATACCCTAGGCAATAGTCGCTTGATGACGCCTGCAGAAGTGCTGGCATTGAAGCCGAAACCTATTTATATCCAATATCAGTGATTGCGTAGGGTGTGCGTTTAAAATAAGTCCTCCGGGGTGACGATAGCATTGATCAGATCTTCGGAATATAGGGTCGGTTTGAGTCCTGAGGCAGAAATCAACGCAAAAAAGAGTTGCTTGCTTGTCTTGGTGCGGGCTCTAAAAATTTCCATTTTTTGTAGGAGGCGTTGGGCGTAGGCTTTGTCAATACTGAATGGCGTTTCGGTATATTTAATCTCGCAGAGGGTGATGGCGTCATCATCGCGATCGAAGAGTAAATCAATTTGTGCGCCATGATCTGGGCTATGCTTGGTGGGAATATAGCGCCAGGTGGCGGGGATAGAGGTTGCACTAATGTGGAGGGCTTGGCTGATTTTGTCAGAATGTTTCTGGCAGAGTGATTCGAATGCATAGCCAGACCAACTGCGCCACTCTGGTGTGACTTTGCGTTTTTCCCAATAGTGCTGACCTAAGCCTTTATTGTGGAGGACGGACTTGATGGGTTCCAGCCAATGAAAGTAAAACAAAGTATATTCATCGATTATTTTGTAGTATAGGCCTTTCTCTTTGTAACCGTAGGGGACAAAACTCATGATAAAGCCACAGGTTTTGAGGGCTTCTAATTTGCTTAAAATGCTATAGCCTTTTTTGACTTTCAGCTTTTCAAATAAACTAGCCTGGCCAATACCGAGTGGATGTTGCGCCATGATTTTGAGAATATGAATATGGGCCTCGCTATGATCGAAAAGAGAGGCAAAAAGTTTGTCAAACTCACTCAATAAGAAACTGTTTTTTGAAAAAGCCAGGATATCGATGTTTTGGTCAATGGATTGATGGGGGTTGAATTGGCCTAAATAATAAGGAATGCCGCCCGTGACAATATAAGCTTGCGTCACTTGCTTGAGATTGATTTTAAATTTTAGGGAAGTCAAAAAGGATCGCGTTTCTGCAAGGGTAAAGGGTTCCAGCTGAATCGTCTGAGTGACGCGATTGTGGAGGCCGCCTTTATTGTAAATGATTTTATTGAGAATCCAGGCAGCAGAAGAGCCGCAGATAATCAATTTAATCCGCGGATCGTTGGACCAATAATGATTCCAATAGTAATCAAGCGTTTCGAGGAGGCGCGCGTTTTTAGTGGCCATCCAGGGGAATTCATCTAAAAAAAGCACGATCTTTTTATTTTTTGCAGTATGTTTGATCGCCTCGCTTAAAAGTTTGAAAGCATCCTCCCAGGATGAGCCCACCTTGGGGCTGATTCCTTGTAAAAAAGTATCGCCAATTTGTTCGCAAAAGTGGCCGAGTTGCTTTTTTATGGCTCCTTTTTTCATGCCTGTTGCATTGAAAAAGACGTTTTTTTTGGACTGGAAAAATGTTCTGATTAAATAGGTTTTGCCAATTCTTCTGCGGCCATAAATTGCAACAAACTCTGCTTTTTCAGAATGTAAGATGCGATGAAGCGTTTCTTGTTCAGGCTGTCTACCGATGAGTTTCATGGCTATTTCCAGTGAGGAAGTTCTATTTGAAATCATATCCCAGATAGAACTTCCTATCAATATTTTATGAGGAAGTTCTATTTGGAAAGTCCTCCCAGATAGAACTTCCGTATTCAAAGCTTGTATCAGACGCTGGCTTTTGTTAAGGTACGACATCAGAGTTTTCAAAAGAGTGCAGGATGAATCAAGACGCGTTTTATCAGGATAAAGTAGCCGAGATTTTGCAGAAGGCGCAAGCCAAAGGCGCAACAGAAGTAGAAGTTGGCCTCACGACGGGGACGGGTTTTAGCGTGAATGTGCGCAATCAGGAGGTGGAAACCATTGAGCATCACGAAGATCGCTCGATGGGGATTACGGTTTATTTTGGGCGAAAAAAAGGTTCGGCAGATACCTCGGATTTAAGCGCGGCGAGTATGGAGGAGGCCTTGGCGGTGGCCTGTCATATTGCTGAATTGACGATGGAGGACCCGTATTCCGGGCTTGCTGATCCTGCACGGCAGGCGCAGGAGTGGCCGGAGTTGGACCTCTATCATCCCTATCCCCATGATATCGAAGCGGCGATTGCGCAGGCCAAAGCTTGTGAGAAAATGGCTCTGGAAGCAGACGCACGCATCACGCAATCGGAAGGTGCTAATTTTAACACCTATGCCGGGGTCAATGTGTATGGCAATTCGAATGGTTTTTTGGCGCTGACCAAAGCCACCTCCCATGATTTATCCGTCGGTTTAATAGCGGAGGCCAAAGGCCAAAAAGAGCGGGATCACAGTTACAGCAGTGTCCGCTGTTTTGACGACTTATGGACCATTGAGCGGATTGCCAAGGATGCCGTTGGCAAAACAGTGCGTCGCTTGAGTCCACGCCAGATTCCCACCGGCAAAGCGCAGGTGATATTTGATGCCAGTATTGCCGGAAGCCTGATTGGTGCGTATTTTAAAGGGGTGAGTGGCGGCAGTCTGTATCGTAAAACCAGCTGTCTGGTCGATAGTTTGGGTACGCAAATTTTTCCAGAAACGCTTACGCTATTTGAAGATCCATTTATTTTGCGTGGTCTAGGCAGCGCGCCGTTTGATGGAGAAGGCATTGCGATTTCAGCTCAAAATTTAGTTGAAAACGGGATCGTCAAAACCTATCTGCTCGGCTCCTATTCCGCGCGTCAACTGAGGATGCAAAGCACAGGCCACGCCGGTGGAATGCGCAATGTCTTTGTGCAGAGTCGCGATACGCTGGAGATAAAAGCGATGCTAAAAGAAATGGGTCGTGGTTTGTTGGTGACCGAGCTCATTGGGCAGGGTCTCAATTTATTGACCGGCGATTATTCGCGTGGTGTCTCCGGCTTTTGGATTGAAGAGGGCGAAATTCAATACCCCGTCTCAGAGATCACCATCGCCGGCAATCTCAAAGACATGTTGCGCAACATCCGCGCCGTGGGAACCGATGTCGACACCCGTAAACGCATTCAAACCGGCTCGATCTGGGTGGGTGAGATGATGATTGCCGGGGCTTGAGTTTATTCAAGTAAGGGCTTGAGCTCGTCAGCGGGGGCGGCAGCGCTTGCAATGCGTGCATCACGATACGCCTGGGCCCCGTGTTTAATCAGATCAGCTTGGCCTGCAGTCCAAAAGGGATGCCTGCTATTCTCTGGTTTCTGCAAATATTTTACGGTGACACGCAATGCACGATAATCACTTCCTTCAAGCGGAGCTTTTTCTGACTCAGTGGTGCAGGTGAAAATGCGATAGAGTCCTTTCAATAAATAAAAAGACGCAAAAGCATTCACCAGAAAAGCCATGACAGGTAAAACGTAGTCATTGCACGCATCGATGACAGGATGGTGCGCATGATATCCTGCTTTAGCGCGCTCAATGCTGGAAGTATAGGTGAGGGCAGGGCCAATCCAGCTGAAGAATGCTTTTACTGCATAGTCTAAAACTAGCCGGCCGTCAACGGATTTAGGTTCAGGATCAGATAGAAAATGGTCATCTTTGCGGGTAAAAAATCCCTCTCCCGTAATCAGATCTTTAAGGCGTAAAAATGGATCGAGCAAAATGGACATGCCACCTCTCACAAACCCATTATAAGCAAATAAAGCCGTAAAATTGAGAGCAGCGTACCCGAGGGGAAGGCCATCGAGCGTGAGGGCATCTAGCCAGCGATAGAGTGCCAGGTTTTTCACATAAGCCTGAGT
Organism: Francisella tularensis subsp. holarctica; assembly: GCA_945860585.1. GTDB lineage: Bacteria > Pseudomonadota > Gammaproteobacteria > Francisellales > CACEW01 > JAJZUD01. Next base: position 8,504 of record CAMARA010000023.1, on the reverse strand, counting down.
GGAGGAGGCCATGGTTAGAGCATAGGCAAATCCAATAAAAATGCCCGTGAAAATTTGCTTAAAAATATGTTTACTTTGTTCTGACGCCGGAAGTGTTTTTTCAAATGTAGTCCATTCCCCAGTTAGTGTTGTCTGAAGTGCGCACTCCCAGGGTTGATTCGCTTCTTCGATGATGCGCGCTTTTTTCTTATCCTTGAGGCAGCATTCTCCCAGTGCTTTTTCAAAAAAGCGTAAGGCATTATTGGTGAGAAAAAGAGCCTCTGCTGCCGCAGTGCCTCTCGTGACTGCTTTTGATAGAATTGAGTCGGGCCCATATCGAGTCAGGCGTGCCAAGGCAACTTGTGTTCCTTTGGCAAATGGGCCAGATTGCGCATAGCCAAAATACGCTGCAGCAATAATGAGAACAGTCATGAAAAAAGTTTCTTTCAAGCTTTCAGTATCGCAAGCAAAGGTGCTTTTGATACCCTTGATTCCGCGCCGGATCGTCGTATCGACGGACCCTCCTAAAACCGCATTGATGCACCCTGAAATCGCACAGCCAATGATAATCAGTCCTAGTCCATCAGGATTGTCATCTGCAGTTTGTAGGACATAGCTGCCAAAAAAAGCCGCTTTGATGCAAAGGCTTAAAAAGTTGCTCAAGTATTTTTCAGTGCGTGAGATATGATGTGTGCCTGCCAAAGCAGTGATGGTATCAATTTGTTCTTTCTTTGTGAGGGTGCTTAAAGAATAAGGCATGTAGGTTCTCCAAAAATATAAAATGATCAAGTGTTAAAGATTCAACAAATTTGATCAATCACATTCGGGAGAAAAAAGACAAAGCAGCGCCAGCCTGAGTGAACAGGCAGTCAGAGAAAACATCAGTGACTAAATAAGGCATGGCTATACAATTTATAATTAAATCTATGTTTCAATGATGCATGAAATTTTTTTGGATGTAAAGTGTTTTTTGCGGTTAAAAAACAAAAACCCAACCTGTTCCAACATGCGAATAAGCTCAATCAGTGGCAGACCAACTAAACTATTGGGATCGTCGGCGATCATTTTGTCGATCAGTATAATGCCCAGACCTTCGGCTTTGATGCTGCCGGCGCATTGATAGGGTTGATCTTTTTGGAGATAGACTTCGATCAGGGCAGGGCTGAGTGTTTTAAAGTGGACTTCGGTGCGGGTGACGCTGTGTTGCCATTGCTGGGTTGCGCTGTGATAGAGGGCGAGGCCGGAATAAAAGTAGACGATTTTGCCTGAGGAGGCCTCCAATTGTTTGACTGCGACGGCGTGGGTTTCGGGTTTGCTCATGATCTCGCCGTTGAGGATGCAGACGGAATCACAGCCGATGATCAGGGAGGGTGTGGTGATATTTTCTGCCACTTTGAGGGCCTTTTCTTTGGCTAGGCGCAGTACATGGGCGGTGGCTTCTTCGCCGGGGAGGACTTGCTCATCGATCTCCGGGCTGATGGCTTGATAGGGGATGCCTAATTTATTGAGAATCATTTTGCGTGAGGGCGACGAAGATGCCAGAATGAGGTGTGGATTCATGTGCAGACTGTTTTAGATAAAAAGTGCAGCTATTATAATCGAATTGCAGAGTGCAAGCCAATTCAGGTATAATGGCGACAATTTAAGAAGAAGGAGGGCCTGATGCTCGGTCAATATCTGCCTATTTTAGTGTTTTTGATTGTCGCAGCGGTGATTGCGGTGGCAGCAGTGATGATGGGGAAAATCATTGGGAAGATTCTCAAAGTTAATCGGCCTGATTCGGAAAAAGCCTCGCCGTATGAGTGCGGATTTCCTGAGTTTGATGATGCCCGCTCTCGCTTTGATATCAAGTTTTATCTGGTTGCGATTTTGTTTATTGTCTTTGATTTGGAAGTGGCATTTTTGTTTCCTTTTGCCGTATCGATGCGCGGCTTGGGGCATCATGCCTTATTTTCAGTGGTGATTTTCCTGGTGTTGCTGGCGGTGGGTTTTGTCTATGAGTGGAAAAAAGGAGCGCTGGAATGGGAATAAAAAGTCCTTTTGGAAGTGAGGGTTTTTTAACAACCACCACCGATCAGCTTATCAATTGGGCGCGGACCGGTTCGCTCTGGCCGATGACTTTTGGTTTAGCCTGTTGCGCTGTGGAGATGATGCAGGCTGGGGCTTCGCGCTATGATCTGGATCGTTTTGGTATTGTATTTCGTCCCAGTCCCAGGCAATCAGATGTCATGATTGTCGCGGGCACATTGTGTAATAAAATGGCCCCGGCTTTGCGCAAAGTCTATGATCAAATGAGTGATCCGAAGTGGGTGATTTCGATGGGTTCCTGTGCGAATGGCGGCGGTTATTATCACTATTCCTATTCCGTCGTGCGCGGCTGTGATCGTGTGGTGCCTGTGGATATTTATGTGCCGGGTTGTCCGCCCACTGCAGAAGCCTTGATGTACGGGATTATTCAATTGCAAAATAAAATCAATCGGAAGGAAAATTTTAAATGCTCGTAGCCTTAAAAACCAATCTGGATGAGCGTCTCAAAGAACATGTCGTCGATACGCATATTGAAAGGGGGGAATTAACGCTCGTGATTCGTGCCCAGGCGTGGTTGGAAGTAGCGACAGTCTTGCGGGATGAGTTTGCGTTTGAACAATTGATCGATGTCTGCGGGGTAGATTATTTAAGTTTTGGTGAGGCGGAATGGGACACAGAATCCGTGACTTCCACTGGGTTTTCACGAGGCGTCAATCGGAGTGAACATGCCGCGCATTCGGGCTCGCGTTTTGCCGTAGCCTACCATTTACTGTCGTATGCGCAGAATATCCGGGTACGGGTCAAGGCTTTTGTGGATAGTGATTGGCCGGAGATCGCGTCCGTCGTGTCGATCTGGCCAGCTGCCAATTGGTTTGAACGCGAGGCCTTTGATTTGTTTGGCATTATTTTTAGAAAGCATCCTGATCTGCGCCGTTTATTGACGGATTATGGTTTTATCGGCCATCCTTTCCGCAAAGATTTCCCGCTGATTGGAGAAGTAGAAGTGCGCTATGATGCGGTCCAAAAGCGTGTGATCTATGAGCCTGTGGAGATTGAGCCGCGTATTTTAGTGCCTAAAGTCATTCGGCATGATCATCGATATTTAGAAGGATAAGCGAAGATGAGCAGTGAGTTTAAAAATTATACCCTGAATTTCGGCCCGCAACATCCCTCTGCGCATGGAGTTTTGCGCCTGATCTTAGAGCTGGATGGTGAAACCGTCGTACGTGCGGATCCGCATGTAGGCTTGCTGCATCGCGGTACTGAAAAATTAGCTGAGAGTAAGCCTTTTAACCAGAGCATTGGATATATGGATCGCCTGGATTATGTCTCCATGATGTGTAATGAACATGCCTATGTGCTGGCGATTGAGAAGCTCCTGGGCATTCAGGCGCCGCTGCGTGCGCAATATATTCGCGTGATGTTTGCAGAGATTACCCGCATTCTCAACCATTTATTGTGGATCGGTTGTAATTCGCTGGATTTAGGCGGAATGAGTGTGTTTTTGTATGCTTTCCGTGAGCGCGAAGATTTGATGGATTGTTATGAGGCAGCCTCAGGCGCGCGGATGCATGCCGCGTATTTTCGTCCGGGCGGGGTATATCGCGATTTGCCGAGTATGATGCCGCAATATCAGGTTTCGCCGTTTAGAAGCCCTAAAGAATGTGAGGCCTTAAATGCCAATCGCAAGCAATCTTTGCTGGATTTTATTTTAGATTTTGTGACGCGTTTTCCCAAATGTGTCGATGAATATGAGACGTTGTTGACCGACAATCGGATTTGGAAGCAACGGACCGTGGGCATTGGCGTGGTGTCGCCAGAACGTGCGAAGGCATTAGGTTTTACCGGCGCGATGTTGCGTGGATCCGGCGTGGAGTGGGATTTGCGGAAAAAGCAGCCTTATGAAGTCTATGATAAAATGGCTTTCCAAATTCCCGTAGGCAAGGAAGGCGATTGCTACGATCGTTATTTAGTGCGGGTTGCAGAGATGCGTGAGTCTACTAAAATCGTGCGTCAATGCGCAGAATGGCTAAAACTGAATCCAGGCGAAGTCATGCTGCCCGAGCATAAAATTACGCCGCCGAAACGGGAAGAAATGAAAGAAGGCATGGAGTCAATGATTCATCACTTCAAGCTGTTTACCGAAGGTTATTGTGTGCCCGCCGGGGAAGTCTATGTCGCAACAGAGCATCCCAAAGGGGAGTTTGGCGTGTATTTGATTTCTGACGGCAGTAATAAGCCCTATCGTTTAAAAGTGCGGGCTCCCGATTTTGCCCATTTAGCCGCGATGAATGAAATGGTGCAAGGCCATATGCTGGGCGATGTGCCCGCGATTATTGCGACCATGGATATTGTATTTGGAGATATTGATCGATGAGTAAATGTGAGCAAAAAATAGAATTGTCTGATGCAGTCAAAGCAGAGATTGATTATTGGTTGCAGAAGTTTCCAGAAACGCAGCGCCAATCCGCTTTATTGGCCGCCCTGCATATTGTCCAGGATGCGCATGAGGGTTACTTGACTGATCCTTTGATGGCGGCTGTCGCGGAGTATATCGGTATTTCCAAAATTGCCGTGCTGGAAGTGGCGAGTTTTTATATGATGTATGATCTGAAACCCACGGGGAAATTTAAGCTCTATGTCTGCACCAATATCAGCTGTCAATTGCGTGGCTCTGATGAAATCATGCATCATTTAGAAAAAAAGCTCAAAATCAAGCCCGGCCAAACCACCAAAGACGGACGTTTTACCCTGAAAGAGTTTGAGTGTCTAGGGGCCTGCACCGGTGCGCCGATGATGCAGATCAACAAAGACTATCATGAAAATCTCACGCCGCAGAAAGTGGATGAAATTTTAGCTGCGCTTTAGTTTTGCAGTGCCATCCTCGCTAGTCCGTGTGTCATCCCCGTTAGTGCCTGTGTCATCCTCGCGCACGCGAGGATGACACCTAAGAGCGAGGGCTTGACAGCGCCTTATTTTAAGCATACTATTTAAACATGTAGTCATTATTGAGACTGTTTATATGTTATCTATTGAGGGCAAAGAGGGCGTGATCTCTCATCCTGCGCAGCATTTTGTGTACGAGGGCGCGCTCAGCCAATGCTACACTTTAAAGGTGCAATTGCGCTTAGATGAGGCCCTCGATTTTAAGCAGATTGTGTTTCAAAATGCACACCTGAGCTACACCAGCCCCAAGGGCGAACGCCAGTTTATTCATGGCTTTGTGAGTGATCTTGAGGTGGAATATGATCCCGCCAAGACTTACTATTTCAACACCCTGACCATCCGGCCGTTTTTATATCTGCTGCATTATTCGCGCCAGTTTAGAGTCTTTAACAAGCAGTCTTATCTCAGTCAGGCCCAATTAGTTGTGAATAATCTGCTGAAAGCGCGCGGCCTTCCTGCCAATCGTGCTGAATTCAATATAACGGACCCTTTGCTGACGACTGAATTTAATCGTTCGATGGTGCAATATGCGGACAACGATCTCGCCTTTTTTGAGCAGACCCTTCAAATGGGCGCGCGCTATTATTTTATCCAGCACGAAGATTTTGAGCAATTGGTGGTGATCGACACGCCCCAAGCCTTGCCAAATCGAGAGCAGGTGATCGAACATCTGCCAGATAAAAAAGACGCCATCACGCAAAATGAGTCGCCCGTTTTCTATCACTTTGGTCTGAATCAAGGCCCATCCCGCAAAGCTAAACCTTTCTATTTTGATCCCTATAATCCCGCTGCTTCCCGCGCACGCGTAGGCAATGGGAGTCAGGAGGAGTTGGGTTTCACTGCCATTTCCTGCTATGCGCCAACGGATCAATATGATTTAATTGCCGCCCGTCTGACCGATCAACTCAACGCCCATCAAAAAACCTTCAGCATCGGCAGTTATTATAGCGATCTTTTAATCGGCGAGCACCTGCAAGTCCAGCGTTATCAATGCCTAGAGCCAGTGGATGTGTTTATTGAAAGCCTTAAAATTCATGGCCAACAATACAATGAGGTCTGGCGTTTTGAGGTGAGCGGCCTGGCGCGCCTCTACAGTGATCAGGGTGCCTGGCTCGGGCCCTATCAAGCCCCCACCAAAATGCCTGGATTTTTGCGCGGCGGCATGATTCCTGAGCTCGCCCCTCTCAATGACATGGGCCAGCATCAAGTGCAATTCCCCATTGACCTGGCAGCCGGCAACGAAAACCCCCTCGTCATGCTGCGAGAGTTGCAGGAAACCACCACCCAAGGCGGCGGCGTCGCCCATAGCGTAACAGGCAAAGCAGAAGTCTTATTGGCGTCGCAGAACGGCCTCAACACCGACTGGCTGATTGTCGGCAGCTTGACCAACGAAGGCCGAGAATCCACGGTCACGCCAGACAATTACCGTCAAAGTAAAATCCAAACCAGTTCAGGCCTGAGCATGCATCTCACCCGTCAGGATGCCGGCAGCCCGTATGGTCAGCTCGGCATGCATTTGCAAGACAGCAACGCCCACGCTGCACATATTAATCTAGGCACCAATCAAAACCTACTTGATACCTCTGCCGCCGCACATGGCATTCAGGAATCCAGCAGTGGTTACGCCAAACGTGTGGCCAGCGGTAACCATTACGACACCGTAGGTGCCGTCAACAATCCCGTCAGCCAAAGCGCCCTGACGCAAGATGCACCTGGCGGTTTTACGCAGCATCATACCGAAGTAAATGTCGGCCAGGGTACGTATACGCAGGTGTATCAAAGCGATGCAGCGGGAATGAAGCATGTGCAGGCTGCCAACAACTCCAAGCAAGCACGCGTGGTCAATCCACAGATCGTACATTATTTTTACGTGATGCCCGAAAAAACGGATATCATGAGCTTGTCCAAAACCTTGATGAGCACCGCTTCTGCCCATCAAAACATGCTGTTCAATCATATTAATTTACAGGTGTACGGCGGCATTCTACCCGCAGGCGCCTGGGTGTATCTGCCGATGGCAAATCAAAGCTACCAAGTCGACGATATCGCCGCCGTGCAGCAAGGCATGCAGCAGATCCAGCGTCAGGTTGATCAGACATCTCCAGATGATCTCAGCGCCTACGGCTTATGGCATCAGGTGTTCGGATGGTTCCTGGATAACGCCATGACCTTTGAAAATAGTTATTTCCAGATCAGCTCTAAATCAATTCAAAATCAGCTGAATCAAGTTTCAGATATGCTCAACAAAATCGGTCAGATCAATGCCGAAGCCAAAGCCTCTGTTTTTGCCGGAAGCGCCGCAAATGCCGCTCAGTTTCGCATGCAGGCTCAAGCCGCAGGCGCATCCCTGCACACCCAAGTCCAGACGTTCCTAGACAAATTAGGCCTGCCTGACGATGACTTTAAAACCCACTTTGAAAATGACACCGGACTGGCGTACAATCGAAATATATTAGGCATAAAATCAACAGTTTTAGGAGGAAAAGAGTTGGAATTGCTCAGTCAAGCAAAACTAAAAGGCCTAACAATATCCAGCGCCGCTAGAATAACAGGCTATGTCGGCACAGGCTTGAACGGTGTGACCAATGCCGCCGACACCGCCGAAACCTGCAGGAAATATGGCGATGGCTCGACCCTGTGTCATGAGACTGCGGTTGGGGATACGGCTTATTTTGGTGCGAGTGAGGCTCTGGGGGATCTGACTGGCGGCGCAACAGCTGAGTGGTTAGGTTGTAACGCCTTGCTTGATTTTGAAACTTTAGGGCTTGGAACCATTGGGTGCACCATAGCAGTTGGGGGCATTGCTTCGGGTGTGGGGGGTGCTTCGGGCTTTGCTTTAAAAGAACTCACAGAATCTGGTTATAACAAAGTTACCATTTATGATCGAACACATCATGCCGATAAAAAATAGGAGCTAAGATATGTATTTACTTGGATTGGGATTTTGGTTTTGGACTTCACTGATATTGGGAGTTCTTGGCATGTTGTTAGCCTTCTCGGCAGTTTTTGCGCAAATTCTATTGGTTGCTCGGTATGGGGAGCGGATCCGGCAGATTATCATCCATCTTCCAGGGTATAGCCCTCTCTGGGGTGGTGGCCTGACCAATCTTACAAAACCGATTAAGGCCTGGGATGTGATTGGATCTGTTTACTACGCAAATCAAATACAAACTGCAGTCTTCTATCGAAAGCCTTCTCTAAATATGCTTCGATTTAGAGTGGCTTTACCTAAAAAAATTAGAAATCATGTAGGATATATTAAGTATGCTGGGCTCATCTCGCTTGCTATGATTTTCCTGGCTATCAGTATTTCGCATGTGCAGCAATATGGGTGGAGCTTATAGTCTAATGCTGCTAAGTTAAGCCACCTCATGCGAGATTTTCACGGTACAAATGCCGGGATTTTTGACGGCCTATTGTTTTGGATATGATTGCCTTTTGAAATCGCTGGTATGCCTGGGTGTTTTCTGGCGATAAAACGCCTGCTTGCAAGAAGGCGCCCATCATCTGTAAAGTCAGTTTAAAGCTCATATCCCTTGGCCTTCGCTGGT